>JAESTV010000187.1 GCA_016763475.1 Roseicyclus sp.
ACGAGAAGCTGGCGATAGAGGTGAGCGAAGTCATCATCTCCTCCACTGTGCCCCGTGTGGTTTTTAACCTCCGCGTGTTGTGTGATCGCTATTTCAGCACCCGGCCAATTGTGGTGGGCAAGCCGGAATGCCTTCTGCCCGCGGACCCGCGTGTGGATGAGGGAACATTGATCGGGCCGGACCGCCTAGTGAACACCGCAGGCGCCTACAACCGCCATGGCGGCAACCTGATTGTGGTCGATTTCGGCACCGCAACCACGTTTGACGTTGTGGCCGAAGATGGTGCCTATATCGGTGGCGTGATTGCGCCCGGGGTGAACCTGTCCCTGGAGGCGCTGCACCAGGCGGCGGCGGCTCTGCCCCATATAGATGTGAGCAAACCACGCCACGTCATCGGCACCAACACCGTCGCGTGTATGCAATCAGGTGTGTTCTGGGGGTACATCGGCCTGGTGCGTGGCATTTGTGACCGCATTCGCGCCGAACATGTGGCTCCAATGCAAGTGATTGGCACCGGGGGCCTTGCGCCGTTGTTCTCAACAGGGGATGTGCTATTTGACCGGATCGAAGATGATCTGACGATGCATGGCCTGACGGTCATCCACAAATACAACAAGGATAATACCCCCTCATGAGTGACCGGAACCGCCTCATCTATCTCCCCATCGGCGGCGCGGGGGAGATCGGGATGAATTGTTACGTCTACGGCTATGGGCCGGAGGGGGCTGAGCGGTTGATTGTGGTCGACACCGGCGTCGCCTTTCCCGATATGGATGGCCAGCCGGGAGTGGATTTGATCCTGCCGGATGTCGAATGGCTGGAAGATCGCAAGGATCGCATCGACGCCATCTTCATCACCCACGCTCACGAAGACCACGTTGGCGCCATCGGGCACCTTTGGAGCCGCCTGCAAGCGCCGGTCTATTGCCGCCGGTTCACCGCCATCCACGCCATGCGCAAGATGGGGGAGGCAGGCCACAATATCGAACAGGTGAATGTGGTTGAGGCCTACCCGGCGGTTGTCGAAGCTGGCCCGTTCCGGGTGCAATTCGCGCCGGTGGCGCATTCGATCCCGGAAGCCTCCGCGCTGCTGATCGACACCGACGCGGGCCGGGTTGTGCATTCCGGTGACTTCAAGATCGACCGTGATCCGATTGTCGGCGAAGCCTTTGATGAGGGGTTGTGGACCGAGATCGCCGCTGACGGCGTGCTGGCCTATATCTGCGACAGTACCAACGTGTTCAGCCGTCACCCTGGCCGCTCCGAATCGGAATTGCCCGATCAGATCACCGATCTGGTGCGCAACGCCAAAGGTATGGTTGTGGCCACAACCTTTGCCTCCAACATTGCACGCCTGCAAACTCTGGCTGATGCGGGTATCGCGGCGGGCCGTTCGATCTGCCTGATGGGCCGCGCCATGCAGCGGATGGTGAAAGCGGGCACCGAGGCCGGTATCCTGACCAACTTCCCGACAACCGTGTCCTCTGAGGACGCGCTTGATATCCCCCGCGAAAGCCTGATGCTGATTGTGACCGGCTCCCAAGGTGAACGCCGCGCCGCATCTGCATCGCTGTCGCGGGGCAAGTACTTGGGGCACGAGTTGAAAGAGGGGGATTTGTTCCTGTTTTCCTCCAAAACCATCCCCGGTAACGAGGTCTCCGTTGGCCATATCCAGAACGCCATGGCTGAGATCGGCGTCGAGATCATCGACGAAAACTCCGGGTTCTACCATGTTTCGGGGCACGCCAATCGGCCTGATCTGGAGATGATGCACGATATCCTGAAGCCGCAGATCCTGATCCCTTGCCACGGCGAATTCCGTCACCTTCGCGAACATGCGCGCCTTGCCATGTCCAAAGGGATGGCCAGTTTCGTGGCCGCCAACGGGATGATGGTTGAATTGTCCGGCAACAAACCCGGCGTGGTGGAACATATTGAGGTCAGCCGCACCTATCTGGATGGTGAGGCCTACGTGGGCCAGTTTGACGGCGTTATCCGTGAGCGGATGAAAATGGCGCTAAACGGCATGGTGATCGTCGCGGTGATTGTGGACGAATCCGACGAGGTTATTGAGGACGCATGGGTGTCACTGAAAGGTCTGCCCGAGGTTGGATCATCTGGCGCCCCGTTACAGGAGCTGATCGAGGATCAACTGTCGCGGATGTTGCCTCGCCTGGACGCCAAAGTTCTCGACAATGACGACAAGCTGGAAGAGGCGGTGAAGCGTGTTGCCCGCAAGATATGTGTCCGGGAGATCGGCAAGAAGCCCGAGGTTACGTTACTCGTCAGCCGTTTGATGGCTGAGTAACCCATTGTCCTAAAACGTAAAACGCCGCGCAAAGCAAAACAGCTTTGCGCGGCGTTTTGTGTCTGGCGCTGCGGCCTATTCTGAGGCTGGCGTGTCTTCGACAGCTTCGGGCGCAGCTTCTACCTTCTTGCGGGTGCGGCGCCGTTTCGGCTTTTCCACGACCTCAGCCTCAGCTTCCGCCACGACCTCAGCCACAATCTCAGCCTCCGGGGCGGCGTCAGCTTTTGGCTCAGCGGGCGTTTCTGCCGCCTTCTTACGGGTGCGGCGACGTTTGGGCTTTTCCTCAGGCGCAGGGTCGGGCGCAGGCGCAAGTGTGGCTTCGGGATCAGCGACGGTTTCAGTGACGGTTTCAGCCGCAACATCAGCCGCAACTTCTGCGTCCACCGGCGCCTCAGCCGTCACTTCAGGGTCCGCTTTGGGTTTGCGGGTGCGGCGACGCTTGGGTTTTTCAACCGGCGCTTCGGCCTCAACCTCAGGTGTGGCCAAAACGACCTCTTCGACGGCCTCATCCTCGTCCATGTTCATCTCACGGGCGGGTCCGCCACGGCGTTCGTCAAAGCTCAATCCGACGAAATCCGGAGTGAATTCGCCCATGCCAACAACTCGGGGGCCACGATCGCGGTCACGTCCCCGGCCCCGGCCACCACGTTCGCGCCCGCCACGTTCACGCCCACCTTGGTCGCGATCATTACGCTCGGGGCGGGGTGGTTTATCTTCGGCCTTCGGCTCTTCGTGTACCGGTGCGGGAGTGGATACCGGTGCGGGAGTGGATACCGGTGCGGATGCGGCTGTGTCTTCCCCTGCGGGTGATTGCACGGCCTCAACGGGCTTGGGTTGCTCGCCGCGTGGCTCTTCCGAGCGGCGCCCGCCCCGGCGCGAGCGGCGCGGTTTGCTGTCATCGGATGGCTTGGGCTGGCCCTCATCACCGCGGCCACGTGGGGCGGTGACCTCCATCGGGGGGTCCACACGTGGGATCGGCTGCTTGATCAACGCCTCAATTGCGTTCAGATACTTCTCATCGGAGGGCACGCTCAAGGTGATCGCAACGCCGGATTTTCCGGCACGTCCGGTGCGGCCAATCCGGTGAATGTAGTCCTCGGCGTGGGACGGGACGTCATAGTTGAAGATGTGGCTGACGTTGGGAATGTCCAAGCCTCGTGCGGCTACGTCAGAGGCCACAAGGAACGTGATCGAGCCGTCCCGGAACCCCGCAAGTGTGCGCATCCGCTGCGATTGATCCAGATCGCCATGGATCGGCTCGGCATTAAGGCCGTGCTTTTTCAGTGACTTGGCAACAATATCTACATCAACCTTGCGGTTGCAGAAGATGATGGCGTTGCTAAAGGCGTCCCCCTCAGCGGTGATCGAAGCCCGCAACATATCGCGCTTTTGTTTCGCGGCCGTATCGCGGCGCGTAGGTTTGAATTCGATAAGCCGCTGTTCGATTGTCTCGGACGCCGTTGCCTGACGCGCAACCTCGATCTTGGCCGGGTTGGACAAGAACGTATTGGTGATCCGCTCGATCTCGGGCGCCATGGTGGCTGAGAAGAACAGCGTCTGGCGGGTGAAGGGCACAAGGCCAAAGATCCGCTCGATATCGGGGATAAACCCCATGTCGAGCATCCGGTCAGCCTCATCCACAACCATGACTTTCACGTCATTCAGGATCAGTTTGCCGCGCTCAAAATGGTCAAGCAGACGGCCCGGCGTGGCAATCAGGACATCGACACCTTTGTCGATCAGCGTCCCTTGTTCCTTGAAGCTGACGCCACCGATCAGCAGCGCTTTGGTCAGCTTCACGTATTTGGCGTAGATGTCGAAGTTTTCAGCCACCTGCGCGGCGAGTTCCCGTGTCGGACAAAGGACCAGAGACCGGGGCATCCGCGCGCGGGCGCGCCCACGGGCCAGCATCGTGATCATCGGCAATGTGAAGGAGGCGGTTTTGCCGGTGCCGGTTTGGGCGATGCCCAGAACGTCACGTCCTTCAAGGGCGGGGGGAATGGCGCCTGCCTGAATTGGGGTAGGCGATTCGTATCCGGCCTCGATGATGGCCTTTTGAACCTTGGGGTTGAGGTCGAGTTCAGCGAAAGTCGTCATGTGCGTCCAATCTGGCCGGGGATCAGGTGCCTCGGCAGGGTGATGGAGCGCAAATGTGCCAGAGCGCTCCGCGATATCAGCCCGCGCGGATCGCGGGCACGGAAGGCTCATATTGCATTCGGGCGATGTCGTCAAACGATGGAGACGCACTCTTCGCGGCAACGGTGCGGAAGTGTCACGGCGGCGGCAATTGGAAAAGCTCTGCGGGGACCCGGATGTCGACATTATCCTGCCCACCGATCAGCCGCACTTGCAGGCCGTTGTTCCGGGCGTGGGTGAAAAGCGCGTCGGACAGCAGGATCATCCCGGCGTGGCGGTTCAGGCACTGGCCATGGCTACATCCGCTCAGGGCGCCGGAGCGGCTGAAAGGCAGCTCAACGCCTCTCATCCAGGCCTCCTGAAACCGCAAGTTGTGAACCCCGTCACGGCGCTGCGATATAACAAGGGCGCGGGTGATCTCACCGTTGCGCTGCGCCTCAATCACATGACCGTAAAGCACGTGATGGGGGTGGTCCGAAATCACCACCTGCCCAGAGTAGCGCCCGGACAGGCCGGTGTCGTCCGACACCAGCGTGCCGGATTGCGGGACACAGCCCGCCAGCAGGACAACAAGAATAACGCCCAATCGGATCATTGCCTGAAGCTAGCGCGGCTTTGTTAACGCAGTCTTAAGGTCCAGCTTCATCTCCGGACCCAGGCCCAGATCCAAACCCGGCGCTCAGGTGCAATTGCGGCTGATACCCCCCCGTCAGCACGGCCAAAAGGCTCGGCGGGGTCAGGGACAGCGCCTGCCCCGTGGGGCGCGGTTTGGGTGGGTGATATCCGTCCGGCGCATATGGCAGGAGGGCGTCGCCGTTCACCAGGTGCGGCCTGCCATCAACCGCAACAAACGCACCATCAGGCAACGCCTCCAGTTGAACCGGATGAAGCCGTTTGACGCGGTTTTCCAACCGTTCGGCGTGGAGGATCATGTCCATCTCCACCGCATTTGGCCTGCCGGGGAACCCGGCCTTGAAGCGCGTGTACGCCGCGCGCCGACAATAGGCGCAGGGGCGGTGCCCGGCGGCGAATGCCACGGCTTCATCGAGGAAAAACAACTCGGTCCAGGTATGCGGCTGCGCAACAGGCCGCCAGCGCCCGCGAAACTCCAACAGACAGGTGATCCACGCCTTGCCCGCCCATTGGCGGTTCATCATCTGCCCGTTGTGATCAACCAATATCCCCCGATTGCCGGTGAACGTGCCACGGGCGGGGTGGGGGATGATTTCCCCGGTGGGCAGAACGCGATTGCGGCGGGGCATGGGGCTACTCCAGAAGCCTAAAGGTTGATCTTTGCGCGGCAACCTCGGGTTTCATCCAAACCGAAGTGGGTGGCTCCAGGATAGCCAATGACGTATCCGAAAAGAAACGGCGGAAAGATCAGCGACACACCTGTTGGCAGGACGAAGAACACCCGCGGGCGCTCCTGAAATACATGAAGCGGCCTGAACCTTTCAAGGCTATGCAAGTGGACGTTCCAGATGTTGGCCACCACGACCAGCCAGGCGCCAAATCCGGGTTCGAAGTGCTTTCCGCCTAAACCATCAACTCTTTTGTCGCCGACAACGTGATGTCCGGATAATCCCGTTCCACCCGGTCGATATCCCATTGCAGGCGCGTCAGGTACACTGGGTCGCCGTCGTTGTCGGTGGCGATGTGCAGTTTGTTGGCGTTTGCAAATGCCTCCACCGCGTCTTTGGGGCCGTGTACCCAGCGCGCCGAGGTGAACTGCGACTGCTCGAAGCGCACCGGCAGGCCGTATTCCAACTCGATCCGGCTGGCCAGAACCTCAAATTGCAGCGCCCCCACAACGCCGACGATGAAGCCAGAGCCGTACGTTGGCTTGAACACTTTCGCCGCACCTTCTTCGGCAAATTGCTTCAGCGCCTTGTCGAGGTGTTTGGCCTTCAGCGGATCACCGGCGCGGCAGGTTTGCAGCAGTTCCGGCGCAAATGACGGAATGCCGGTGAACCGTAACACCTCACCCTCGGTCAGGGCATCACCGATGCGCAACTGCCCGTGGTTGGGGATGCCGATGATATCACCGGCCCAGGCCTCTTCGGCCAATTCACGATCGCTGGCCAGGAACATCACCGGATTGGAGATCGACATCAGTTTTTTCGACCGCACATGGGTCAGTTTCATCCCCCGCAGGAAATGGCCGCTGGCCAGACGTACAAACGCCACCCGGTCGCGGTGTTTGGGGTCCATATTGGCCTGCACCTTGAAGACAAACCCCGTGACCTTCTTTTCCTCGGGTGCCACTTCACGGGGCTTGGCGTGTTGCACCTGCGGCTCTGGCCCGTATTTGGCGATGCCATCCATCAGCTCCTTCACCCCAAACGAGTTGATCGCCGAGCCAAACCAGAGCGGCGTCAGCGTGCCTTGATGGAACGCCTCACGGTCCATGGCGGGCATAAGTTCGCGCGCCATCTCTACCTCTTCGCGCAGTTGCGCCAGCATGTCCGGGGGGATGTGCTCCCCAAGCCGGGGGTCATCCAAACCTTTAAGGCTGATTGTTTCGGCGACCTTGTTGCGGTCGGCGCGGTCCATCAGTTCCAGCCGGTCATTGATCAGGTCGTAACAGCCCAGGAAATCACGCCCGACGCCGATGGGCCAGGAAGCCGGCGTCACATCAATCGCCAGATTTTCCTGAATTTCGTCAATAATCTCAAACGTATCCCGGCTTTCGCGGTCCATCTTGTTGCAAAACGTCAGGATCGGCAGGTCACGCAAGCGGCAAACCTCAAACAGCTTTTGGGTTTGCGATTCGATACCTTTTGCGCCGTCAATCACCATGATTGCGGCGTCCACAGCGGTAAGTGTGCGATAGGTATCTTCCGAGAAATCCGAGTGGCCCGGCGTGTCGACCAAATTGAAGCGGAACCGGACCTCAGGTGTGACGTAGTCAAACGACATCGCCGACGCGGACACGGAAATCCCCCGGTCCTTTTCCATCTGCATGAAATCTGACCGGGTGCGCCGCGCCTCACCTTTGGCGCGCACCTGGCCTGCCATCTGGATCGCGCCACCGTATAGAAGAAACTTCTCGGTCAGCGTGGTTTTGCCAGCGTCGGGGTGCGAGATAATCGCAAAGGTCCGACGGCGAGCAATTTCTGCGGGCAGGGTGGGGCGGTTGTCCAACATAGCCGCGATATACGAGGCCGGGGGCTGCGGGACAATCGCCTTTGGCGCTATAGGCGAGAGAAACGCCTTTGGCGTCACAGGTCGTCAAGACAGTCGAAGTCGAAGCTGCTCTCAACAGCGTCGCCATTCTCATCAATGTCAAAGATGAGAATGCTATCGCCGCCACATACAAGATCGGCCCAATCGCTGGCCTCGTCCACAGTCATGGCAAGCGGGTCGCCGCCGGGGCCGGAAAGAACAGTGAGGCGGCGGGTATTG
>JAESTV010000188.1 GCA_016763475.1 Roseicyclus sp.
GGAAATCAACACCCCGATGGTGGTGGACCGCAAGCTGTGGGAAGCATCTGGCCACTGGGAAAAATACCGCGAGAACATGTTCACCACCGAAATCGATGATGAACATGCCAATGAAAAACCTGGCATTGGGATGCCCGGCGTGAGCAGTATTACCTGCACAATTTTCTGACCTCGCAGCCGGATCTCAACTTCCACGAACCCGCGGTGCAAGACGCACTTCTGGATGTGGCGCGGTTCTGGCTTGATCGCGGGGTTGACGGTTTCCGCCTCGATACCATCAACTTCTACGTCCACGACAAATTGTTGCGCTCAAACCCGGCGTTGCCCGAGGATCAACGGGACACCTCCATTGCGCCGTCGGTGAACCCCTACAACCATCAGCGGCACCTCTATTCCAAGAACCAGCCCGAAAACCTCGACTTCCTGCGCCGTTTCCGGGCGGTCCTTGATGAGTTCCCCGCCGCAACTGCCGTGGGTGAAATCGGGGATGCCCAAATCGGGCTGGAGATCATGGGTGAATATACCGCCGGCAATGACAAGATTCACATGTGTTACAGCTTCGAGTTCCTCTCGCGCGAAGCTCCCACTGCGGCGCGGTTTGCCGATGTGTTGGCGCGTATTGACGCCGCGGCCCCTGACGGATGGGCCTGCCTTGCGTTCTCCAACCACGACGTTATCCGCCACGCCACGCGTTGGGGCCTTACCCCGGCCGCCCAACGGGCGCTGACAACCCTGATGATGTGCCTGCGCGGGACCTTGTGCCTCTATCAGGGTGAGGAACTTGGCCTGCACGAGGCAGACGTCCCATTTGATGCCTTACAGGACCCCTACGGGATCGAATTCTGGCCCGAATTCAAAGGCCGCGATGGGTGTCGTACGCCGATAGCCTGGGAGTCGTCGCACCAAAACGGCGGCTTCACACAAGGTCAGCCGTGGTTGCCGATCAGCCACGAACACCTGATGCACTCCGTCGCGGCGCAGGAAGCGGACCCCGGCTCACTGCTGCACCATTACCGGCGCGCAATCAGCTTCCGCCATGCCCATAAGGCCTTGGCCAAAGGCAGCCATTCTGATGTGCGCGCTGAGGGTGACGTCCTGCATTTCACCCGCACCCACAAAGGCGAAACGCTGTTTGTTGCGATCAACCTTTCCGGGGAGCCTGCGGTGATTGACGCGCCTGCCGGGAATTGGCTGCAGGTTGGACAGGAACTCGGATCAACCGGCCCGGCGCCGGATGGAAAATTACACCTTGGCCCGTGGCAGCCCGCGCTTGCGCTGCGCGTACCCGGCTAAAGCGCAATCCGAAAAGCCGGACCCGGTTTTCGGAACAAATTGCGCGGCACCAAGAAAGGAATACGCAATGGCTAACCTCAAGCTCACGGGTGTTGAAAAGACCTACGGCGGCACCGTTCAAGTGCTGCGCGACATCAACCTGGATATTGATCAGGGTGAGTTGATTGTGTTCGTCGGCCCCTCGGGCTGCGGCAAGTCCACGCTTTTGCGGATGATTGCAGGGCTGGAGAAGATCACCGGCGGTGAGTTGCAGATCGACGATGTGGTGGTCAACGACATCCCTCCGTCTGAGCGTGGCATCGCCATGGTGTTCCAGTCCTACGCGCTGTATCCGCACATGACAGTGCGTGACAACATGGCGTTTGCCCTGAAAATAGCGGGGGATAACAAAGCCTTGATTGAGAAGAAGGTGATGGCTGCGGCTAAGAAGTTGCAGCTGGAAAACTTCCTCGACCGCCTGCCCAAAGAGCTGTCCGGCGGCCAACGCCAGCGGGTCGCTATCGGACGCTCGATTGTGCGCGACCCGAAAGTGTACCTGTTTGATGAACCGCTTTCCAACCTCGACGCCAGCTTGCGTGTCGCCACCCGGATCCAGATCGCGCAGCTGAAGGAACAGATGCCCGAGAGCACGATGATCTACGTCACCCACGATCAGGTGGAGGCGATGACATTGGCCACCCGTATCGTGGTTCTGGCCGGCGGTGGAATTGCCCAGGTCGGCGCCCCCCTGAGCTTGTACGAGCGGCCAAATTCGACCTTTGTGGCCAAATTCATCGGCTCACCCGCAATGAACCTCATGGGTGGCAAAATTGTGGGGACCGGGGCGACGACGACACTTCAGATGAATGAGGGCGGCACAATCACCTCCAACTACCCCTCCGCTGATGCCGATATGGGGGCCGAGGTTGAGGTTGGCATCCGGCCCGAAGACATGGTCGCCACCGACGGCGCCGATTTTGCGTTCCAAGGCAACGTCGAGATCACCGAGGCTTTGGGAGAGGTCACGCTGCTCTACTTTGAGCGGTCCGCCCCCGAAAACGATCCCGTCATCGGCAAACTCGCTGGCATCCACAAAGACCTGCGCGGCACCAACGTGAAACTCAGTGCCGCGCCCGAAAAGGTCCACGTTTTCCGAGATAACATCAGCCTGCTGTACCGCGACGAACCCGTGTTCCTGCCGGGTGTTCAGCCCCACTGAAACGGTTTGCATCTAACCCGATCCACAGGATTGAACCCAAGACTCCCGCATTATTGATCTGTGTGTGCGGTGCGCCGGTTCCCCTGAAACAAGACTGTCGCAACAGGTTTAATGCGGCCCGGGCTGGCCTTCGCTTCCGTCGCGAAATTTCGCTTTTGGGTGAGTTAAAATCCCCGATGGATGGGGGACAACACCCCTTGTTGCCGTTGCATGATGGTGTCAGCGACGGGTGCACCCAGAGTGTCCCATGTCAGCGACGCGGGTCACATGTCGCTTCGACAGAACCGGCGGAAAGCAGCGGTCCGCTGCAACAATCAGACGCTTGCCTCGCCATTCGCCACCAACAACATTCCGATCCATGAAAATTCGGCCCGCATTTTCGCAATGCGGGCCGGAATTTGAAAGCGGGCTGTGTGGCTCAGAGGGAGCCGTTCGCGCTGTAGGCCGCATGCATCTCGGCGTAGGTCATGTTGCTGCCGGTGTTGATTGTGGCACCATCAGCAGCGGCCAAGGCCTCGAACGCGCCAAAATCATCGATGGATTCGCCGTTGGCGTAGGTCATCACCAGCGCATTGTTATACAGCTCGTCATAAGCCGCCTGATAGTCGCCGCCATGGTTGCCCAGAACCGAAGCGGCATAGGTGTCTGCACCCTCTGCAGTTTGCGAGGGCGAGAAGATATCCAGATCGCCCCAGCCGCCATTCGCCAGCGCGCTGCCAGAACCCCAGTCGTACATGGTGCCGATGTCGAGGCTGGCCAGTTCCACTGAGACGTCACCCGAGAGGTCCTCAACGCCGCCGGACACAACAGCCATAACGGCCAGGCCCAGGCCCACGAGGGCGGCGGTCAGAATAACCCAGTCAACGGTTACGGCGCCGTTCTCGGATTGAAAGAAGTGTTGGATGGTTGGCATGGTAGATTCCTAACAGAATGATGTAACTTGTAATGAGTTTCCCGGACCAGTGCGGCGCGACAAAGGCAATACTCCGGTTTCCCGGCGTCGGATCAGCGTCGGATCAGCGTCGGATCAGCGGCAAATCCGGGTGCAAAATATGTCAACGATGTGATGCCGGTGGTCCGGGTGCCCGCCCCCAATGCCCGCCCCAATGCCCGCCCCGGGGGCGCCAAGCCAGGGCGTTGGCAGGTGCACACGCGGGCATTGCCATGGCACAACAGCGCCCCGGAATGCCAAACGGCAACGAAACACCCAGATAAGATGTGATCTGCCGGATCAAGGAGCGGAAGCCGCGGCTTTGGGGTATTCCAAGGCCGATACGGTCGGCTGTGCCCAGGGATGTCGTTACACGTCGGATCACAGGTGGCGGATCACAGGTGGCGGATCACAGGTGGCGGCTTGCAGGTGTGGCACGGGTGGCAAAGGTGCCCGAGGATCAAGGCTGGGGATCAACTCTAGACATTGTTAGCGCTAACATGATATCCACCAATCAACAGCAGACAGGGAACACCCCCATGGCACTCGATCCCCGCATCATCGCCGTCACCGAGCGCATTGTTGAACGCTCCCGTGTCACACGGGACCCGTATCTTGAGCGGATGCGCAAGCTGGCACAGGACGGCCCCCGACGCGCACATCTGACCTGTGGCAACCAGGCCCATGCCTATGCAGCCATGGGTGGTGACAAAGACACTTTGGTTGCCGCCCGCGCCCCGAACGTCGGCATCATCACCGCTTACAACGATATGTTGTCGGCCCATCAACCCTTTGAAACCTATCCACAAAAGATCAAAGAGGCGGCACGTGGGGCAGGGGCCACGGCGCAAGTGGCGGGTGGTGTGCCTGCCATGTGTGACGGCGTCACCCAAGGCCAGGTCGGCATGGAACTCAGCCTATTTTCCCGCGATGTGATTGCGATGGCTGCCGGTATTGCCCTGTCCCACAACACCTTCGATGCGGCGCTGTATCTGGGGGTCTGTGACAAAATCGTGCCGGGCCTGGTGATTGCGGCGGCAACCTTCGGTTACCTCCCCGGCATTTTTGTGCCCGCCGGGCCGATGCTCACCGGCCTGCCCAATGATGAAAAAGCCCGCGTGCGCCAGCAATTTGCCGCCGGAGAGGTTGGCCGCGACACATTGATGAAGGCCGAGATGTCCTCCTACCACGGCCCCGGCACCTGTACGTTCTACGGCACCGCCAATTCCAATCAGATGCTGATGGAATTCATGGGCCTGCACCTGCCGGGTGCAAGCTTTGTGAACCCGGGCACGCCGCTGCGGGATGCGCTGACCACCGCTGCCACCGAACGGGCCGCCGCAATCACCGGCCTTGGCAAGTCCTACACTCCCGTCTGCGATATCCTGAACGAGAAGACCTTCGTGAACGGCCTTGTGGGCCTGATGGCCACCGGCGGTTCCACCAACCTTGTGATCCACCTGATCGCCATGGCGCGCGCTGCTGGTGTGATCCTGGAATGCCGTGATTTCAGTGACATTTCCGCCGCGACACCTTTGATGGCGCGGGTCTATCCCAACGGATTGGCGGATGTGAACCACTTCCACGCCGCTGGCGGTCTTGGCTACATGATTGCCAAATTGCTCGACGCGGGCCTGATGCACGAGGATGTCAAAACGGTCGTCGGTGACGGGTTGAACCTGTATACCTTTGAGCCTGAATTGCTCCACAGCGGCTTCCATTACCGCGAAGGTCCCAAAGAAAGCCTCAACACCAAAATCCTGCGCCCCGCCTCCGACCCGTTCCAACCCGCAGGTGGCTTGGTGGAGCTTCACGGCAACCTTGGCACCGGGGTGATGAAAGTCTCTGCCGTGGCGCCAGAGCGGCACATTATCGAGGCCCCCGCCGCGATCTTCCACAGCCAGGACGCGGTCAAACAAGCCTTCAAAAACAAGGAGCTGAACCGCGACGTTGTTATTGTGGTGCGCTTCCAGGGCCCCAAATCCAACGGCATGCCCGAGCTTCACGCGCTCACCCCGGTTCTCGCCGTCCTGCAAGATCGCGGCCACAAGGTTGCGCTGCTCACCGATGGCCGAATGTCGGGTGCGTCAGGTAAAGTCCCCGCCGCCATCCACCTCGCACCTGAGGCGCTGGATGGCGGCCTGATCGGAAAGCTGCAAGACGGAGACCTGATCCGCGTCGATGCCATCAAAGGCACCGTCGACGTCCTCACCGAAGATGTCGCAACCCGGCCTCACGCCACCCCGGACCTCAGCGCCAACAGCCACGGCGTTGGTCGCGAGTTGTTCGAGATCTTTCGCCAAACCGCAGGCCCCGCAACCGCAGGCGCAGGTGTTTTTGTCTGACACACTCCCCTGGGCTCCCTCACTCACGATGACCGAAACGTCCCATTAACATCCCATTAAGGTTAACGCGCGCGCCCCCGTTTCATCTTGGCCAATAAACTCCCGCCGGAGGCTCCCGCACTATAAGTCACAAGCCTCCGCCTGCCCTTGGAAAGCCCCCCAATGATTCCTGCCGCCCAATCCCTCGCCGCCCGCCGCATCGCAGCCCTGGCTCCGATCATTCCGGTTCTTGTGGTCAACGACGCAGCCGACGCCAAACCCCTGGCCGAGGCGCTGATCAAAGGTGGGTTGCCCGCCCTCGAAGTCACCCTCCGCACCCCTGCCGCCCTCGAAGTGATCGCCGAAATGGCGCAGGTTGCGGGTGGCGTGGTGGGGGCGGGAACACTTTTGACCCCCAAGGATGTGGAAAACGCCAAAGCCGCGGGTGCCATGTTCGGCGTCTCCCCCGGAGTGACGCAGCGCCTGATTGATGCCTGCTCAGCCAATGAATTGCCACTGTTGCCCGGTGCCGCCACCGCAACCGAGGTTATGGCGCTGTTTGAGCAGGGCTTTGATATGCTTAAGTTCTTCCCGGCCGAAGCCTCCGGCGGCGCATCAGCGCTCAAAGCCATCGGCGCGCCAATCCCCCAGGTCTCTTTCTGTCCCACCGGTGGCGTCACACCTGAAAACGCCACTGTCTATCTGAACCTGCCCAATGTGATCTGTGCGGGTGGGTCGTGGGTTGCGCCGACGTCGGCCATCATCGCCGGTGACTGGGGTGAAATCACCCGTCTGGCTGCGGACGCGGCGGCGCTTCGCTGACCCCACTTGCTGCTTTCGGCAAGGATTGGCCGCCCCCCACACCCCGGAGGCCCACGGGCGTGCATTTGCGCGGCCTCTGCCTATCTGTCGGTCATGGGCCAACATGCTCACACAGGTCTTGGGTTGGCCTAACGGAACCAGGACCCGCAACAAAAGGACCCGACAGATGAAACAAGCAATCCTTGCAGGCGGTTTTGCGCTGGCACTTTCGCCTCTTGCGGCAGTGGCAGGTGGCTACGTCGAACCCGCGGCC
>JAESTV010000189.1 GCA_016763475.1 Roseicyclus sp.
CGGCAGGATATGAAACCGATTAGTTTGGATGTGCTCTAGGAGAGTCCCGAGTGCGCTATCGGCTTGCGGGCTACTTGAGCGGAGTCCTGAGTAGCGCTACCGCCCTTCGGGCTACTTGAGCGCGCGCAGTCCCACCAACAACTCATGCACCGCAGGTCCGCCAGCCAACACGCCGTCCACCTGCGCACTTGGGCCGTTGAAGCGCAGCGCGCCGCCGAAGCCGTCTGTCGCTACGCCGCCTGCCTCGGCGATAATCAACGCCCCCGCCGCGATGTCCCATTCCCATGTGGGCCGGAACGCCATCATCGCGTCAAACCGGCCCTCTCCGACCAGTGACATCCGATAGGCAAGTGATGGGCGATAAGCCTTCTCAACCGGGGGCAGGCCGTGGGGCCATTGGTGCGGCTGAAGGTTGGCCTTGGTGGTCAGAACCGTGGCATCGGCCAATGCGTTTGTGCCGGTCACCCGCCCGGCGTGCCATTCAGCGTAGTGCCATCCCCGACAGACGCCGCGTAAAGCTTGTCTTGCATCGGCACCAACACCACCGCGGCGGTGGTCTCGCCGTTCCGAACCACAGCCAGCGAATGCGAAAAACTGCGCCCGCCCTCAATAAATGTCCGCGTACCGTCGATCGGATCGCAGATAAAGACATGTTCGGCATCCAGCCGCGCGGCACTGTCTTCGGTTTCCTCAGACAGCCAACCATAATCAGGCCGTGCGCTGCGCAGAACCTCATGCAACATCATATCAATCGCCAGATCAGCTTCGGTCACCGGGCCGTCTTCACCCTTGTCGAAGACCTTGGGGTTTTTGCCGAAAAATTGCCGGGCAATTTCCCCGGCACGTAAGGCGGCCCCGACAAGAAGCTTCAGATCATCCCTAGGCGCCTGCAATCGTGAGCCCTTCCACAAGAAGTGAGGGGACAACCCGGCTCAGATGCGCTCGGGCGTCATTGGCCGGTGTGATCGACAGCAACATCTGGCGCAGGTTACCGGCGACGGTGCATTCGTTCACGGGGTAGGTGATCTGCCCGTTCTCAACCCAAAACCCCGACGCGCCGCGGGAATAATCCCCTGTGGTGGCGTTGATCGACGATCCGATAAGGGAGGTAATCAGCAGCCCGGTTCCCATCTGCGCCAGCAGTTCATCGCGGCTGGCCGACCCCGCCGTCAGGCGTGCGTTGCCAACAGACGGGGATGGTGGGCCGCCGGTGCCACGGGCGGCAGAGGCGGTGGAGGTCAGGCCAAGCTGGCGGGCGGTGGAAAGATCCAGCGTCCAGCCGGTCAACACGCCGTCTTTCACAATCTCACGGACCTGCGTTGGCAGCCCTTCAGCGTCAAACGGACGGCTGGCCGAGGTGCGGGGCCGGTGCGGTTCCTCGATCAGAGACAGGCCGGCGGGCAACACCTGTTCACCCAGTAAATCCCGCGCCCACGACGCGCCGCGCGCAATTGCGCTGCCGTTGGTGGCGGCCAGCAGGTGGCCGATCAGGCCAGATGACACACGTTCATCAAACATCACCGGGAAGGCCCCAGTTGGCGGTTTGCACGCCCCGGCCCGCGCTACAGTGCGCTCCCTGGCGATCCGCCCGACGTCAGATGGCGATATCAGGTCACTGGCGTGGTTGCGCCCGTCGCCGAAGTAATCCCGCTCCATCGATGCGCCTTCGCCGGTGATCGCCACGCAATGCACCCCATGATCGGTGCGCTCGTACCCGCCGGCAAAGCCGTTGGTGGCGGCCAGATGCATCCGGCGCCGCGAAAATCCCGCGCCCGCGTCCGAGACCTGCGCAACACCGTGGATCGTCAAAGCGGCAGCCTCTGCTTCCAGCGCCATACGTTCCAACATCGCCGGGTCCGGGTCCGCGCCGGGATCGTTCATGTCCAGGGCCGCGCCGTCGCGCACGTCGCTGAGCTGATCCGCATCCGCCAGCCCCGCGTTTGGGTCTTCCGGCGCAAGCCGGGCCATGGCGACGGCGCGTTCAGCCATTTCGGTCAACGTCGATGCTTCCACATCCGAGGCCGACACACAGGCTTGCCGCTTGCCGACCAGAACCCGTAACCCAAGTTCAATCCCCTCGGA
Organism: Roseicyclus sp.; assembly: GCA_016763475.1. Taxonomy (GTDB): domain Bacteria; phylum Pseudomonadota; class Alphaproteobacteria; order Rhodobacterales; family Rhodobacteraceae; genus Gymnodinialimonas. Next base: position 2,083 of record JAESTV010000189.1, read on the forward strand.
CCGCTCCGCTTGCTCCAGCGCGCCGTTCAGGACGCCGATACTGATCGAGGTGCCATCAACAACCAACGCATCAGCAGCCTCAGCCCCGGCACGGGTGGCAGCCTCCAGCAGGGCGGCAGCAAGGGGGGCAAGGGGGGTGTTGGTCATGGGGTTCCTCGGCGCGGTATGTTGCAGCGGGCTTGGGACGCAGCCAGATAGCGGGGCCCGGTTTTCGGAACCGCTTACCCGCAAGATCAGAAAGCAAAAGCGGTGGGTCAAGTTCAGAATACAGGCCTGCCGCTTTAGAGCCGGGGCAGGGGGCTTGCAAGTGAAACGGCCCGAGGTTTGCACCCCGGGCCGATCCTGTAGCGCAAGAAAACCCGCCTATTGCAGCGGAATTCCGTTTGCAGTGATGGAGCCGTCAGCCCCGAATTGCACCGTTGTCTCCAGCGTGTCCGGCAAGGCACCGGGCCGCGCGAAGACATTGGCTGCGCCGCGTACAAACGCGCCTTGTTCGTTTGGTACAAGACCACCCGCCATCAGGGCATCCAGCAGCGCATTGCCGCCGGACAGTTGCAGATTAGCCGAGCCGACAGGCATCGGCTCAGTCTGGCCCGGCGCGAAGGTAAAATCTGCGGTGCCAGTCAATTCCGCACCACCCACGGCGACACGCAGTTCATTCACCGACAAAGACCGCAATTCACCAGGGGGGGACCGATTGGTCTCCGGGTCTATGGTGATCAGGTCAATGAGCACCTGCACCTGACCTGTCACATCCAACAATATGCTGGATGGATCACGGGGAATCGCGCGGCCCGGATCAATCATGCCAAGCAGCGATTCACCTACGACAAGGTCCTGAATCGACATCCGCAGGCCCATGTCCTGTGGGTCGTCGCCAGCTGCCAGCGGAAACGCCATCGAAAATTCGGTGTACCCGATCGAGATATCAACGGGAACCGGAATTTCAGATCCGGAAAAGCGGGTGCTCATCCCTGTCTCTGCAATGTCAAAGGTGACCATTTCGGGGGAAACTGTGGCCCCTATGGAGCCGCCTGCGTTGGAGTAAACCGCTTCAAACGTATCGCTGGACGAGAAAAACAGCATCTCGAACCCGAGGGAATCATACGTGGTGGTCCCTGTCAGATCGAAGTCTTCCGGCACATCGTCCGAAAATTGGCCGACCCCCCCGAGTGACAGAACCGTGCCGCTGCTGACGCTCTGCAACGAGCCCATAACCAGCGCGGCTTTTATCTGGCCTCCCCGGGACGCGTTGGAGGTAACTTCCAACGCCATCGACAACCCGCCAATCGACGCTTCGGAGGTGAAACGCATCGATTCCGGATCCGTGCCCGTCAATTGATAGATGCTCGAAACGTCTGTCATCACGACATCCAGATCAATCGCCGGCGGGCCGCCGCTTCCTCCCAAAACCACGTCGCCTCCGCCCCAAATGGCGCCCTCGGAAATGGTCATTTGATCTGCGGAATAGGTATAAACCCGCGCATCTGCATCGCCGGACACAAGGATATCAAGGTTCTCATGGCGCATTTGCAGTTCGATGTTGCCAGGTGGGTCACCTGGATCAACTTCAAACGAAAATGTGATTGAATAAAGCTCAGAATAAGTAACCGAGATAGTGCCGTCCGGATTCTCGGTCAACTGAACCTCGTCGATCGCGCCGCGCATGGTAATGCCCTCATCTTCGAAGATCGAGGTGTAGTTGGTTAACGTCAGGCCGGTATCAGTTGTGGTGGCGGTAGCACTAACCGTCTGACCGGTCAGCGCGGCCAGGGCCTGCCATTCTTCCCACAACTCAGCAGCTGTTGTGTTGGCAAGCGCCGGGGAGGCCGCAGAAAGGGCTGCAGTGAGGGCTATGGTGGAAATTGTATAACCAAGTCGTGTCATCGGAGGGATTGCTCCAGCAAAGAGATATGAAAGCCCTGATGATCGCGGGAGGTGGGCCACACGTCAAGTATGGATCGCCGGAAAGTGGCTGGCCCCGGCGCAGTGTGGACGTTACCTCTGGGGGGCACAAGGCAGGGGAGGCTGAAATATGACCCATGTATTGGACGGGAAAGTGGTGGCGATTACCGGCGCAAGCCGGGGAATCGGCGCGGCCACGGCGCGGGAATTCGCGGCGTTAGGCGCGAAGGTAGTGCTTATGGCACGCAGCGGCGACGCAATTGCGGAGATTGCGGGAGAGATTGGCGAAGCCGCCTTGGCCGTGCCTTGCGATGTGGCGCGTTATTGGGAGGTTGAGGCCGCGTTTAACGCCGCCGTACAAACCTTCGGCGCGTTGGATGTTGTGATCAACAACGCAGGTGTGATCGAACCCGTGGCCCGGATTGAGGACACCGACCCCGAGGCTTGGGGGCAGGTCATCGACATCAACCTCAAAGGCACCTTCAATGGTATTCGCGCGGCCCTGCCCCATATGGCGGCGCGCGGCGGCACAATCATCGGAATCTCGTCGGGGGCTGCGACAAACCCGCTGGAAGGCTGGTCACATTACTGCGCCTCCAAAGCTGCGGCGCTGATGTTGACGCGTTCGCTGCACAAGGAAATGGGCGACAAAGGCATTCGCACCCTGGGCCTGTCTCCGGGAACAGTGGCCACCCAGATGCAGGTGGAGATCAAGGCCTCGGCGATGAACCCCGTGGCGCAGATGGATTGGTCCGATCACATTCCGCCGGAATGGCCCGCCAAGACGCTGGCGTGGATGTGTACGGATGCGGCGGATGACTACCTTGGCGGTGATATCTCGCTCCGAGACGAAGCGATCCGCGCGGCGGTGGGTCTGGCGTGATTGGCGTACACGACGAAGACGACCTGCGAATCGTCACCCTGAACCGCCCCGACAAGGCGAATTCCCTGACATCCGCGATGCTGGAGCAGCTGGCTACGGTGTTTGGGGATTGTGGGGGTGTGCGGGCGCTGATCCTGACCGGAGCCGGGGGCAGAGGTCTTTTCTGCTGGCGCGGATCTGGAGCAGGCGCACAACGGCCTGGCCACCTCACCGCTGTGGGAGCGCGCGTCGGGCGCTTTGGCGGCGCTGCCCTGCCTGAGCACCGCTGCGTTAAACGGCACGCTGGCTGGCGGCGCATTTGGTATGGCGCTGGCCTGTGACATCCGCCTCGCGGTGCCCCACGCCAAGTTCTTCTACCCGGTTGCCAAACTGGGGTTCCTGCCGCAGCCCTCAGACCCCGATCGCCTGAGCACCCTGGTCGGCCCGGCGCGGACCAAGTTGATTCTTCTGGGAGGGGAGAGGTTGACCGTCGAAGAGGCGCTGTCCTTCGGCCTCATTGAGCGGATCTGCGAGCCTGAGGCGCTGTTGCCAGCCGCCAGATCCCTCTGTGCCGCCGCCCTGCAAGGTGACCCGTCAAATCTCCGAGCCATCAAATCAATGATCCATTAAACTTAACGCACCCTTCCCCTCAAACACGCCAGCACACCCCACCAGCCCCAAGCAGCCTCCACCTCCTCCTTCGGCTACGCCAAACTCGACGGCGGACCTGGCACCTCGCCCTGCGGGCATCGGTGCAGGGTCGCTGTGCTCACAAGGGTGTTGCACGTGGACGCCGGTGCCGGATCTGTTCTTCGGGCCTTCATCTGGCCAAAAATACCTCGGGGGAGTCCGAAGGACGGGGGCAGCGCCCCCAATCCATGGCTTCCATCCGCGCCACGTCCAACGTGATAAAACAACTGCCCCACCCTTGTCCCCGGGCGACTTTGGGATCAGGTGAGGCAGGCTCTACTTGGCGTCGGGCGGACACGCTGGCCGTGCACAACAACAGATGGGAAGACCAGCCATGGCAAATGCAGACAATCCACCCGCGTCGGAAGACACAATTGACGCATTGGTGATTGGCTCTGGCCCGGCGGGCCTGATGGCGGCGGAGACGTTGGCGAAGGCGGGTCGCCGGGTCACGATCATTGAGGGCAAACCCTCGGCGGGGCGCAAGTTTCTGATGGCTGGAAAATCTGGCCTGAACCTGACGAAGGATGAACCACTGGAGACCTTCGCCCGCGCCTACGGGTCCGCGGCGGATTGGCTTTACCCGATGATTGCGCAGCTTGATCCGGTGGAGATCATGGCGTTTGCGGAAGACCTTGGCCAACCGATCTTTACCGGCACCACCGGGCGGGTGTTTCCAAAGGTGATGAAAGCCTCGCCACTTTTGCGCGCCTGGTTGCGCCGAATTGATGCGCAGATGCGGTTGCGCTGGCGCTGGACCGGGTTTGACGGGGATATGTTGGCGTTTGATACGCCTGACGGCCTGCAAACCATCAGCCCCAATGTTACCGTCCTGGCCCTGGGCGGGGCCAGTTGGTCGCGGTTAGGGTCAGACGGCGCCTGGGCACCTTGGTTGGCGCAAAAGAATGTGGAACTGGCGCCGTTCAAGCCGTCCAACATGGGATTCCGGGTTGCGTGGTCAGACCATATGGCCCCCCATTTCGGCACCCCCCTGAAGAACATCGCTCTGATCGCAGGGGACATGCGCCATCGGGGAGAGGCCGTGGTGTCCCATCGCGGGTTGGAGGGCGGCGGCATCTATGGCGTGTCCTCCGCCGTGCGTGACGGCGCGCCGCTGGCGTTTGATTTGTTGCCGGACCGCCCGGTGGAAGGGTTGATCAGCCGCCTCAGGAAACGCCCTCGCAAGCAGACCATGACAAAGGCGCTGACGGGGCTTGGCCTTGACGGGTTAAAGCGTGCGTTGCTGCAGGAGTTTGCGCGGCCTCTGCCGGAAGACCCTGCCACCCTTGCAGCCTTGATCAAATCACTGCCGATCCGCCACGATGGCCCACGTCCGCTGGACGAAGCGATCTCGACGGCCGGGGGGGTGCCGCAGGCAGCCCTCGACAAAGGGCTGATGCTGAGGGCAATCCCCGGCATGTTTGTGGCCGGAGAGATGCTGGATTGGGAGGCACCTACGGGCGGGTATCTGATCAGCGGATGTCTGGCGACGGGCCGTTGGGCCGGGTCCCACGCGGCGCTGTACAGGTAGCTGGGCCCTGTAGGGCGGGGGTCAGACCCGCCACGTGAGGTCATTAAGGGGGCTACCGGTCTTCAGCGAACGTAGGCCCGGCTGACGTTGATCCGCAGGGCGGAGTCAGCCCGCCCGTTGGCAGGTGCGTCGGCCCCCTCTCCCTTCCCCGCGTTACGATCCAGCCGCTAACGCCCGCCTGAACGTGGGCCGATCCCGCATCATGGCAGTGCGGGCCAACACCCGCATCGCACCGCCAGGCGCGCGCCCGAAAACCACTTAACCGCGCATCATCGCTTTCCTCTTCCGGGCAGCATCGCCAGCCGGATCAAAGTGCGTTCCATCACCGCCATCTGCGGCGCGGTGCTGGCAGAGCGTAACGTCAGGTCGGTCTCTACCAACATCGACAGCGCTGTCTCCAACGCATCTCGGCCCCAGCGACCGGCCTGGCGCGCCATACGGTCACGACGAGGCCCAAAGACCGGCGGGCGCATGGCTTGCAGGCCCGCTGCGGGGCCGTTCGGGTGCGCAGCGGCAAAATGCAAAGCGCGGAAGTGGCGCAGGGCGCTGATGCACAGGGTCACAGGTGCGACGCCTTGTTGTGACAGGCGCATCAGGATCGGGCCAATTGCGCCGGTCTCGGCCTCGGCAGTGGCGTGCAGGATGTCATCCAGCTCGGCGCCGCGTGTCAAAGGTGCGACGGCTTCGATATCCGCAGGGCTGACGGGGGTGGGGTCGCCAATTTTGTAGAGGCCCAGCTTCTCGATCATTTGCCGGAAATCGCCGGGACCGATGCTGCGCGCCAACCCCTCCAGATCCGCTATCGCGTCACGGTCAGGGGGCGAAACTTTCGCCGCCTTCAACATATCCTCAATCTCTGCCCGGCCTGGCGGATCGTCATAGATCGCAGCGGCATAGGCCAGTTTGTTACCCTCAAACACTTTCCTCAGCGCCGATTTCGCGGTCAGCCGCCCGGCGGTGGCGATGATCTGTGCATCCCCCTGGGTCCAGTCCGCAAACGCGGCGGCAAAGACTTTCGACAACCCATCTGTCGCCCCCTCAACCAACACCGCCCTTGGTCCCGGAAAGAAGCCCACAGCCTTCACGGCATCCAACAGCCCGGCGTTGTCCGAGCGCAACTCGGCCCCGGACATCCGCGTCAGGCGCATTTCCTCTTCCGCATCCTTTCCCAACAAAGCCGCCACCAAATCCTGCCGCTTCAGGGCCACACGCATGGCGTCGTCACCGAAGATCAGGCAGCCAGCGGCGCTGGTATCAGGGCGTTTGAAGTATGTGTTGGCGTCGCGGGTCGATAGTTTCATGACCAGCCAGACGCACCCGCAATCAACCGCGTGATCATCTGATCGGCCAAGGCAACTGCCAGGCGATCTTCGGCATCACGGCGCGCGGATTCGGTGGCCACGGGGGACGCCGTGGTGGCGTAGGCGGTGAATGTTCCCACCTCCCCGGTCTGCACAATCCGGCCTGATCCGGCTTCGCGTACAGTGAACGACAACGCGCCGACCAGGTTGATCCGGTCGATATTCTCGGCCTCGTCGATAGCGACGTTGCGCGCGGATGTATCGACCACGTAATCCAGCGTGTAGGTCTGGCCGGTGCCAAGGCGGTCTTCCAGCCGCGCAACCAGTTCAAATTCCAGGCGGGAATTTGGCGCGGCCACCCGGATCTGGTTGCGGATCACATGCCCCGCCCCCCCCGGCCCATAGACCGGCTGGAAGTTACACGCCCCCAACGGCAGCGCCGCCAGCGACAAAAGGAGGGTTCTGCGATTAAATAACGACATTTACGATCCGTCCGGGGACAACGATCAGCTTTTTGGGCGCAGTCCCGGCAAGCGCCTTGATGACAGCGTCGTCTGCAAGCGCGATCTTTTCAACCTCTTCCTTGCTGGCGTCTTTTGCCACAACGATCTCGGACTTCCGTTTGCCGTTGATCTGAATCGGCAGGGTCAGAGTGCTTTCCACCAACATCACCTCATCGGCTGTGGGCCAGGGAGCGTCAGCGATCAGGCCTGTGCCGCCCTGGTTGGCCCAGATATCTTCGGCCAGATGCGGGGTCATGGGGGCCATCAATTGAGCCATCGTCATGACGGCTTTTCGTTGCGCCCCATAAGAGGCTCTGGATTTTTGCAAGACGTTGGTGAAGGCGTAGAGCTTCGCAATCGCCGCGTTAAAGCCGAAACTGTCGATCCCGTTTGTGACATCCCGGATGGTTTTGTGCATGTCGCGCAGCAGGGCTTCGTCAGCCTCGCCGGGTGCGTTTCGGTCCATCCCGGCAATCCGGTCACACAACATCCAGACCCGGTTCAGGTGCTTGAACGCGGCCTCAGCGCCTGAGGCGGTCCATTCCACGTCCCGTTCCGGGGGCGAAGCGGACAGCACAAACCAACGCGCGGTGTCGGCGCCGAATTGTTCGATGATCGCCACCGGGTCCACGACGTTGTTCTTGGACTTCGACATTTTGGCGGAGGGGATCACCTCAACCTCACGACCATCTTCAATGAGGACCATCTTGCCGTCACGGGGTTCGACCTCGGCGGGGAAGTGGTAAACCGGCCGCCCATCCTGCCCACGTTTGGTCTGATAAATCGCGTGGGTGACCATGCCTTGGGTGAACAGCGCGTTGAACGGTTCAATTGCTGTGCGGGGCAGGTGGCCGGTCAGGTGCATCGCACGGGCGAAGAACCGGGAATACAGCAGGTGCAGAATCGCATGTTCGACGCCGCCGACATATTGGTCGACGTTCATCCAATACTCGGCTTCGGCCGCATTGGTTGGGGTCGGAGAACCCGGAGAGGTGAAACGGGCGAAATACCAGGACGAATCGACAAACGTATCCATCGTGTCGGTTTCGCGCTGCGCCGGCTTGCCGCAGATGGGGCATTTGGTCGAACGCCAGGCATCGTGACGGTCCAGTGGATTGCCGGGAATGTCGAAGGTGACGTCCTTGGGCAGCTTAACCGGCAGGTTCTCTTTCTTCTCGGGCACCACGCCGCAGGCATCACAATGCACCACAGGAATCGGAGCCCCCCAATAGCGTTGCCGCGACAGCCCCCAATCCCGCAGGCGGAACTTGGTCTGGGCTTCGCCAAGGCCATGGTGTTCGCAGTAATCAATTGTGGCGTCGATGCCTTCTTGGCTGGTCGCTTCCGTAAGACCGGCGAAGTGGTCGATATAGACAACCTTTTCCGTCTTGGCCGGGACCAGAGCCACATCACCCACCTCCAGATCCGCACCCGGCAGATGGAACGCGCTCTGCACATCCAACTGATACTTCCGCGCGAAGTCGAGGTCGCGCTGGTCGTGGGCCGGGCAGCCGAACACCGCACCGGTGCCGTAATCCATCAACACGAAGTTGCCGACCCAAACCGGCAGCTCCACGTCCTTATATATGGGGTGGCGCACAGTGATGCCGGTATCGAGGCCCCGCTTCTCGGCCTTCTCCATCGCGGCCTCGGTTGTGTCCATCTTTCGACACTCGGCAATGAAGGCCGCCAAGTCTGTATTATCCTCAGCCAAAGCGCGCGAAACCGGATGCTCAGGTGAGATCGCAATAAAGGACGCGCCGCGCAGGGTGTCAGGGCGGGTGGAATAGCAGCTGATCACCTCGCCGCCATCAACCCGCTGAAACGAAATCTCAAGGCCCCGCGATTTGCCGATCCAGTTGGCCTGCATCAGCTTCACCTTGGCGGGCCAATTGTCCAACCCGTCCAGCGCGCCCAGCAACTCCTCGCTGAAATCACTGATCTTGAAGAACCATTGCGTCAACTCACGGCGCTCAACCTCGGCGCCGGAGCGCCAGCCTTTGCCGTCAATCACCTGCTCGTTGGCCAGGACGGTCATATCAACCGGGTCCCAGTTCACCACAGCGTTCTTGCGGTAGACGAGGCCCTTCTCAAGGAAATCCAGAAACAGCGCCTGTTGCTGGCCGTAATATTCCGGGTCACAGGTGGCGAATTCACGGGTCCAGTCCAGGGACAGCCCCAGCATCGCAAACTGGGTCTTCATGTTGGCAATGTTCTGGCGGGTCCAAACCTCGGGATTGATGCCGCGCTCAATTGCGGCATTTTCAGCGGGCAGGCCAAACGCGTCCCAGCCCATCGGATGTAACACCGCATGGCCGGTGGCTTTCTTGTAGCGCGCCACCACATCCCCCAGCGTGTAGTTGCGCACATGGCCAATGTGCAGGTTCCCGGATGGGTAGGGGAACATCTCCAACACATAATACTTGGGTTTGTCGGACGACATTTTTGCAAGGAAGGTCCCGGCGCTGTCCCAGGCCTTCTGCCATTTCGGCTCTATCGTGGACGGGTCGTAGCGGGACATCTGATTTTCCTTGGGGCATGTAGACATGAAAACGCCGGGCTGTTGGCCCGGCGTTGTGTTTAAGCAGACGGTTGGTCAGGGTCCAGAGCGCGGGCCGAAAAGTGGGACCCGGTTTTCGGATCACCCCGCGCCCCGGCCCGGCTTAAAGATTGCTGTCGGCAACCCGTAGCTGGCGCGCCCGGGTCAGAATCGCGTCTTCCACCTGGCGCGCGGTCTCGCGGCTGACGGCTGAACCACCCCGGCCCTGAAGCGCCACCCGAAGCGAACGAGCTTCCAGCGCCGGGTCACTCACGTAAACCGTGGCGCGATAGGCCCGGCTGCCACCGGGAGGTGTCGCATAATCGAACACAAGGATCCCGGTGAACGGGTCCGCAGCGTCCAACGGCATAAAGTCGAGAATCTCCAGCGAGGCGCGCCAAAGGTAGCGGTTCACCTCGACGGTAACGGACGGATCATCATTGTTGCCGAACAGATCCCAGATCGTCTCACGATCAGGATCAAGGAGCAGACCACTGTCTCGCAGCGGCTGTTCCGTGGCTTCGCGGTCGTTGGCGAAGCCGTTACACCCGGCCAATGCCCCGATCACCAGGACCAAGCCGAGATAGTTTGCGTATCGTTTCAACATCTTCGCCAGTCCCGCCCAATTCGTTGCGCAACTTTTATAGAACCCCCCCCCAAGCGGCAAGGGGCAAGGGGTGCTGTCGTGGTGGGCGATGCCAAGTGACCCGAACTGGCCCGCACCGGTCCTGACCCAACCACGCCCGTGCCC
>JAESTV010000190.1 GCA_016763475.1 Roseicyclus sp.
CGGGCGGTTGCATGCTCTACCCCAAGCAGCCGGATGGAGTAGGTGCCGGGCGCCAGGTCGCCGCGATCCGTCAGGCGCATTTCGGGAAGGATCACGCCAAACGTCCGCGCCACATGTTCACGCATGTTCTTGATCCGCGCATCCAGGCCGGTGGCCGGGTCAAGCGCGAGGCTAACAAGGTCAGGGGAAAACTCGACGTGGATGTCATCGACATCCAGAAGGTCGCCGGTGGTCTCTTTCGGGGTTTCCGTGGCGGCGGTGTCTGGGGCGTCTGCGGTGGCCTCCTCTTCCGCGATGGCCTTGGCGCGCCAATACGCCGCCGCCCCAAGGCCAATTGCGCCAAGCATAAACGGCGCGATTGGCAGGCCGGGCACCAACGCAAATACCCCCATCAAAATCGCAACCGTCGCTAGCGCCGAGGGGTGTTTGCCAAGCTGCGTCAGCAATGCCGTGTCGGTGGAGCCGGTGGCCCCGCCGCGCGCCAGAAGCAATGCCGACGCGATGGCGATGATGACGGCGGGAAATTGGCTGACCAAGCCATCACCAACTGTCAGAATGGTATAAGTTTCAAAGGCTTGTGCCAGGGGCATCCCGTGGATCGTTGCCCCGATGATGAGTCCCACGACAAGGTTCAGCATCGTGATCAGAAGGCCCGCAATCGCGTCACCCTTCACAAACTTTGACGCCCCGTCCAGAGAGCCGAAGAATGTCGTCTCGGCCTGCTCTTGTTCGCGCCGCTTTTTGGCTTCTGTATGGTCAATGGCCCCGGCCGCCATGTCGCTGTCGATGGCCAATTGCTTGCCCGGCATCCCGTCCAACGCGAACCGTGCGCCAACCTCGGCCATACGGGCCGCACCTTTGTTGATGACCACAAAATTCACGATCAACAGGACACAGAAGATCACCAAGCCCATCACAACGGAGCCGCCGACCACAAAATTCGCGAACCCCTCAATCACGCTACCGGCGGCGTCGGTGCCGGTGTGGCCCTGGCCGATGATGAGTTTGGTTGACGACACGTTAAGTGACAGCCGCAACATCAGCGACGCCAGCAGCACCGTTGGGAAGGCTGAAAAATCCAGCGGGCGCTCAATGAAAAGTGTGACCGTGAAAATCAGGATCGCCAGCCCGAAAGAGACGGCAAGCCCAAGGTCGAGGATGAAGGACGGGACTGGCAGGATCATCATGATGATCACAGCCATCAACGCCAACGCGAACAGGATTGTCGGCTGGAACAGGGCTTTGACGGAGATCATGGGTGGTCTCCAAACAACGGCCGTGCGGCGATGTTGCTGAGAAGCGGTGCGGCCCTTTGTAGCGCGAGACCCAACCCCTGGCTGGCCAAAGTCGGGCGCGCGGAAAAGTCGAGGGGGGAGGGGCCGGTGATCCGGGGCCGGCCCGGAGGTGTGTTTGGCGGCGGCGTGGCGCCCGGCGACAGCGCCGCGCGGATGTCTCGGAATCGTGCCATGTACCGTGCGGCATAGGCGGGTGTGCGCGAATGATAGGCAGCGACCGCCGCGTCCCAATTGCCAAATTCACCATAAAGCCGGCTTAGGAATTGTGCCGCGTAGCGGGCGTTGGCTTCGGGGTCCATCATCACACGCAGGGACGTAAACCCATCTGCGTGCCAACGGTGGTTCAACTGGAAACACCCGACATCAACGTTGCGCCGCCCGCTGGCAAGGATGCCTTCGACATGGCGTAGCGCCGCCTCCGCACTGTCGAACCAATCGCCCTGACCAGCTGCGTTGGCAGCCCATGGCCATGGCCGGAATACGCCGTCTACGGTGCGGCCGGTCTCGGTCCGGGTGATCGCGCGCAGGATATCATAGGGCACGTCTTCCGCTTGGGCGGCAGTGAACGCGGCGCGATCACACAGCGCCGCGATATCCGGCGCGCTGGCCGTAACGCGACCGGGGGCGAACAGGCAAAGCGTAAGAATGGTCGCAAGTGTGACGATTCCGCGGCAGTAAAGGTCTGTGATATTTCGGCGTCGCATTCTGCAATGTCCGATCAGTGTGGGCGGTTAAGGGGGTGACGGTTGGGCAAGAAGATCAGCGATGGTTGAGCGCAGGGCGCGGCTGTCATCAACCGTTTCGGTCAGGGAATTCAGGTCCGGCAAGGGGGGGGGCTGGGATCGATCAGGTGAGGGCCCCTCCAGGCGGGCCAAACGTGTGGCAATAGCGGCGTGGGAGCCGATTCCGGTTTCTGCAAGGCGGGTCCAATCCCCGGCCGCCCAGGCAAGTCGCGCCGGGTCTTCAGGCTCGGGTGGAGCAGCCTCCGGGGCAGGCAAGATCAGCGGACGGCGCACGTCACGCAGGATTTGCGCCGCTTCAAAAAGCCCCTCTTCACGCAGAGCTGCAATCGCCCGGACCTGGATGCGGCCAGCGGCGGACCCTTCGGGGCGCCAATGCCGCCCGTAGGTGTAGGCCAGCACCACAAGTGCGGCGGTGTCATCAACGGTGACACGCTCTGCAATCAGGTCGGTCAAAGCCTCGGCTCGGGCGGAGTCACTTCGGACCGGATCCCCCAGCCGGTTGATCGCCTCATCAATCTGCCCAAGGGCGGCGTGGCCAAGCAGGATCTCGCGCCAAAGATCGTCGGTTTCCGGCCCATCACCGATCTCTCGGATCAAGGCGTCGGCGGCGACCAGGCGGGACGGGTTCGGACGCTCCCCGATGCTGCGATCGAAGGCCAGTGCGTGAGCCATGATTGTCGCCGGATCGCCACCATCATCGCGGAGCGCTTCAGCCAACGCCTCTCGGGTTTGGTCGGCGGAGGAATCGGGCGCAATGTCAAGGACAAGGTCCAAAAGGCGTAAGGTTGCTGGCTCCATCCGGCCACCCCGGTGCAGAACATCGCGGATGTTTCGGGCGGTCCCGCGGTGCCCGTCTTCGAACAATTGCTGCGCCAGGCGGGGCCCCATGTTGTCGCGCAAGCCAGCGGGCAACTCCCCGAATGCGCGTTGAATTGCTGCGGTGTCATCAGGGGTCAACGGGCCGGGAACGGAGCCAGCAAAGTAATGCCAGAGCAATTCGCCGGGCGAGCATTCTTCCGCCGTCCCGACCAGTGGAAACGGAGCGGTCGTGGCACCGTCAACCAACAGGGCGATGCGCAACAGGTCTTCCGGCGGATCCGGGAGTTGGGTCAGCCAATACGTGGCTTCGGCGCCAAATCCGTAATATAGGTAATGCCGCGCCAACTCGAGCGCGCCGTCAGCCGTCAGGACGTCACGCGCGTCATAAAGATCGCGGCGCAAGCCTCCCAAATTGTGGTCGAGCCCGTTGCCATCAGACCAGTCGGCCATGCTGAATGGGACGTTGTTGCAAGCCGTTTCGGTGCGCGGCGGGCCAAGGGGCAGATCAAGCGGGATCGCCGGATCGAAGGCAGTTTCCGCCCGAATCGGCAACGGGCCAGCGGGGTAGTCGGTGCCAGTGACGTGAGGTGCTGTCGTGGCATGGTCGCCGCCTTCGTTTTCGTTTTCGTTTTCGTTTTCGAGCGCGGGCGCAGGCGCGGGCGCAGGCGAACCGGGAAGTGGCGTCTCCGCGCGCTCCTGCAAGGTCGGCAAGGCGACAGGGTCATCAACGGGGTCGCCAAATGTCATCGGTTGATTCAACGCGGCATCAAGAAGGCCTGCCGCCGCAGCGCGCGCCAGTTGCTCGGCCATGATCTCAGCGGCTTCGGCAAGCCTCGGATTGGGGGTGTCAGCGCCCTGAGACTCCGGTGAGTGGGTGGCTTCGATCACTGATTCCACGGCGGGCACGGATGGTAATATGCCCGGTGACAACAGCAGGTTTGCCAGGTTCGGCAATGCGGCCGCGGCCGCAGCGCGTTCTTCCTCACGTTGGGACAGCGCGCGATCTTGCGCAATCTGCTCAGGTGTCGGCGCGTTTGGGTCTGGATCAGTGATGTCGATCACAAGGTACTGGCTATTATGGCGGAAACTGGAGACGTCGCAGGCACATGCAAGGTCGAGTGTAAGCGTTTCACCGCCCGTCAAATCCGCCAACCGCGCCCGTTGGATCAGGTCAAAAGACGTGGATGTGTCAAAGCCGTCTACGGTTGGCGACAGAGCCAACACCCATTGACCGTCGGCCTCTTGATCCAGCGCCCACTCGCGATCGGCTCCGATGGACAGGACAAGGCGCGTGAACCCCGCGTGGTCACCAGATTGCACCCGAATGGTCTGCGCATGCACAGGCGGCGCAGCGGCAATTGCCAGCCCGATGGCAAGGGTCACGCCCTTCATGCGGCTTGTTTGAGGCCGCGTAGCGCCTCTTCCAGTTCGTTGAAGCCGGGGCGCACGTGGTGCGGCGCGTTTTGGCGGCCCACTTCGATACAGATATTTGTGGCGTGGCTATGCAGATTGGCGATCAGAACTTCGCGGATCATCAGGTAGAACTGGTGATCCTCCTCAATGACTATCTTCATCTTGGCGGCAAATGGTCCAGCGAATCCGTAGGCCAGAAACACACCCATAAAGGTGCCGACCAAGGCGCTGCCGATGAGGCCGCCAAGCACTTCGGGCGGTTGGTCAATAGACCCCATGGTTTTGATAATGCCCAAAACCGCCGCAACGATGCCAAGGGCCGGCAAGCCGTCAGCCACCGTTTGCATCGCGTGACTGCCGTGCATCTGGTGGTGGAAGTTCTGCTCAAGGCGTTTGTCCAACACTTCTTCAACCTGGTGCGGGTCGTTGTAGTTCATCGCAGCGGACCGCATCGTGTCGCAGATTATTTCGACGGCCTCATGGTCGGCGAGGATCTTGGGATATCGCCCGAAAATGTCAGAGCTTTCGGGGTTTTCGATATGCTCTTCAACGGCGACGGCGTTTTGGCGTTGCAGGCGGATCAGTTCAAACAACAGGCAGAGAAGATTGTGGTAATCCTCATCCTTCCAGGTGGTCCCCTTGAACGCCCTTTTGAGGCCATTCAGCGTTGATTTTATCCCGCCTTTGTCGTTGGCAATCAGGAAGGCCCCGAGGGCCGCGCCGAGGATCATCATCATCTCAAACGGCAATGCCTTGATGATGATGCCAAACTTGCCCCCGGCCAGCTTGTAGCCACCGAAGACCATGCCGAAGACGACAACAATTCCCACAATTCCAAGCATGGCGGATTCTCCTGCACTTCATGAAGGCTTGGCAGCCAAGACTTAAGATTCAGTATCTGTGCCCGGTTCAGCCGCAGGCTGTTGCAGGGTTGGTGCTGTTGCATTGCGGGTCGCGATCACAACCGAGATTGCATAGGCGATGGTCGGATCAAGTTCTGCCATGACGGCGCCGGTTGCAGCCGGTGACATGCGCGTCAGGAACCCGGCAGCGAAATTGGGATCCATCTGCGAAAACAAGGCTGCCGTCTGATCAGGCTCCATGGTCTGATAAACTTCCGTCAAACGGGCAAGGTCTGCTTCGGCGGCGGAATCAGATGTCTGGATCAACGCTTCCAACCTGGTCTCAGCGGCTTCCAGCACGGCCAAACGCTCTTCAATCAATGCCTGGGCCACATCAACGGCCCGCTCGCGGTCATCAATTACTGCCTCCCGCGCGGCCAGCCTGTCGCGCAGGGCTGTCACCTCATCAAGTGCGGCGCGGATCGGAGCCGTTGGCCCGACGGTGAGACCAGCAGGCTCCGGGTCCGATGCCTCTGCGCGGGACACAAACGACATGTCCATCGTGCCAACCCGCAAAATGACGGATACCGCGAAAATAATGCTCAAAGTCACCAGCAGGCTGCCGCGTTTCCGCCGGAGGTGTTTCTTTGTCTTTGCCATAGGTCAGACCGCAGCTGATTGGCGATGGCGGAAGATTGGCTCCCCGGAAGGTGTGGGTTTTTCCACCTTTTCCACGGCGACACGGCGAGAGCCGAAAATGGGCGTCACGCTGCCATCGGCGGCATTCCCATCTCCATCTCCATCCGCATCCGCGCGCAAGCCCGCGCGCAAGCCTTCTTCATCCTCCGGTTCACTCGACAGGTCGTCGGGAGTTGGCGCCTGCACCGAAATCGCCTCCTCCGCGAAATCGTGGCAGGCAGCAATCATCATCTCCAGTTCCGACGATATCTCCCGCGCTTGATGCACAAGATTGTGGAGTTGATTGCCGGCTCCGTCGGAGCCTGCTTTCGCCTCCCGCAGGGCGGCCTTCATCTCATCCACCTGGCTGGACATGACAGCAATTGCGCCGCCAAGCCCTTTGTCAAAACTGGTTAACCGCGACAGCCGGCGGGACAGGATCATACAATAGGCCATCGCCCCAAGGCTGGCGAAAATGACCAGGATGTCGGCGCCGTAACTCAGAAGAATGTTCATTCAGTTCACCAGGAATTGCGTTACGAGAAGGTCGCGGACCCGGCCAGTGCCGGTCACAACTTGGATGCGCCTGAGCATTTGGGCGCGAAGGCGGGCGAGGCTTGTCGGCTCGCTGAGTTCCGAAATCGCGATGACGCGCAGGTAGGAATTGAGGACGTCCAGCACCCGCGGGGTCAGTTCAGTGACCTCCTCCAAGTATTCAGGCCGGACTTCGAGAGAGGCTGAAAAGATCAGATTGCGGCTTGATTCTGCGGCCCCAAGCGAGATCACCAGGGTCTCAAGCTCAACGAAGGCAACGTCGGTGGGCGCCATGTCCGCCCCGTGGCCCTCACCCGGATCATCGGTTTGTTCCTCAACCGTGCTTTCCGGGGCCAAAGGCCCTTGGGTCACGGCCCAGAATCCACCGCCACCACCAACAGCAGCCAGAATCACCCCCAGCAAAAGGGGAACCAGTAACCCCTTCTTCTTCTTTGGTTCTTCGATTTCGCCGTCTTCTGACATGACACACACGATCTTGTTTCGTTCTTCATCGTTTTAGCGCCAAGGCACTAACCGATTGTTAAGCGTGTGGACGGTAAGTCTGAGCGCAACGGTCCAGAACGGGTCGATATGAAAGGTGCTGCGGTGAACACGCTGCTTGAGACTTGGAATGGAATGGATGGCCGTCGCCGTGGGGTGCTGGTCGGCGGTCTGGCCGCGCTGGCGGTGGTCCTGTTGATTTTGACGCGGATCGCGTCGCAGCCCTCCTATCAACTCCTTTATAGTGGGCTTGATCCCGCCGCCGCAGGTGAAGTTGTGGAAGCAATTTCCGCCCGCGGAGTGGCGCACCGGATTGAGGGGGATCAGATCTTTGTTGATGCCAGCCAGCGTGACGCGCTGCGTATGGCGTTGGCGGGTGAAGGGTTGCCGGCCAACGGGCCACAGGGCTACGAATTGCTTGATTCGCTGTCAGGGTTTGGCACAACATCACAGATGTTCGATGCTGCGTATTGGCGCGCGAGAGAAGGGGAACTTGCACGAACCATACTCGCGTCACCTTCGATTCGCGCCGCACGGGTCCATATCGCCAATTCCTCATCCGACCCGTTTCAACCAACAAGTGAGGTCACGGCCTCGATTGCGATTCGCCCCGGCGCTGGCGGCCTCGCGCCGGGACACGCGCAAGCGCTTCGCTACCTGGTCGCGTCATCGGTGCCCGGCCTCAGACCCGATAATGTGACGGTTATTGACGCCGATTCCGGGCAGATGCTGGGTGGGTAGCAACAACTGACACCTGCCGCCAATGCCGCCGGTCAAGCCGAACAGATGCGGCAGAATATCGAACGTTTGCTGGCCGCCCGTGTCGGGCCCGGAAACGCCGTTGTACAGGTCTCGGTTGCGCTGGAAACAGCCCGTGAAACTATCCTGGAGCGGGTGATTGACCCCGAAAGCCGCGTCATTATCGCGACCGAAACAGAAGAGATGGACAACGCCACAACTGATGGCGCGGCTGCCGGGGTCACCGTTGCATCCAACCTGCCTGATGGGGACGGCGCGGCTGGCGAAGGTTCGTCGGCGCAGGTCACCGAATCCCGTGAGCGGGTCACCTTCGACATGTCCGAATTGCAGCGCGAGATAGAGCGTGAACCCGGTGACGTGCGCCGCATTACGGTTGCGGTTCTGCTGAACGGAATCGAGGAAATTGGCGCCAATGGAATCGCGGAAACGGTCCCTCGACCGGATGCGGAGATCGCCGTCCTGACCGAGTTGGTGCGCTCAGCCGTTGGGTATGATGAAACCCGTGGCGACATGGTAACGATCCGATCCATGGCCTTCGACGCCGCTGCAATCACCGATCTGGCGGAACCCGGGTTCGCAGATCGCCTGAATCTCGATATCGGCCAGATTGTGCAAACGCTCCTGCTTGCCCTTGTGGCGCTGGCCCTTGCGTTTGGACTGGTGCGGCCGCTGCTGATGCGGGGGCCGACCGCATTTAACGAGCTTCCGCCGCTTGAACCGGCGGCTGGTCTACCTGCGCTGACAGGTAACGATGTACTGAACCCCGCGGCTTTGCCGATGGTTACGGCAGCCGGACACCCAAGCATGACAGCGGCGACACCTCCGGCCGAGACGCCAGCGGACTTGCCAGCCTTGTCGCAAATGGGGGCTGCCAGTGGTGATGCCTTGCCGATGATGATGGCTGGCACGGACCAGTCCGGGGTCGAGCAAGATCTGAGGGATATGGACCCGGTCGCCAGACTGCGCCTGTTGATCCACGAACGGGAAGAGGAAACGGTTCAAATTCTGCGCAGCTGGATGAACGAAGATGAGGGGGCCGCCGGATGACGCGCACCCTTATCCTTCAGGATTTCACTCACGCGGCACCTGATGGCGGCTTTGTGCTGCAAACCGCCCCATCCCAGCCAGCGCCTGACACACCAGATGATCTGGATGATCTGGATTCCTATGACGCGGCTTATAAATCCGGATGGGCCGATTGTGCGGCATTTGAGGCCGAGGAGCAGCGCGCTGTCGGCTCGGACCTGGCAAAAAACTTGACCGACGCGCACCTGACCTATGACACGGCCCGCCGGGATGTGCTTGCAGCTTTGGGCCCGTTTTTTGAGGAAATTGTGCAGATTCTTCTTCCGAAGATGGCGGCTGAGGCAGTTGCGCCAACGGTACTGGCCGAACTTGGCGCTTTGGCTGAGGGGCAAACCCTGTCCAACATCGAAATTCATGCCTCACCGAGTGCCTGTTCATCCCTCGAACGTCTGGGCGAAACCGAGGGTCTCACGGACCTCACGGTCCGCCCCGAACCGGCCTTTGCCGAGGGTCAGGTTTCAATCCGCGCTGGGGGTGAGCGCCGTGACCTCGATTTGGCGGCTGCC
Source organism: Roseicyclus sp. (assembly GCA_016763475.1). Classification (GTDB taxonomy): domain Bacteria; phylum Pseudomonadota; class Alphaproteobacteria; order Rhodobacterales; family Rhodobacteraceae; genus Gymnodinialimonas. The sequence goes on from JAESTV010000190.1 coordinate 9,177, forward strand.
GCGTCCCAGATCGCCGAGGCGATTGCAGGGTTCAGCGCGCAAAGCGCCGCGCCTCACGATCTTAACCTTTCTCAAGGAGCTGCTTGATGTCCGATACAACTTCCCGCGCCTCGGCGCTGCATTCTGTCCCGATCGAGATTCGCGTCTGTGTCGGCAAAGCCCGGCCGCGCCTGTCGGAAATGCTGGCGATGGACCCCGATACGATCCTGCCCCTGGACAGCCGGATTGAAGACAAAGTTGGCCTGTGGGTCGGCGACAAGATGATTGCGGAAGGGGAACTGGTGGAGCTGGACGGCGATCGCGCCGGTCAACTGGCCGTGCGGGTGACTGACCTTGTGGACCGCGGCGATGCGGCGGTCTGACCTTACCTTCGGTATCCTTCTGTTTGCGGCAGTATTGGTGTTTCCCAGCGCGTCAATTGCCCAAGAGATCACGCTCGATTTCGGGGGTGGCGGCAGCCTGACCGCGCGCACGTTCCAGTTGATCGCATTGATTACCGTTCTCAGCCTCGCGCCTGGCCTTGCGGTTATGGTGACCTGCTTCCCGTTTGTGGTGACGGTCCTGTCGATCCTGCGCCAGGCCATCGGATTGCAGCAATCCCCGCCCAACATGTTGATCGTGAGCCTTGCGTTGTTCCTGACCTACTTCGTCATGGCGCCGGTGTTTGAGGAGGCCTACAGCACCGGGATTGCCCCGCTGATTGCCGGCGAACTGACTCCTGAAGCGGCGATTTCCCTGATCTACGAGCCGTTTCGCGGCTTCATGCTGAACCGCGTTGACGACGCAACCTTGATCAGCCTGGCTGAGATGCGCCCAGGCACCGACGCGGCAAACCCCGACGCCTCGGTCCTGATCCCTTCGTTCATGTTGAGTGAGGTCGAACGGGCCTTCCAGATTGGCTTCCTGATCTTTCTGCCCTTTCTTGTCATCGACCTGGTTGTTGCGGCCATCCTGATGTCGATGGGTATGATGATGGTTCCGCCTGCAATTGTGTCCCTTCCCTTCAAACTGGCGTTCTTCGTGGTCGCTGATGGGTGGACATTGATCACTGGCGCTTTGGTCCGAAGTTATTTTTGACCGCTGCCTACTTTCAAAATGGAGTTTCCAATGGCCAATCAACCCAAACCATCGCCGTCTGCCCCATCGCCGTATGCCCCAACGTCACGGGCAGAGAAGCTCAGCATATTGTCGGCCATGCTTGGGCCGGAGGCCTTTGCCAAACTGCGAGACGAGCAGCCGGGATTGCCCGCCCAGAAGGCGGATTACCCCGTTGAAATTGACGCTGATCGTGCCGCTTGGCACCGCAATAGGTTGTTGGAACGTTTGCGGAGCCAAGCCGGGAGTGGTGTAAGGTCTGCACCGTCACCGTCACCGACAATCAGCAAACCAGCTGCTCAGAGGCGCCCGGACGGGATCGGAGCGGCCCAAGAGATACCAACGGCGCAAACCTTCGGAGGATCTGGTGCTGGCCTTGATGCAAGGTTAACCGCTATTTCCGACCCCGAAACGCTTGGAAAAGAACACCCGGCCGTCATTGCACGTTTGATGAAGAACCTGACTCGGGAGGAGCGTGTGATTGCGCTGAAATCGCTGCCCGGACCGGTCGCTCGATCCATCGTGCGCCGTCTTAAGTGACGAAAAGCCGCCGGGTGTGATCCTGGCGGCTTTCGACGTGCCGGGATGGCTGCAAAGGATTTTGGACTGCGCAACCGGCGACGTCTGTTCGCCGGTACTGTATGTCCCCGCCCTTTGATGAACCCCAGTACCCCGGCTTTAGAGGGTTGGAACGGTTAGCCGGCCACATTCACCCAGACAATTGCAAACTGCACAGGTGGCGATGCCATTTGGATGCCCTCAGCGGACGATGAACTCTGCATGGAGTGCGCCCGCGGCTTCGATGCTGGCGAGGATATCGATCATATTCCGAGGCGAAACGCCGAGCGCGTTCAGCGC
>JAESTV010000191.1 GCA_016763475.1 Roseicyclus sp.
AATTGGCCCCCCCCCATTAGCCCCCCAAGAAGCATATTCATGGGGGGATAGCACCGGGCGCTGACCTGGAGGGGCCATGCTATCGACAGGCCGCCTTTGGGTGTCGCGGGGGGCAGGCGCCCATTCCGAACCCGGTTCAGGCCGCCAATGCAGCAATCTGTTGATGGGCGGATTTCAACGTGGCCTCGGCGTCGATCATCAGGCGGTCGGCAGTGACAAATGTGACATCAGTGATGCCGATGAAGTTGAGGATGAGGCGGAGATGGCCGGTGGCAAAATCCATCTCGGACCCGGCCTCGGTCCCGCCGGATGCAACCGCCACGATGGCGCGTTTGCCGTCCAGCAGGCCCACGGGGCCGGTCTCGGTATATTGGAACGTGACACCGGCGCGCGCGATCAGGTCGATCCACGCTTTCAGGGCGGCAGGGACACCAAAATTGTAAATCGGCAGGCCGATGACAAGGGTATCGGCGGCCTGGATCTCAGCCACAAGTTGATTGGAGAGGGCAAGTTTTTCGGCCTGCTCCGGGGTGCGTTGATCATCCGGAGTGAAGTTTGCGCCGACCCAGGCTTCGTCGATCAGGGGTAAACTTGTGGTAAGGTCACGGGTGGTGACGTGAGTGGCGTTTAACCGGCCAAGGATCTGATCTGTCAGATCGCGGGAGACGGAGCCGTCACGGCGGGCGGAGGCGTCAATGCGCAGGATATGGGTCATGGTCGGGTCCAATCGGATTGTGTTTCGGTCACCTTGATGTGTTCTGCGCAAGAAAGAACACAATCTTAGCTATCACTTATCTGATGTGCGCCTACGCACATAATGCCCCGCAACACCCTGTACGCCCCATTGCTTTCGTGGCTCTGTGAACCCATTGTCGCCGGAATGAGTGGATTGGTGAGAGAGCGCACAGAAGGTCGATGGAGAACTGGGATGAGGTCAGGACGGCGTTTCAGGTTGCACGGGTCGGAACTGTTTCAGGCGCGGCAGAAGCGCTGGGGGTGCACCATGCAACCGTGATCCGCCATATTGATGCGCTGGAGGCGCGATTGGGGGCGAAACTGTTCCAGCGCCACGCGCGCGGCTACACCGCAACCGAAGCGGGGCAGGATCTGTTAGCTGTCGCGGGCCAGACTGACGATCAATTCGCCCAGCTTGCGGGCCGGATCAAAGGCCGCGGTGATGAGGTGACGGGGGAGTTGATTGTGACGTCCCTGGACCTGCTGTCGGCGCTTCTGGTGCCAACAATTGCCGTTTTCAGGAACGACATAGTGATCTGCGGGTGCGGTTGATCAGCGACACCCGCCTGTTTCGTCTGGAATATGGCGAGGCTCACGTGGCGATCCGCGCCGGAAAACTGCCGGACCAGCCAGACAATATTGTGCAGCCGTTTTTCACTCAGACCCTGAAGCTGATGGCGAGCCGAAGGTATGTCGAGAGATTTGGTAAGTTGACCGGCGAGAATGTTGGAGATCATCGGTTTGTCGGCTCCACCGATGAGACGCCGCGCGCGCCCAGTTTTCAGTGGCTGAACGACACGGTGCCGAGCGCGTCGATCTATTTCCGGGCGTCGTCCATGGTTGCAACCAAAGAGGCTGTGGTGGCGGGAATCGGGATTGGATTTGTGTTGTCGGGGGACCGTGATCGTACCGGTGACTTGGTAGAGATGTTGCCACCGTTGGAAGATTGGACGGCGAAGATCTGGTTGGTCACCCACATGGATTTGCACCGCACGGCCAAGGTGCAGTCGTTTGTACGCCACCTTAAGGAGCAGGTGAAAACCTGGCCAGTCGACTGAGATATGACGTGGTGTTTTGCCTGGCCTGGCCGTGGTTTGGTCGAGTGCCACATGGCGGGCGTGATGTGGCGGGCGTGATGTGGCGGGCGTGATGTGGCGGGCGTGGCGGACAATGGGCCGGGCCGCCGGTGGCCAGGTGTCCAAAGTTGTGTCCAAAGTTGTGTCCAAAGTTGTGCCCACACCTACAACAATGCCTAGGGTGCGCAATGCTGGATGGGATGTGTGCGGGTGGCTGGTGTTGTTGGGGGGCTGTCTGCCCCCCGGCCTTCGGCCTCCCCCCGAGGATATTTCGGGCAAATGGAAGACGGGGGTTTAGCGCGTGGCTGATGCGGCGACCATAACCACGGGAGCCTCTCGGGCGGGGCACCTGGCGATGCTGGCGTTCTCGGCGCAGGTGGCGGGGTCATTCTCCCTTGGGGGGCAGGTTGCGGCTGAAATTGCACCCACCGCCCTGAATGCCGTGCGGTTTGTGATTGCGGCGCTGATCATGGGCGCGGTTGTGATCGCACGCGGCGGCGTGACCCGTGTGGCGGTGCAGGCACCCTGGCGGTATCTGATCCTGGGCGGATTGTTTGCGATCTATTTTGTGCTGATGTTTGAGGGTTTGCGCACCGCTCCGCCGGTGTCGGCGGCGGCGGTATTCACCCTGACTCCGGTGGTTTCGGCGTTTTTTGGGTGGATATTGCTGCGGCAGGTGGTTGATGCCCGTATCGCAGGTGCGTTGGCGATTGGGGCCACAGGTGCGGCCTGGGTGATATTCCGCGCGGATTTTGGCGCGCTTTTGGCGTTTGATGTCGGGCGCGGTGAGGTGATCTATTTTGTGGGCTGCATCGCCCATGCGCTGTTCACGCCGATGGTGCGAAAACTGAACCGTGGGGAGCCGGTTCTGGTGTTCTCGTTCCTGTCACTGGTGGCCTGTGCGGTGATCATCGTGATCTGGGGGATTGGCGATATTGCAGCCACCGACTGGGGCGCGCTTCGGCCCATGGTCTGGATTGCAATTGCCTACACGGCGATCTTTGCCAGCGCCGCAACGGTGTTCCTGATCCAGTTCGCCTCCCTTCGTCTGCCATCCTCCAAGGTCATGGCCTACACCTACCTGACGCCGTCGTGGGTGATCTTGTGGGAGATTGCGCTGGGCCAGCCGGTGCCGGGGATGTTGGTCTTGGTGGGGGTTGGGCTGACGGTGTTGGCGTTGCTGATCTTGCTCAAGGACTGAGGCGGCGCGGATGCCGGGCCACTGGTGGAATGGTGGCGGGGGTGTCCTAGTCGACGGGCAAATCCTCCACCCGGCTGCGCATTTCTTCCGGGAAGAGGTCTATGGCCACGCGGGTCATATCGTAGGTGATTGTGCCGAGGGGGGCGGGCAGGGCCACGTGCTGCTGCATGGAATTGCCAGAGCAGGTGTAGCTGATGAGTGGGTTGAAGGTGGACGGCCCAGTGGGGGCGGTCAGTGGCATTGTTGCGCTGCCATCCGATGTGGTGACCGTCATTTCGCCGTTGATGCCGCCCCGGCCGCCGGGCAGGTAACACAGGTCCATCGTGCCGCCCAAGGCGGTCATGTACCCGGCGGTTGTGATTGTTTGGGCATTCATCTCCACCGATGTGATTTCGCCATCATCGTCGCGGAACGCGGCGTTGCCGTTGGCGCCCATGGGGAAGGTTTCAAAGAACCCATCATCATAGATGATGATGCCAACGGGCCGCCCGAAATCGTTGAAATTGGCGCGAATGTTGTCAGGCATCGCCCGCATCATCTGCTCCACCGCCTCGGGGATGGTGCTGGAGCCGATCCACGCGCCGACGAGGCAGGTCTCGATTGGGCCTGCGGGGGCTTCGCGGGTTTGTGACAGCGCGGGAGTGGCGGCGAGGGCGAGGGGCAGGGTGAGGGCGAGGGTGCAGCGCATGGGGTGTGGTCCTTTTGTTGCGGCCACCATAGCAGTGCTGAGGCGCGCTGTCGGGTGGGTTAATCCTGACCATTCGGGCCATTCGGGCCATGGGAAACCCTGCATTTGCTTTGATGCGCTACCGCCTTGTGGGCGACTTGAGCGCGGCCCCCCCGCCTTCGGGAGGGGTCTCCCCTAACTCAACCGCCAGAAATGCCTCAAACGCGTCGAGGTTCACCGGCTCAAACTGGCCGAAGCCCTGCATCCAGACGGAGACACCTTTCAGGGCGTCGGGCTCCAGTTTGCACCACTTCACGCGGCCGCGTTTTTCCTGGGTGATGAGGCCCGCTGCGGACAACACAATCAGGTGTTTGGAGATCGCGGCCAGCGACATCCGGAACGGCTCGGCCACGTCAGTGACGGCCATATCATCCTCCAGCAACATTTGCAGGATTGCCCGTCGGGTGGGGTCGGCGAGGGCAGAGAAGATCGAGTCGAGAGGTGTGGCCATAGGAGAAGTAGGGCGGAGTGGGGCGGATCGTCAACCAATCGGTTGAATATGCTGCGGGGCGTGGGTGCGGGCGCCTGGATCGCCGCTCTCAGGTTTTATTGCTTAAAAACAGTATGTTGGAGCGTGTCATCTTGCGTTGACTCCGCCATGGGCGCGGCCTAGTTTCCGGCAACCTTCCGACGGAGGCGATATGGCTATGGCCCAGAGCGACGAAGACCGCATGGCCGCGTTAGAAGCGCGGATCGCGGCGGCAAAGTCCCGGGCCGCGCCAGAGCGCAGCGAAGTGGAAGAACATCACTCGCAGGCGCAACTGGCGTGGCGGATGGTGATCGAACTGGTGGCGGGTCTCGGCATCGGTTTCGGCATAGGTTACGGGTTGGACTGGGTGCTGGGCACCACACCGTGGCTGATGGTCGTGTTTGTTATTTTGGGCTTCATTGCCGGGATCAAAACGATGATCCGCTCGGCCAATGAACTCCAGCGAACCGCGCTTGAGCGCGAAGAGAAAATGACGCGCGGCAACGCGCAGGAAAGATCGGGGACGCAGGATGGCGACTGAAAGCACCAACTCTGAGACCAAAGACGGCGCAGGCCGCCTGGTGGCATACGTCCTGATCGGCTTGGCGGTAATTGCGTTCATAGCAGCATACCTCGACGGTTACGCAGGCGGTCTTGCGATCAAGCCGATGGATCAGTTTGTGATCTCGCCGCTGTTTGGCGACGGCAGCGTGGGTATTTTCACGATCACCAATGCAACGCTTTGGATGGCGCTGTCGGTTCTTTGCGTTGTCGCATTGATGGTGTGGGGCACGCGGGGCCGTAACGTTGTGCCGTCGCGCAGCCAGTCGATGGCGGAACTGGCCTACGGCTTTGTGCGGCAGATGGTGGAAGATGTGGCGGGCAAAGATGCGCTGCCCTATTTCCCCTATATCTTCACGCTGTTCCTTTACATTCTGTTCGCCAACTTCCTCGGCCTGATCCCAACCAGCTTCACCACAACATCCCACATTGCGGTCACGGCAGTTCTGGCGATGGCGGTGTTCCTGACGGTCACGATCCTTGGGTTCGTGAAGAACGGCGTCGGTTTCCTGAGCCTGTTCTGGGTTGCCTCGGCCCCATTGGCGCTGCGGCCGGTTCTGGCGATCATCGAGTTGATCTCGTACTTCGTGCGCCCGGTCAGCCATTCCATTCGTCTGGCAGGCAACGTCATGGCGGGCCACGCGGTCCTGAAAGTGTTCGCGGGTTTCGCGGGGGCTTTGGGCCTTGCGGGCATCGCGCCGATCATTGGCATTGTCGCCATCTACGGGCTTGAGGTGCTGGTCGCCGGAATTCAGGCCTACGTGTTTACAATCCTGACGTGTGTCTACCTGAAAGACGCGCTTCACCCGCATCACTGAGACACCCGGGCAGATGCCCGGTCTACCACAATCCGGGCGAACGCCCGGTCTACAGACTAAACTTCCAACGTAAGGAGATACATCATGGAAGGCGATATCGCACAAATGGGTCAATTCATCGGTGCCGGCCTGGCCGCCATCGGTTCTGGTGCCGCCGCTATCGGTGTGGGCCATGTTGCTGGCAACTTCCTTGCCGGTGCCCTGCGCAACCCCTCGGCGGCTGCTGGTCAGACCGCAACACTTTTCATCGGCATCGCGTTTGCTGAGGCTCTGGGCATCTTCGCCTTCCTCGTTGCGCTGCTGCTGATGTTCGCTGTCTAAGACCTAGACATGCCCGGCCCGGGTCTGGGCCAGCAAAGCGAATTCGATCCTTACGTTCGGCGCGCCCAGCGATGGGCGCGCCACCGTAATAGCCCGCTTGGAGATGAAGATGGCAGACGAAAGTGAAACCACTGGCGGAACCGAGGCTGCCCATGGCGGCCTTGAGGCTGGCTTGGAAGTTGCTATCGGAACCGACCGTGGGGCCACAGATGGCGCCGGAATGCCGCAGCTCGATTTTGCGACATTTGACAATCAGGTTTTCTGGCTGGTCCTGACGCTACTGGCGATTTACTTTATCCTGTCGAAGATCGCGCTGCCGCGGATCTCGTCGGTGCTTGCGGAACGCCAAGGCACGTTGACCAGCGATCTGGCAGCGGCCGAAGACCTTAAGCGCCAGGCCGCGGACGCTGAGGAAAGTTATAACGCCGCCCTCGCCAATGCACGCGCCGAGGCTCAGCGGATCTCGCAAGAGACCCGCGATGAGATCCAGGAACAGTTGCAGGTCGAGATCGACAAGGCGGACGCAGAGATTGGCGCACGTGCAGCTGAGGGTGAAGCGCGCATATTGGAGATCGAAGCCGGGGCCCTTGCCACGGCAGAAGAGGTTGCCCGTGACGTTGCGATAGAGATCGTCAAGGCGCTTGCGCCGGGCCAGGACGTGGATGCCGCAAAAGTGGCCGCCGCTGTCGCCAACCGGGTGAGGGGATAAGATCATGCGTTACCTGATGATGGCGACTATTTTCCTTGCCACACCGGCCTTCGCGGCCGGGGGAGATGGAACGACCTATGGGTTGTTCTCACCCTCACTTGGCAACACCGACTGGGTGGTGCTGATTGGTCTCCTGCTGTTTATGGCGATCCTGTTTTATTTCGGCGTGCCGAAGATGTTGGGTGGGCTGCTGGACCAGCGCGCTGAAGGTATCCGGGCCGAGTTGGACGAGGCCCGTGCCCTGCGTGAAGAGGCGCAGAGCTTGCTTGCCTCCTATGAGCGCAAGGCCCGTGAAGTGCAGGACCAGAGTGCGCGGATTGTGACCGAAGCCCGCGCCCATGCGGAAGACGCGGCGGTGCAGGCAAAAGCTGATATTGCCGCCTCCATCACCCGCCGTCTGGCGGCTGCCGAAGACCAGATTGCAAGTGCGGAGGCCAAAGCCAGCCGCGCCGTGCGTGATCGTGCTGCCTCGGTGGCTGTGGCTGCGGCGGCAGAGGTTATTGCCAGTGGCACAAGTGCCGCTGATCAGAACAAGATGATCGACGACGCAATTGTCGAGGTGGGGCGTCAGCTGCACTAGTTGCCGTCGGATCGTGATTGAGAAGGCCCCGACCGGTTAGCGGCGGGGCCTTTTTCGTTTGTGGCGTTGCCACCTCTCAGCCGCCGAAATCTTACAGATCGTCAAAGGTGCTCTGCTCAAGGTGGGCAACCATGTCAGCCATTTCGACGCTATCTGTCTGGATCAGGATGCGATTGCCTGTCTGGCCTGAGATTGAGCCATCGGGGTTGAGAATTTGGGTTGAGAGGTTGGGGTTGAGAGGTTGGGTTGCGTCGGCGGTTCACCGGGGTGTCCGAGATATCTGCGGCCCATAGGACCCAATGGCGGCACCCAGGGCGGCGGCGGCAGGCGGCGCCCGGAGGAAGGCGGGCAGACAGCGCCGGGAGGAGGGCGGGCAGGCAAGCATGGGCGGTGCTTGGAAAACCCCGTCCGGTAGAATTGCGTCGGGATAGGCCCTGATCGGCGGTCCGGAAAGCCTCGGGCGTTTAGGGATGTCGGGCGTTTAGGTGTGTCTGGCCCGGTATGTGGGCAGCGGGTCGGTGCCGGTCGATGTCGCCTCATACACCCCCCGTGCGATCGCACGTGACAGGCACAGGGCGGCGGCGTGGCCCAGCAGCAGCGGGTCGGTGTTTTGATCCACGAGGGGTTGCGCGCCGGTGGCGGCGGCAAACACAAGGTCTCCGTCCATCGGTGTGTGGCTGGGGTAGATGGCGCGGGCCATGCCATCGTGGGCGGCGGTGGCCATCCGGGTGGCCTGCGCCTGGGTCAGGGCGGCGTCGGTGGCGACAATGGCAATGGTGGTGTTGCGGGTGTCGCCACCTTTGATTGGCGGACGTGTGTGGGGGTCGAAACTCGGCGCCGGGCCGTGAGCGCCGAATTCACCGGCCATTTCGAAGGGGGCGGCCCAGAAGTGTTTGGTGTCGCCCATGGTCACCCGCCCAAGGGCATTAACCGCCACCAGCACACCCACCGTGTAGGGGCCAACGCGGGCGGAGGCAGAGCCGAGGCCACCTTTGAGGTCCGCAATCAGCGCCCCGGTGCCGGCACCAACGCTGCCGAGGGAAAAGCCCGCGTCGGCGTTTGCCAGAGCCTCCGCACCCAGTTGTTTGTAAGGGTTCTGCGCCCAATTCTTGTTGCCGCCATTGATCAGGTCAAACAGGATCGCGGCGGGCACAATGGGCACGGTCTGATCCCCGACCGCAAAGCCACGCCCCTGGGCGCGCAGGGCATCAGCCACACCCGACGCCGCGTCGAGGCCAAAGGCAGAGCCGCCCGACAGCACCAGCGCATCGGCGTGTTGCACGGTCTTGTCGGGGGCCAGCAGGTCGGTTTCCCGGGTGCCGGGGGCACCACCCATGACGTGAACGGCGGCGATGAAAGGTGCGTCACCGATCAGCACCGTGACGCCACTTTTGATGTGATCGTCCTGCGCCTGGCCGACACGTAGGCCCTTGACGTCGGTAATCAGGTTTCGGGGTCCGGGGTGGATTGCGCCAAGGGTCATGGGGTCTCGCTGAGGTGGGGGCTGAGGTTGGGGCTGAGGTGGGGGATGGTGCCACGAAAAGCGCCAAAGGCGCGGAGGTGGGTGGTTTGGGCCAGTCTGGCGCAAGTCACCCGATCAAAATGAGCGCTGAGGCGAGGGGTGTGGGTGGATTGGATCACCTCCACATGGGTCAGGTCCAGATCGGGGGTCAGGTCCAGATCGGGGGTCAGGTCCAGATCGGGGGTCAGGTCCAGATCGGGGGCAACGTCCAGATCGGGGGCAACGTCCAGCAGATGCGCAAACACCAGCGGCTGGCTTTGAAACGCGCCCGCAAAGACATGGATGTCAGCGGGCAGGTTTTGGCGGGTGTAGGTGGTCATTGGAAGGTCGAGCATGTTTCGGGAACAAGGCTTTTCTCAAATCCGATATGGCGCATTTGTGCGGTATCGTGCAGCCGGAACTCCATGCCACCGAAGGCCTGCATCGGAATTAGCACAAGCGCGTTGGCTGGTTGCATGCGTCGCGCGACACGTCGACGTGACTTGCGCCCAAAGTATTCGGACAGTCGTGGAATGATCTGATCGCCGAATGCAGCGTCCACCAATTGGGTGTTGATGGGCGCCTCGGGAAGGTCGAGGTTCAGTTGCTCAGGAGCATTGGGGGCGATGGGGGAGAAGCAATAGGCAAACATCGCCGCCTCATCCCGAAAGGTTCCAGCAAACAGGTGGATGCGATCCAGGTTTGTTTGTCCGTTGCCTTCGAAGCCTGTGATGCGACGCCTGGCAATTTCGGCCATGGCGTCACCCAAGCGCCCCGTTGACCAACTAAAGCTGCCCATCATATGCAGCGCCCTCCGTCCACTTCCAGCGCAACCCCGGTGATCATCGACGCGGCGTCGGAACACAGGAAGGCTGATGCCTCACCTATATCCTGCGGGGTGGAGAAGCGGCCGAGGGGAATAGTGGACAGGAATTTGGCCCGGATCTCAGGGGTGTCTTCGCCCATGAAACTGGCGAGCAGGGGGGTTTCACCGGCCACAGGGCAGAGCGCGTTGACGCGGATCTGGTCGGGCGCAAGCTCCACAGCCATGGTTTTGGTGGCGGCAATCATCCAACCTTTGGAGGCGTTGTACCAGTTGAGCTGCGGGCGCGGGGAAATGCCAGCGGTTGAGGCGATATTCAGAATCACGCCATTTCGCGCCGCTTTCATCAGCGGCACAATCTCACGTGCGGTCAGATAGACCGATTTGGCGTTCACCGCCATGACGCGGTCGAAATCCTCTTCGCTGATATCTTCCAGAGCGCCCCTTTGGTGGGTGATCCCGGCGTTGTTCACAAGGATGTCGATGTGGCCCCATTGTGTGAGGGCGGCCTGCGCCATGGCTTTCACATCGGCACCGTTGGATACATCGGTTTTGATCGCAGCGCCGCCGATTTCATCAGCAATAGCGACGGCGGCTTCCTCGTTCAGGTCAGCAACCAGGACCGATGCGCCCTCCCGTGAGAAGACCCGTGCAATACCTGCGCCGAAGCCGGAGCCAGCCCCGGTGACGATGGCGGTTTTTCCTTCAAGTCGCATGGTGTGTCTCCTGTGAATTGATGTCGATGTTGCGCGCAGGGCCTATGGGGAAGAAAGCGGGAAACAGGCCCGGTATGCCTGCAAGGGAACTGGCGTCATGGGTGATGCCCGCGCGCAGGGGGCGCGGCGCGTGGGTTCATCGGGGAAGGTGAGCCGGCCGTCGAGACCCCCGGTGGTGTCAGCGAGGATGCCCCCCGCGAGCCTGGCAAGAGCGCCGAAGATTGCGGCAGCGCCACCCGCAAGCGGGATGAGTGGGAAGAGGCTGGCGAATTTGCCCATGGGCGCGCGGTCCTTGGTAGAAGGGGGGCCTTGGTAGAGGGCGGGCCTTGGTGGTGGCGCCCTTGGTGGTGTGGGGCCTTGGTGTTGGGTGGCAAAGGGTAACGGGCGTGGCGCGGGGCGTCCATGTCGGATGATCTCCCGGAGCCACCCGCCC
>JAESTV010000192.1 GCA_016763475.1 Roseicyclus sp.
CCCCAAACCTGCCAATATACAGCGCAGCGCCCACAACATAGAGCAGCAATATGGCCGACGACCTCCTTTCCGGCACGCCGGACGCGACAGTCTATGATGCCTCCTCCATCGAAGTGTTGGAGGGGCTGGAACCTGTCCGCAAACGCCCCGGCATGTATATCGGCGGCACCGATGAGCGGGCGTTGCATCATCTGGTGGCCGAGGTTCTGGACAACTCCATGGACGAGGCGGTGGCGGGCCACGCCTCACGCATCGAGGTCGAACTGAACGCCGATTATTCCGTTACCATTCGTGACAACGGCCGTGGCATTCCCGTCGATCCACACCCGAAATTCCCCGACAAGTCGGCGCTGGAGGTGATCCTCTGCACCCTGCACTCGGGCGGCAAATTCGGCGGCAAGGCGTACCAGACCTCCGGCGGCCTGCACGGCGTCGGCATTTCTGTGGTCAACGCCCTGTCCGATCACGTCCGGGTCGAAGTTGCCCGCAACCGCCAACTGTACGCGCAAGAGTTCTCCCGCGGGATCCCGCAAGGTCCGATCCAGACCATCGGCGCAACAGCCAACCGCCGTGGCACCTCTGTCACCTTCCACCCCGACGCCGATATCTTCGGCTCCCTCCGGTTCAAACCAGCACGCCTGATCAAAACCGTCCGCTCCAAGGGGTATCTGTTCTCAGGTGTCGAAATCCGCTGGAAAACCGCGATCGACGACGGCGAAACCCCGCTTGAGGCCACGTTCCACTTTCCCGGCGGCCTGTCCGATTACCTGACCGAGACCCTTGGCCCAATCGCCACCTACACCGACAAACCCTTTGCCGGGAAGGTCGACTTTGGCCCCCGGTTCAAGGTCCCCGGTTCGGTTGAATGGGCCATCACCTGGACCCCGGCCCGTGACGGTTTCATCCAATCCTACTGTAACACCGTCCCCACCCCCGAAGGCGGCACCCATGAGGCGGGCTTCTGGGCCGCGATCCTCAAAGGCATCCGCGCCTATGGCGAGTTGGCAGGCAACAAAAAAGCCTCCAACATCACCCGCGACGACCTGCAAACCGGCGCCTGCGCCCTGGTCAGCTGCTTCATCGCAGAGCCGGAATTTGTCGGCCAGACCAAAGACCGCCTCGCCACAACCGAAGCCGCACGGCTGGTCGAAAACGCCACCCGCGACCACTTCGACAATTGGCTGGGGTCCAACACCCGTGAGGCGGGTGCGATCTTGGATTTTCTGGTCCTGCGCGCCGAGGACCGTCTGCGGCGTCGCCAGGAGAAAGAGACCCAGCGCAAGACCGCCACCAAAAAGCTGCGCCTGCCCGGCAAGCTGGTTGATTGCTCCCAAACCGCCCGTGACGGGACCGAGTTGTTCATCGTCGAGGGTGACAGCGCCGGTGGCTCCGCCAAAATGGCGCGGAACCGCAAGAACCAGGCCCTCCTGCCCCTGCGCGGGAAGATATTGAATGTGCTGGGGGCCGCGTCCGGGAAAATTACCACAAACGCCGAGATTTCGGATTTGTGTCAAGCGCTTGGCGTCGGCATGGGCACCCGCTTCAACATCGAAGATCTGCGGTACGACAAAGTCATCATCATGACCGACGCGGACGTTGACGGCGCCCATATCGCGGCGCTGCTGATGACCTTTTTCTTCAGCCAGATGCGCCCGATGATTGACCAGGGCCATCTGTATCTGGCCTGCCCCCCCCTGTTCCGCCTGACCCAAGGGGCCAAACGGGTTTACTGTCTGGACGAGGCGGAACGGGATGAATGGATGGCCAAAGGTGTTGGCGGCAAAGGCAAGATCGACGTTTCCCGCTTCAAAGGCCTGGGTGAGATGGACGCAAAAGACCTGAAAGAGACCACCATGGACCCCACCTCCCGCAAGCTGATCCGGGTAACAATAGACGAGGATTCACCGGGTGAAACCGACGACCTGGTGGAGAGGTTGATGGGCAAGAAGCCCGAGCTGCGGTATGCGTATATTCAGGAAAATGCGCGGTTTGTGGAGGAGTTGGATGTTTGAGGTTAACTAAATATTGATGTTTCGTTCTACATTTAGTCTACATGTCGTGAAATCGTAAGGGAGAATCTAGTGGCACATCAGGCATCCAAGGACTTAACCCATTTTCTGGACGGTCAGCGATTTGCGACTGTAATGGCAGACCCGCCTTGGCGGTTTACAAACCGTACTGGTAAGGTCGCTCCTGAACACAAACGTCTTGCCCGGTATCCAACGATGAACCTCAAAGACATTTGTGCTTTACCCGTTTCTGATCACCTGAAAGATACTGCGCATTGCTACCTTTGGGTGCCAAATGCCCTGCTGCCGGATGGGCTGCGCGTGCTCTCAGCGTGGGGATTCGAATATAAATCAAACATAATCTGGCACAAAATTCGCAAGGATGGCGGCTCCGATGGCCGTGGAGTGGGCTTCTACTTCCGCAATGTGACCGAAGTCATTCTTTTTGGGGTGCGAGGAAAGAATGCCCGGACGCTGGCGCCCGGCCGACGCCAGGTAAATTTGTTCGGAACACGCAAACGCGAGCACTCTCGCAAACCGGATGAACAATACGGTATCATTGAGTCATGCAGCCCGGGTCCCTATTTGGAATTATTTGGACGCGGCGTCCGCGAAAATTGGACGGTGTGGGGCAATCAGGCAGACTCCGATTACAAACCGTCCTGGCCGACCTACTCTTACAACTCCTCTGTAGCGGCTGAATGATGCCAGATAAGGATGTCTCTGCGGGGCGCGTTGCAGATAGTCAGAGCCTCGTAGAATCCGTTTTTCCACAGGATCTACTCTATAAATACGAGATTTTTAGTTACCGGAACGCCGCTAGCATCTTGGCTAACGGATTCCAATCGCAGTTTGCAGATATCCAAAACGCACTTAGAAAATTGGAAATTTCGAAGACGATGATCAGACTGCCCGGCGGAAGCAAGGGACCGATCGCACATCACGTTGACGACCTTTTCGGTGACAATTGGAATGAAACGCGTATATCCGCTGATCTTCATGTGCGCCTTCTTGACGCAAAGAAAAAGTCTAAAATTTTATCACAATACACCCGCGAAGGTTACTTGGATGGACATCGCATAGATTTCGTGAACGGAAAAGTTGCCTTAGACTTGGAGTGGAACAGTAAGGATCAGACTTACGATCGCGATTTATATGCATTCTCGGCATTCTATGATGCCGGTGCGATAGACGTTGGCATTATTTTAACTCGCGGCAAGTCGCTGGATAACGCGTTCTTTCGCAGCCTCGGTAAGGTGTTAAAGAACGACGGCTCAGAAGACATCGGTGACGTTTACAAAAAGTTCGGTGCTTCAACGACTTGGATGGGAAAGCTACTGTATCGACTGGATGCCGGTAGGAATGGTGGCTGCCCTGTGCTTGCAGTAGGAATCACGCCCATGTGTGTCACTGATCGCTAGCCCCCCCCCACTACCCAACCCCTCGCCACCCTGTTACCCTCACCCCACAGGCGCAGCGCATATCCCGCGCCGAACATCCTCATCGGACATCATCGCCCTCGCCCAAAAAGCGCGAGGCTGCCCTGATCGCTCCCTGAGCATCGGCTCCGTCTGGCATCCCGCCACGGGGACATCCACGTACGGAGGACCACCTCATGGCCAAAGGTAAAGATCGCGGCAACAAAGAAGCCAAAAAGCCCAAGAAGGAAAAGGTCAAGGTCTTGGCCACGGCAAATTCCAATGCGGGCAAGCCGCTTGATATTGGCAATGCGAAGAAGGGCAAATAGCCCAATCCGCCCCGGCCACTCACACGGTCGGGGCCGTTCCCACACACACCTCTTCCCAAACCCACACGGGCCTCTTCCCAAACGCCAATTTTTTCCCCAAACTCCCCACATTACCTTAACCAATTTGAAAGCCATTACCCATGCGCGCATTTTTCCTTGCCTTCACCCTTCTCCTGCCGCTCCAGGCCCACGCCCAATCCAACGACACCTCCAACCCGATCATCGCCCGTATGGCCGCCCTCGTGGAGGCCTATAACGCACAGGACCTCGCCGCGATCGGGGCGATATATTCCGAAGACGCCGTCCTGTTTGCGCCGGGTGAGGCGTCCATTCTGGGCCGTGAGGCGATCGTGCAGCACTATTCGGACGCCATCGCATCCGGCTCGCGCGATGTGCAATTCATGACCTTTGACATCCAGTCCACAGACACATCCGCCGTTGAAATCGGCGAAGTCGTTTTGCAGGCCGGAGAAAACCGCATCGTGACCCGGTACATGCATTTGTGGGAAGTTGTGGACGGCCAGATCCTGCTGACCCGCGACATGTACCAGGTCCTTTCCGTGCAGTGACGCCAGTGGATGCCCAAGCCGCCCTCACCGATCATTTTGCGGCTTGGGTGCTTGACCTGAACCTCAGCGTCGTCAGCATCGACAACAGCCACACCAGCACCCGTATGCCACTTGTGCCGCGGCTGATTCGGTTCGGCGGCATCGTTTCGGGTCAGGCGTTAACCGCACAGGCCGACACCACAATGATCCTCGCGTTGGCCGGATACACTGGCGATTTCGTCCCCGCCGCAACGGTCACCCTGGACACTCAATTCCTGCGCCCCGGCACCGGGTCCGCCATCCTGTGCCGCGCCCAGATCATTCGCGCCGGCAAGTCGCTCGCCTTCGCGCGGGCTGAGTTGAGCGCTGAGGACACCGGCAAGATTGTCGCCACCGCAACCGCCACCCTGGCGCTGCCGTGATCCGCTGACATGCCCCGTTGATACATCACCTAAGCTTGGGTTGTGCCGCCAGCCATTTCGCGGCACCGTAGCCCCCATGCGGACCCTGTTCCTGATCTTGCTAGCCCTGTCTCTGGCCGCCTGCGGCCGCCCGTTAACCACGGCAGAAGCGGTCTATATGGCAGAGCTTCAGGGTGGCACGTTTGACCCGGGCGCAGTGCGGATCACCCGCAATCCTTTGGTCGGACTGTTCACACAAACCTACCCGACGCGGCCTCCAACCACTTGCCGTGAACGGATTTTTCCAGCCCCTGAGGAAGACTTCATTTCCGCGCGCACCGGCGGCATTGTGTTGTTCAACACCCTGCATTTGCGCGACGATCTGGTGTTGCCGGACTACACCCGCTTCCCCGATAGCACCCGGTCTCTGGTGGCGGCGATGTTCTTTGCCCACGAGATGACCCATATCTGGCAATGGCAGAACCGCGCGCAGACCCGTTACCACCCGTTCCGCGCCCTTTGGGAGCACGCAAACGTCGAAGATCCCTACCTTTTTTCCAACGACGACCCACGCCCGTTCCTGAACTACGGCTTTGAGCAGCAGGCATCGCTGGTGGAAGAATACGTCTGCTGCCGCGCCACTGATCCACGTGGCGCGCGCACCGCCCGGCTGGAGGCGTTGATCGGTCAGGTGATGCCCGTCACCCCCCTGCAAAACCGGGCCGACAGCACCCCGATTTACCTGCCATGGGAAGACGCCCCTATCGCCGGTATCTGTTCCTAACCAAAGGCTTACCCAATGCCGACCCAAGCGCTAATCATGTTCGCAGCCGGCATCGGCATCCCGCTTCTGGCGGCCTTGAATGCGCGCCTCGGGGCCAACATCGGCTCTCCTGCTGCTGCCGCAACCGTGCTGTTCATCGTTGCCCTGGCGGCCGCTGCAGTTACGATGGTTCTCACCGGATCCGAGCCTCTGCGCGCAATCCCCAGCCAGCCCAAACACCTGCTCCTCGCGGGCCTGCTGGTGGCGTTTTACGTCCTCAGCATCACTTACGTCGCACCCACCTTCGGCATTGGAAATGCAGTCTTTTTTGTGCTTTTGGGGCAATTGGCGAGCGCAGCCGCCATCGACCATTTTGGCCTTTTTGGCGCCCAGGTGAACTCGCTCACCGGGTTGCGCCTGACGGGGATCGCGGTGATGACCCTTGGCGTTGCCATCACCCAATTCGGCGCGGCGCGTTAACCGGCTTTCTCTTCCAGCGTGAGCCATTCCAGCTCCGCCGCTTCCAACCTCGATTGCCGCTCCGCCAATGCGTCCGCAGCCTTCTGCGCCTTCACCGCTTGCGTCGTGTAAATCGCCGGATCTGACAGAAGATCCAACAATTTTGCAATCTCACTCTCCAGCCGCCTGATCACAGATGGCAGTTCCTCCAACCGGTGCTTTTCCGTGAAAGACAGGGCGGGTTTTAACGCGTTATCAACCGATTGCGCGGCGTTCTTCACAGATTTTGCCTTTGCCTTCGCCACATCTTCTGCCGCACGTGCGCCGCGCTGCGCCAGCATATCGGTCCATCCACCTGCATAGACCACCGC
>JAESTV010000193.1 GCA_016763475.1 Roseicyclus sp.
GCGCTTACCCCGCCGATTGGCTGGCATCCGCGCAGGACAAACGTGCGGTTTGGGATACCTATGTGGCGGGTAACGTCAGCCCCGGAAACCGTCCCAATTCCTACGCCCAGGCCATCGGTGTTGTGAACGCACTTTGTGACAAACGGGACCGCATTGTCGCCGCCGCAGGTGGGTTACCGGCTGAGGTCAGTGCCAATTGGCGCACGTTGGACATCGGCACCGTGGATGTGGAGTTCGGGTTCTCCTGCATGGGGTACGAGATCGCGGGCGGCTGGGGCGCACGCATTGCACAATCCGAACATGAACCCACAGCCGACACCGTCGTTTTTGTGGGAGATGGCAGTTATCTCTTGATGAATTCCGATATCTATTCAAGTGTGCTGACCCAGAAGAAACTCATCATTCTGGTGCTCGACAACGGTGGCTTTGCGGTCATCAGCAAGCTGCAAAACAACACCGGAAACGAGAGTTTCAACAACCTGATCGCCGATTGCCCGACGATACCGGAGCCTTTCACCGTCGATTTCGAGGCGCACGCCCGTGCCATGGGCGCCACGTCCGAAACCGTCGCCAACCCGGCCGAATTGGGTGAGGCGTTCAAACGTGCCAAGGCCGCGGACAAGACCACTGTGATTGTGATGCAGGTCGACCCTCATGAGGGGTGGACAACCCAGGGCCATACCTGGTGGGAGGTCGGAACGGCGCAGGTCTCGGACAACGCGCAGGTTCGCAACAAACGCGCTGAGATCGAGGCTGATCGCAGCAAACAACGGCAGGGCGTTTGATGCGACTTCCGGGCAAGAATTTTGTCATTATCGGTCGCGCGGGGATGGATCTTTACCCCGATCCGCCGGGCACAAAAACCGAAGACGCGACCAACTTTTTCACCTGCCTCGGCGGCTCGTCTGCCAATATCGGGGTGGCGATCACGAAACTCGGCGGTCAGGCCACCCTGGTGACCCGGGTCGCTGACGACGCGATCGGGCGGTTTGCCTGCAATCAGCTGGATCACTACGGCATCAATCGGGCCCATGTGCACACACAGGGCGGCGAGGCGCGGAACTCTCTGGCGGTTGTCGAAACCCGGATCGAGGACCATCAATCGGTCATTTACCGCAACGGAGCCGCGGATTTCGCGATGACGCAGGGGGATGTGGAAGCGGTCAACTATGGGGCTTTCGACGCGCTCATCACCACCGGCACCGTATTCGCAGCGGAGCCATCACGCAGCGCCACATTCAGGGCCTTCGAGCTTGCAAAAGCAGCCGGGCTGCCGCTGATTTTTGACATCGACTATCGCCCCTATTCCCGGCCATCCGTCGAGGTGGCAGCGGATGTCTATTCCCGTGCAGGCGCGATGTGTGACGTGATTGTGGGCAATGACGTTGAGTTTGGCTTCATGGCGGGTGACTACGACAAAGGCCTTGATAAGGCACGGGAATTGGTCGCAAAAGGTGCCGGAGTCGCGGTCTATAAGATGGGTGAAAAGGGCGCGATCACAATCACCCCGGACGGTGAAGTGCGCACCGGCGTCTTCCGCACCACTGCACTGAAGCCAACCGGCGCCGGTGACAGTTTCATGGGCGGTTTCGTCATTGGCCTGGCGGATGGTTTGCCGGTGAGTGACGCGGTGCTACAGGGCTCTGCCGCCGCTGCGATGGTGGTCGCGCGTGTCGGCTGCGCACCTGCCATGCCAACCCGCCTGGAATTGGACAACTTCCTTGGTAGCCACCCCGGGCCATCAACGGCCTGAAAGGACACGCGCCATGCACATCCCCCCCTTCGACAATCACAACAAGGCTATCGTGGACGTGGGCAATACTCATGTGCCGCTGACTTACTTCAATATCGTAAAATTGAAAGTCGGCGAGATGTTTGACTATCGCCTTGCGGGGTACGAGACCTGTGTTGTTCCGGCCACGGGAACGGTCACCGTAGAGGTCGCGGAGCAGGTTTTTGCTGACATCGGCACCCGAGGTGCAGATGTATGGGACGGCGACCCGGAGGGCGTCTATGTGCCCACCAACGCCAGCGCCCGGATCACTGCGCGGACCGACACCGAGGTCTTCATTGCGGGCGCACAATTCGCTGAAACACTGACCCCGTTTGCGGTCCGCTCCGGGGATATTGACCTTGTTCAATACGGCTCGGATGACACCAAAACTCATCGTAAAATCAAGCATATACTGGGCGCTGGTCACCATGACCGGGTCGGCCGTCTGTTGGTAAGTGAGTTATTCACCGTCGGCGCGGGGGGCTGGTCTGGATTCCCGTCCCACAAGCACGACACCGACCGTCTGCCGGACGAAACACGCCATGATGAGTGTTACAACTTTCGGTTCAAACCGGACTATGGTTCAGGCCTGCAGATGTTGCAGCGGGTTGATAATGAACCGGGTGATGCTTATCACATCATCAACGGTTCAACAGTGCTGATCGACAATGGTTACCACCCTTGCTGCGCGCTGCCGGGGTACGAAATGTACTACTTCACAATTCTCGGCGGGTTAAGCCAGCGAAGCCTGAAACAGTACTTTCAGCCGACCCACGCGGCGCAGTTACACACGATTCCCGGGATCATGGACATGGTGGAGACGTTCAAATGAGTTTGGCCACACTTTCAGACGTTTTGGGACCTGCGAAGGCCGGAGGTTACGCCGTTCCCGGCCTCGTTTGCCTTGGTTGGGAAGACATGCGCGCCTTTGTCATGGCAGCTGAGGCCGAACAAGCGCCGGTTATCCTGCAAGCAGGCCCCTCATGCCGTGAACACACGCCGCTTCCTGTTTTAGGAAAGATGTTCAGATACTTAGCCGAAAGTGTTTCGGTCCCTGTGGTGGCGCATCTGGACCATGGCTACACCATGGACGACTGCAAAGCGGCGCTGGACGCGGGGTTCACATCGCTGATGTTTGACGGCTCGCGCAAACCCTTGGCAGCTAACATCGCAGAGACACGTGCGGTGGTTGAGATGGCCCATGGGGCCGGCATTTCAGCGGAGGGTGAGATCGGTTTCGTCGGCTATTCCGGTGGGGAAGACAGCGCCGGCACGGACCCGGATGATGCCGCACAGTTCGCCCGCGAAACCGGCGTTGACGCCATGGCGATCTCAGTCGGGAACGTACATTTGCAGCAGGACCGCGAAGGCGGTTTGGACGAACCACGGATCCGCGCGATTGAGATGATCACAAACGTGCCGTTGGTGATCCACGGCGGTTCTGGCGTGCCAGTGGCACAGCGCCTGGCCTTGGCGACCGGGTCGAACGTCTGCAAATTCAACATTGGGACAGAACTTCGCATGGCATTTGGCGCCGCACTTCGTCAGGCTGTGAACGCAGATCCCGACCGGTTCGACCGGGTTCAAATCCTGCGCGAAACCCATGACCCATTATGTAACGCCGCCCGCGCCGTGTTGCGCGGGATGGGCGCATCAGGAAAGGCGTAACTCAAATGCTGCGAATTGGACTTCTTGGATGTGGGCGGATCGGACAGGTCCACGGGCGCACCATCAAATCGCTGGATCAGGCGAGTGTTGTGGCCGTTGCAGATGCCATCCCTGCCGCTGCGGAGGCGTTGGCGGCGTCATTGGGTGCGCAGGTACGCACCACCGATACGATCCTGTTCGCGGATGATATTGATGCGGTTGTGATTGGCACTCCTACGACCACTCATTTTGAACTTATTCAAGCAGCAGCAAAGGGTTCCAAGGCGATCTTCTGTGAAAAACCTGTGGATATGTCTGTGGATAACATCCGCACACTGGTGAATGTGGTAAGGGACGCAGCGGTGCCGTTCCTGACCGCGTTCAACCGTCGCTTCGACCCCAACTTCGCAAGCCTCGAAGCACGTCTGCGCAGGGGAGAGATCGGCCCGGTAGAGTTGATCCAGATCACCTCCCGCGACCCGGCACCGCCACCGATTGATTATATCAAAACCTCGGGCGGCTTGTTCCGGGACATGATGATCCACGACTTCGACATGGCGCGCTTTCTGATGGGCGAAGAGTTTGTGCGGCTGAGCGCCGTTGGCTCCTGCCTTGTGGATCCTGCGATTGGGGAGGCGGGGGATGTGGACACCGCTGCGGTAACTCTAAGCACCGCCACGGGGCGGATTTGTCAGATCTCAAACTCGCGCCGCGCGGCATATGGCTACGATCAACGCATTGAGGTTCACGGCGCGCAGGGCATGTTGCGAGCAGAGAATATTCTGGAGACCTCCGTTGAAGTTGCAACGGCTGATGGGTTTTGTCGGCCACCGGCGATGAACTTCTTCCTTGAACGCTACGACGCCGCTTATGCCGCTGAAATGAAAGCATTTATCACATTTGTCGAAGCCGGAAACAGCCCTAGCCCATCGATTGAAGATGGCTTACAGGCGCAGATAATGGCTGACGCGGCGAGCCTGTCGTGCGAAACCGGGCAGCCGGTCAGCTTGATCTAGTCATCGCGGTTCCTGGGCCAGGTGATGATCAGGTTCCACGCCAGAATCCCACCAATTGCGGCGGATAGATAGGCCCAGATCGTGCTTCCGTTGTTCAGTTCCACAAACGCCCAGGCGAAGGGGACAAGGACAAGCAACCACCGCCGCCAGGCAGCTTGAAAAAACGGGTGGTCAGGGTCAATCAAACGCATGGCCCCTCCCCCCCAAAAGACGCGTGTGACGGCAATTGGTTTTGCCCGCAACGCTCATCCATTGTACAGGGCACCGGTTGTCGTGGCGAGGAACGCGCCCAGGGGGATGTCTTCTTGTTTGAGGAACCCCGTTTGCGGCAAGGCGCCGTCACGGACCATCTCGATCACCGCAACAACGGACGCAGCTGTGGTCCATGCAATTGCGGTGCGCGCTTTGCCCGCAATGACAACCGGACGGTAGCCGCGCACAAATTCCCGACGCCTGAGCGCGCCGTCATCGGTGCCCTCTGCCGAAACGTGGACGTAAACCACGTCATCCTCAACCGGCGGCTTGGCATTGACCAGGATATCCCCGGCCTCTTGCCTGCGGTCACGCATCAGGAGTTCGTGGAAGAAAAAGTTCATCTGCGCAACGTGACCTGGGTAACGCATTGTTTTGTAGTCTATATTGGCGACACGACCCAGATAGGTCTCACACATCGTACCAAGGCCGCCGGAGGTGGTGAACGCCTCCAGCCGGACGCCATCAATATAGACATCCTCCAGCCATTCCATGGCCGAGACCCACTTGATCTGACCATCCTCGAGCACCTCACAATCATTGAGGTATTCGTTCACAACCCCCTCTGGCGACCAGTTGAAGGCATAGCCCATCAGCCCCGTGGGGTTTTGCGGCAACGCGCCGACACGCATCCGGCAAGAGCGGCAATCATCCAATGACGCGATCAGATCTGCGCCGACAATGCCCACAAATCCGGGGGCAAGGCCACATTGCGGCGCCATCAGGCCACGGGAGGTTTTGGACAATTCAATGATTGCCTTGGTGGTCGGCACGTCTTCGGTCAGGTCAAAATAATGAATGCCCGCGTCATGGGCGATCTGTGCCAGCGGGGCATTCAGATGGAACGGGAGACAGGACAGGACGGCATCTTGTTGCGCAAGGTCACGGGTGATTACATCTCCATCCCCAAGGTCACGCTGCACCGTGGTAAAGGGCATTTTCGAGCTGGGAGGCATCAGATCTATCCCGGTGACCTCAAAACCAGCCTGGTGCAGCAACTCGGACGCTAACGTGCCAATCTTTCCGAGGCCCAAAACGGCAATCTTCTTCATCCATTGTCTCCTGTCGTGTGTCGCCCGTAAAACCGGGACATGATGACCGGGGTCAAATACATTGGCAATTGGTAGCAGCCGATAAAGGGCAGCAATTGCCCGGTTAGTTCGGGTGGCAGCACCAGCAGGAGCAGCGCCACATTGCGGTTGCCTGCGATCAGGCTGAACGGCACGGCGCGCGGGCTGGCGGGCAGCAACATGAACGCCGCGATCTGGATGCCGAAGTTGGCGGCGAAAGCAAGGGCAACCCAGCCCGCAAGCGCCAGCGGGGCGGCCTGAAACACCGGCCCGATTCCCGCCATCAGGCCAACCACGATGATTGCCAACGCCAAAACCCCCGCCCCGTCGAGACGTTGGATTTGTGCGGGCGTTGGGTTCGACAACACCACGTGACGGGTGACAAAACCGAGGCCCGTGGCAAGGAAGATAACAACGCTCAGGCGCAGGCTGGTGGCCGCCACGCCGCCAATGTCACCAAAGGCCGGGCCAAGGATCAGAAGCACCGGCAGGATTGTCAGTGGAAACAGCGCCATCCCCATAACGAGGATCTGCATGGCGGGGGCCGGATCATGGCCCACCAGCACCGCAAAATTGGGGCTGCCGCTGATCGACGGGGCTGACAGCATCAGCACAACGGCCAGGGCGGCGGTGGTGGCCGACAAGCCAAACCCGAACACAATTGCCAAGGCCAGAAGCGGCAAGGCCAGTTGCAGGATCAGCACCTCTGCCAAAACCCGCGGCACCGCGCGAACCTGCCCGATGGAGCCTTTGTAGCCGACCCGGAACGCCGTGATGAACAGCAGCCCCGCAACCATATGGGGCAACCATGGCCGCATGGTTTGCGCAAGGCCCGGCAGGGCAAGCCCCGCCAGAAGGCCAACAACCAGCCCCCACCGGCCATGGCGGGCGCAAAATTCAAGCGCCCGCGCGGCCAGCATCAAACTGGAGCCCTCAACCTGGGCCGTTGCGCATCGTTTCAGGTAGCCAGAGCGCCAGATCAGGGAACCAGATCAGCACGAAACACATCAACACCATGATCGCGAACATCGGCAGGGCGGCCTTGGCGATATACCCCATTTCGTGACCTGTCATGCCTTGCAGAACAAACAGGTTGAAGCCAATCGGTGGGGTGATCTGCGCCATCTCCACCACAACAATCACGAAGATGCCGAACCAGATCAGGTCAATGCCCGCGTCCAGCACCATTGGCTCTACCACGGCCATGGTCAGAACCACGGACGAGATCCCGTCAAGGAACATGCCAAGCACAATGTAGAACACCAAAAGCATCATCAGCAGTTCAAACCGGGTCAATTCCAGCGCCCCGATGCCGTCCGCCAGCGCACGTGGCAAGCCGGTGAACCCCATCGACAGCTTCAGGAACGCCGCGCCCGCAAGGATCAGCATGATCATCGCAGATGTGCGGGTGGCCCCCATCAGGCTGGCGCGGAAGCTGCCCCAGTTCAGGGAACCTTGAAAGGCAGCCAACAAAAGCGCACCGACCACACCAATGGCCGCCGCCTCAGTTGCCGTGGCCTTGCCGGTGTACATGGAGCCGATGACCACAAAAATCAGGATCATGACCGGAATCAGGAACACCGAATTCTTGATCTTTTCGCCGAACGTCATGGCGATCTCAACTGTCGGGTTCCAGCCTTTGGAAAGCACCGAATAAGCCGCGACGTAACCCATGAACATCAACGCCAGCACCAGGCCGGGGAAGACACCGGCAAAGAACAGCTCGGTGATGGATTGGTTAACCGCCACGCCGTACACAATCAGCGCCAGCGACGGCGGGATCATCAGGCCAAGGGTTGCCGCCCCCGCAAGCGTTCCGATCACGATGTGTTCGGGGTAGTTGCGGCTTCGCAGCTCTGGAATCGACATCTTGCCCACGGTTGTCAGCGTTGCCGCGGAGGACCCGGAGACAGCCGCAAAGACCGTACAGCCGACGATGTTGGTGTGAACAAGGCCCCCCGGCAGACGTGCCAGCCAGGGCGAGAGGCCGCGGAACATATCCTCGGACAACCGGGTTCGATACAGGATCTCGCCCATCCAGATAAACAGCGGAAGTGCGGTGAGGGTCCAGCTTGATGACGTGGCCCAGATCGTTGTGATCATCACATCACCCACCGGGCGGGTGGTGAACAGCTCCATCCCGACCCAGGCGACACCCATCAGGGCGACGCCGACCCAGACGCCGGAGCCAAGCAGGAAAAACAAGACGAAGAGAAACAGGATTATCGCGTAAAGTTCGGTCATTGGCCTACTCCCCGAAGCTCTGATCGACAGTATTGCTGCCGAGGCGGTGATTGCCCTTGAAAAGGACAGCAAGGAGGTTGTCGATAAACGCAACAAGAAGGATCGCCCCGCCAATCACCATCACTGATTGCGGAATCCACAAAGGAGTGGCGTCCTGCGCTTGGCTGAGTTCGTTGAAGCGCCAGGACCAATAGACGAACCAATAGGCGTAATAGACGAAGTAGGCGATGATTGCGGTGGCAATACCGAAGCACCAGACCTCCAACATCCATTTGATCCTGGGTGGCACGGCCGAGAGCAGGATCGAAACGCGGATATGCGCGCCTCCGTTCAGCGCGTTGGCAAACGCCAGAAAGCTGGCGGCGGCCATCATATAGCCTGCGTAATTCGGCGCGCCGGGGAATATTGCGCCGGTCCAGCGGGCCATCATTTGGGCCACAATCAGCAACAGAATGCAGATCAGGCACAGGGCGGCGGCAACGCCAGACGCCGTGTAAAGCCCATCAAACGCTTTGCGCAAAAAACCGGGAGAAGTGGACATGGAATCGCCTTGCATAGCAGGAGGGATCCGGGGTGCCTGATGGCCTGGCACCCCGGACAGGTGCTTATTGTGCGGCGGCTTCAGCAGCAGCACGGTAGGCATCGACGATCGCCTGACCCTCTTCGCCAGTGGCCTCAAGCCACTCTGCCGTCATGGTGTCGCCAATGGCGCGCAACTCGTCCATCAGGGCATCACCCGCAGGCTGAACACTCATGCCCCCGGCGGCCAGACCGGCCAGGGTGAAGCCAGTGTATTCCCGCGCCCGCCATGTGCCGGCGTACTCTGCCAGCTCGGCGCAGCCGTTGATGACGTTCTGGTTGGCCTCAGATGTACCTTCCCAAACCTCGGCGTTCACCATGATGTAGTTGCGCGGCAACCAGGCATCGACCGAGTAGAAGTGGCTCAGGCTTTCCCACACCCGGCGGTCATACCCAGTGGCACCCGACGACACCATGGATGAGGCAACACCGGTGGCGAAGGCTTGGCTGATTTCAGCGGCCTCGATGGTCACCGGCAACATGCCGGTCAATTCGGCCAGACGGTTGGTGGCGTTGTTGTAGGAGCGGAAGCGGATGCCTTCCATATCGGCGACCGAGTTCACTTCCTGATTGAAGTAGAGGCCCTGTGGCGGCCACGGCACCGAATAGATCAGGTGCAGGTTCTGGCCTTCCAGAAGTTCGGTGATTGCGGGTTGCGCCGCTTCCCAAAGCATCGCGTGCTCATCGAAAGAGCCGACAAGGAACGGGATCGAGTCAAAGCCGAAGAGCGCATCTTCGTTCTGGTGACCCGACAGCAGACGTTCACCGATCTGGACCTGACCGGTCTGGATCGCACGTTTGATATCTGCGCCTGCAAAGAGCGAGCCGCCGGGGTGGGTGACGATCTCGATATCGCCGCCGGTGCCGGTGGTGGCGCACTGGGCAAACTCGCCGCCGGTCACGGAATGGAAGTTGGACCCGGAATACGCCATTGGCATGTCCCAGACTTCAGCGGCGGCCGGGAAGGCCACGGTGGCGGCGGCCATACAGACCGCGATGTGAGTGAGTTTCATGTACTTTCTCCTTGTTGAATGGATCGTCTTTTTGTTTTTGTTATCAGGTTATCTCGCGAACCGTGCGGGATCATAGGGGGTCATGTCCATGTTGGGACGTTGACCCGTCATCATTTGTGCAATCAGGCGACCAGTCTTTGGGCCGCTTGTCAGGCCAATATGGTGGTGACCAAAGCCCACGTAAACGCCGGTGGTTTTGACCTGCCCGATCAAAGGCAAGCTGTCGGCGGGTGCGGGGCGGTGGCCCAGCCATTCGACCTCACCGGTGGATTTGAGGTTCGGAAATGCGATCGCTACCTGCTTGCGCAACAGCGCCAGGGGCGCTTTTGATGGCTCCGCCTCCAAGCCGCCAAACTCTATGATACCGGCACAGCGCAGACCTGCCGCCATCGGCGTGGCGACAAATTTCCCGGACGCCAACATCAGCGGCACCGAGGGGCCGTTTTCAGCATTCTCAAAGACGATATGATAGCCGCGCTCGGACTCCATCGGGATCCTCAGGCCAAGGCGTTTCATCAGGGGTTTGGACCAGACACCTGTGGCCAGCACAACATCCGCACAGGGGATCGGGCCATGGGTGGTTTCCACGGCGACAACCTTGTCAGCCTCGAAGCTGAAATCGAGCACATCCCCCTGCTGCCAGACACCGCCAAGGTTCTGGAATTCTTCTGCCAAAGCAGCCACATAACCACCTGGATCGCGGATGTATCCGTGGTCTTTCATCACCGCAAGGCAGCCGATATCAGGGCCGAGGTTCGGCTCATATTCCCGAACGGCTGCGCCCTCGATCAACTCCGGCTCAAACCCCGCCTCGCGGCGCAGGTCCCAGACGTATTTGTCGCCGTCAAACGCTGCCCGGTTGGTGTAGGCAAATGTGTAGTCACTGTTCACAATCCAATCAGCGGCGCGGGTCCCGCGGGCCAGCGCTTCGTGCTGCTCGACCCCGTCCCCCACAACCTGGCTCAACCCAGCCGAAATCCGCCGGGTATCGGCATCATTGGCATGGCTCAGGTAGGTCACCAGCCATGGCAACAGCTTCGGCACATAAGACCAGCGCAGGAACAGTGGGAAGTTCGGATCCAACGCCAGTTTCGGGCCCTTTCGGATCAGTCCCGGCATTGTCACCGGCACCACCGAACAATTCGCAAGCACCCCCGCGTTGCCATAAGACGCCCCCTGCCCCGGCGCGCCCCGGTCCACCAGCGTAACCTCAACACCCGCGCGCCTAAGCCAGATTGCCGCGGAAACACCGACTATCCCGGCGCCGATCACAACAGTGGGATGCGCCGCACTCATGCCGCCCCGTCCCATGATCGAATCCCCGTCGCCATTGCGTCAGTGCCCCCCTTGACGGCCACCCTTGACGCTGAATGACGTTTCGTCAACATTTTGTTGACATTTTGTGATTGAGCGTGAGGATTGGCCCCATGACTGACACCGACCTCAGCCACGTTGTTTCCTCTGCCCACCTGGCCGACAGCGGGTTTCCCGAGCTTTCGGAATTTGAATTTGGTCTGACCCTGGCGAACCACGCTTTTCATCGCTGGATGATGCGCGCCATGGCGCTGGCCGGGCACCCGGACATGTCGGCGCTGGATGTGCTGGTGCTGCATTCCACCCACCATCGTGGCCGCGCCAAGACCTTGGCCGATATCTGCCTGGTCCTGAATATCGAGGACACTCATGTGGTGAATTACGCCGTCAAGAAACTGCGCAAGGCGGGGCTGGTGAGTGAGGGTCGGCTGGGTAAGGAAAAGACCGTTTCGACCACACAGGCGGGTGCCGAGGTTTGTGTACGTTACCGCGACATCCGCAATACGCTGCTGTTGGAAGCGTTGGACGAGTTGGGAATTGAGCGGGACCAGGTCTCGCGCCTGAGCCGTCTGTTGCGGCTGATGGCAGGGCAATACGATCAGGCGGCACGGGCGGCGGCAACGTATTAGGCGGCGACCTATTAGGCGGCTCATGGGCTGCGCCTCAGGGCAAACCGCGCCAGTGCGTCTTCGTTCACCTCGATGCCAAGGCCGGGGGTGTTCGGCACCACAACCTGACCATCCTGCACCGGAAACGGCGACGCCAGAATATCATCGGTCAGGAAGTAGCTGGCCTGATAGAACTCACACCCCAGGGTGATTTCCGGTGTTGCGGCGATCATGTGGGTGCCCGCCAGATGGCCCAGCCCGGCCTCAAACATATCACCTCCATACGCCGACATTCCCCGCGCGGCCGCCATCCGCGCAACAGTTTGCGCCCGTAACAACCCGCCGGATTTCATGATCTTGACCGAAACACCGTCAGCGATATCCGGGTGTCCGGCCATATCCTCCGGGCCGAAGAGGCTTTCGTCAGCCAGAAGCGGCACCTCAATAGCGTCGCGGATCCGCGCCATCAGGCTACGAAGATGAGCCTTTACCGGTTGCTCGATGAACGTGGGGCGGAAACTGGCAATGTCCTTCACACAGGCCAGCGCGATATCGTGGTGCAGGCCCTGATTGTAATCAACCCGGATGTCGAACTCGGCAAAATCGGCGCGCAGGCGCTCCATTCGCATCATGTCAAAGCGGTGGCCCTTGAAGCCGGTCTTGAGTTTGATGATCGCCACCCCGTCCGAGCGCAGGCGTTGCATCAGGACCAGATCCTTGTCAAAATCCGGGTCCGCAATGGAGCACGACAGCGGGATATGATCCCGGCATCGCCCGCCCAGAAGCGCCCAGACCGGCACCTTCGCAATCCGTGCGCGCAGGTCGTAAAGCGCGGTATCAAGCGCGGCTTTCGCTTCGGTACAATGGGCCACGGCGGCGCGTGCGTCTTCCATGATTGCGGCGTGATCACCAACGCGGCGGCCCAGCACCAAGGGGCGAATGTAGCGATCCAGGGCCGCATAGGTTGCCTCGACAGAGCCGGTGAACACCACCCAGGGCGCGGCTTCGCCGTAACCGGTCGCGCCGCCTTCCGCGCTCAGGCGCAACACCACAATTTCCACCGCGCCTTCAACCGAGCCGATCCCATGATCGCGCCGCGCGTTAACCGGCAGCGACAGGTGCCACAGCGCAAATCCGGTAATAATCTGGTCGTGATCTGACATACGCGCTCCCCACAGGCCGCCCTAAGGCCGCCCCTAAACGGCCCTCAATCCGGTGTAAGGTGACCGGGAAGTGGCATCATTTCAAATACGCAATATTGCGTTAGACATCAGGAAAAGTGATACACTCACCCATGCCGATCCGTTTCCGCCAGTTACAGGCCTTTCATGCCACCTATGAGACCGGCACCGTCACCGGTGCGGCGACGCAATTGGGCATCTCACAACCGGGCATCTCCAACCTGTTGGCCCAGTTGGAGAGGCAGACGCGATTCAAGCTGTTTGAACGGGTCAAAGGCCGCCTGATCCCAACCCCTGAGGCGGGGGTGCTGTATCAGGAGGTCGACACTGTGGTCCGGGGCCTCGACCATGTGGGCCAAGCGGTGACCGACTTGCAAAACAAGCAGGGCGGGCAGTTGCAAGTCGCATCGCAACACGCAATGTCGTTTGGGTTCATGCCGCAATTGATTGCGCGCTTCGCCAAAGACCGCCCCGATATGTCGATCTCGTTCCAATCCCAGTATTCCTCGAAGGTGCAGGAATGGGTGATGTCAGGTCTGTTTGAAATCGGCGTGTGTGAGGCGCCGCTGTTTTACGACGCGTTCAACAGCCACCCGTTTCGGGTTGAAATGCAATTGGCGATGCACCCGGACAACCCATTGGTGCGCCACGATATCCTGACGCCCGATCTTTTGGCCGGAGAGCCGTTCATCGTTATGGGCCCCGACCACATGAGCCACCGCCGCACCCGTGAGGCGTTCCACAATGCTGGTGTGCCGTGGGTCACCCGGGTCCACACCCACCTGTTCAAAAACATGCTCAGCTTCGTGAAAGAGGGGATGGGTGTGGCGCTCCTTGACCCGTTCTTGATGGATTACGATGAAGGCGGCGGGTTTGTGGCCCGCCCCTTCGAGCCGATGATCCATATGGACATGGTGGTGATCACCTCACGGACGCGGCCTTTGTCCACACTGGCAAAAGACTTCCTCGACCTGTTGCTGGACGAGATCGCAACTGCGCTGCCGCACAATTAGCCGATCCAGTTAACCCATCCAGTTACCCCATCCAGCGGCGCACCGGCGCGGCGGCTTCCTCGAGGGGCTGCGTGAT
Organism: Roseicyclus sp.; assembly: GCA_016763475.1. Taxonomy (GTDB): domain Bacteria; phylum Pseudomonadota; class Alphaproteobacteria; order Rhodobacterales; family Rhodobacteraceae; genus Gymnodinialimonas. The sequence continues at coordinate 13,788 of JAESTV010000193.1, forward strand.
GATGTCCACAAGGGTTGGCCCGTCGTGGGCAATCGCCGCCTTCAACGTTGCCTCCAGCGCCTCAGGGTCCTCCACCCGCCACGATTTAACCCCATAAGCGGCGGCCACGGCGGCATGGTCCACGCGGCCAAAATCGACGTTGTAATAGCGCGAGTCCTTGTCAGCCATCTGGCTGGCCTTGATCCACCCGAAGCTGGAGTTCGAGAACACGATAAACGTGATGTTGGCACGGGCGCGCGTTATCGTCTCCAACTCGCCGCAGGTGAACCCGAATGACCCATCCCCCATCAGCGCCACGGTTTTTGACCTGGGCCGCCCGTACCACGCCCCCAGAGATGCCGAGAGCGAATAGCCAAGCGCCCCGTGGGCCCGGTTGGTGATGAAGAACCGCCCGGCTTGCGCCTGCTGGTAATACGCAGAGATATAGGGGCAGCTGGTGCCGGGATCCGACACCAGCGTCGCGTCCTGAGGCAACACACGATTAAGCGTCGCAATCACCCGTTCGGGCCTGATCGGCGCTTCGGGGCTTTGTGCAAGGGCTTGGAACCGCGCAAATTTCCGCGCCTTTATGTCCTCAACAGCCTTTGCGCCGCCAAAGGTCGAAGCCCCCTGCCCGCGCGCATCCAGCGCCGCATTCGCCGCCGCCAGTGACAGGCGCAGGTCACCCACAACACCCACCTCGGTGGGGTAATTCGCGCCAATCACCATCGGGTCACTGTCAAAATGAATGATCCGCGCGCCGGGTTTTGGGGCCTCCCAGCGTGCGGTGGTTGTGGACCCGGCGCGGCAGCCCATGAAGATCACCAGATCAGCGGCCTCCATCATTTCCCAGGTCTCATCGGTGCCGCCGTTCGAGCCGACGACCCCAAGCGATTGGGGGTGGGTGTCGGCCAGAGAATCCTGCCCCGAAATCGACGTTGCAACCGGGATATCGAGCCGGTTTGCCAGTCGCGCCAACTCCTCCATCGCGCCGGCAATCACCACACCGCCGCCGCAGACGATAAGCGGCGACTTTGCGGACAGGATCGCGTCCACCGCCGCCTCTGCCGCGCCGGGTTCGGGCGCTTGGGGATAGGCGGGATAACTTGCGTGTTTGGGATCAGCCCAGATATCTGCCGGGTCCACCGCATCATATTGGATGTCATAAGGCAGCCCCAGATGCGCCGCGCCTGCGCGCCCGGTTGTCATCGCGCGGAACGCTTTTCGCACCATCCGCGGGATGTGGGCGGCCTGCACAATCACCGTGTTCCACTTCGTCACCGGCGCCATCAGGGCGGTCTGGTCAACCTCTGTCAGGGGGTATTTCCCGTAGGTTCCAACGCTGATGTCAGTTGTTATTCCCAACACCGCGTACGAGCTTTCAGACGCCTCGATCAGCCCCGGCAGGATGTATGTGGCGCCGCCACCAGATGGCCCCTCCGCCACGCCGGGTTTGCCCGTCACCCGCGAATAGGCGTCAGCCATGTAGGTGGCGGAGCGTTCATCGCGGGTCAGGACATGGGTGATATCTCCGCCATGGGTGCGCATGGAATCGTAGAACGGCAATGAGGTATCCCCACACAGGCCGAAAATGTGCCGCACCCCATGGGCCTTGAGCATACCAACAAGCGCGTCCGCCCCGTTAATCTGATTGGACATCTTTGGTCTCCCGGTCGCGGCTGCATTATAAACTGTATACAGAGCAAAATACCTTGCAAAACTCAACCCGCGATTTCATGGTCCC
>JAESTV010000194.1 GCA_016763475.1 Roseicyclus sp.
TTGATTCGTTGCTAAAAAGGGGGGCGCTGCCCCCGTCCTTCGGTCTCCCCCGAGGTATTTTTGGCCAGATGAAGGGGCGGGCGCGTTAAGGTTTCCGAGGGGCTAACCGCGTCCGATGTAAGGCATGTTGGTTGCCAGAATGGTTTGAAACAGGATGTTGGCTGAGAGCGGCAGGTTTGCCATATGCAGGACAGACTGCGCAACTTCGGACACATTCATCATATCCATCAGGGGCTTACCCTCGGCTATCAGATGGTTGTTCAGGCGCTCGACCAGATCTGTCTGGGCATTGCCGATATCAATCTGCCCCGCCGCGATGTGAAAAGGGCGGCCGTCGAGGCTGAGCGTTTTGGTTAATCCCGTGACGCCGTGTTTGGTGGTGGTGTAACAGATCGAGCCTTCGCGCGGGGAATGGGCGGAAAGTGAGCCGTTGTTGATGATCCGCCCGCCTTGTGGGGTCTGGGTGCGCATTTGGGCGAAGGCCACACGGGCGGTGTTGAACATCCCGGTGAGGTTGACGGCGAGGCTTTGGTGCCAATCATTCGGGTCGATTTCGTCGATGGTGCCTTGAGGTGTGAAGATGCCTGCATTGTTGAACACCGCGTCGAGGCGGCCCCATTTGGTGACCAACGTGGTGACAGCGTTTTCGACATCAGCAAGCTTGGTGACGTCGGCGCGGAGCGGCAGCGCCGTGGTGTGCTCTCGGGTGATCTCTTCCAACATCTCGGCGCGGCGCGCCAGAAGGCCCACATGCCAGCCGTTTTGCAGGAACGCCTCAGCGGTCGCGCGACCAATACCAGAGCTGGCGCCGGTGATCAGGATGGTTTTCATGGCGCCTCCGATTGTTCCATTTCGAGCCCAGATTGTCCCATTTGGTACTTTAGGCAATCCTAGATCATGCCGTCCGGGTCGATTTCGTCCAGTTTCAGGGGGGCGGGTTTTGCGTCCAGATCGGTGGTGCCGAGGTCACCCAAAGGGCGAGATAACATATACCGGGTGATCCAGATCAGGCGCTCTTCGGCGCGGGTGATGGCGACATAGGCGAGGCGTTTCCACAGGGCTTGGCCCGCCTCCATCCGGCCGGCGCGGGAGGCGGCGTAGAGGTCAGGCGCGAAGACCTGAACCTCGGGCCATTGGGAGCCTTGGGCTTTGTGGATTGTGACCGCCGCGCCGTGCAAAAATGCAGCACCCATACGGGCGGCATAGGGGATGAACGGTTCCTCCTCGCCGGGTTTTTCGATTTTCACGATCGACGCCGCCGAGAAACGTGGGGTCTCTGCGCCGATCACGTGCAGGCGCGAAAAACCCGGGCGGTTGCCGGGGCCAAGGTAGATCACCGGCGCGCCTTTGATCAGGCCGCGCGCCTCGAGGTCGATGCGCTTTTTGCGATGTTTGAGGGGCAGTTCGATGCCGTCGCAGATTAGCGGCTCACCGGGGAGGAGTTCTTCCATGGTTGCGCCATGGGCGGCGCGAAAGGCCGAGATCAGGCGGATACGGGTGGCATTGCGCCAGACCAGAACCGGCGAGCGCGCCATCATGTCGGAATTGGCGCGGGGGCTGAGTTGCACACGATCGTCACGGGCGGCAGCGTCTTCAATCATCCGCTCAAAATCACTGAATTGCAGGTCCGGGTCACCCAGTGCGTGGGCGAGATCGAGGATCGGGTTGTCAGCCTCCTGGCGGTGGATACGTGCCAGATGCAGCAGGGAGTCGCCTTTGAAGCGGTCAAAGATCATCGCACCGCTTTGGCCAACCGGGGCAAGTTGCGCCGGATCACCGAACAGGATGAGGATCGGGAAGATATCCTTCAGATCCTGGAACTGCTTGTCGTCGAGCATGGAGGATTCGTCGACCAGCCCGATGTCGAGACCATCATCGCGGCGTTTCCAGCCGGTGATGAAGTCAGATCCGCGCAGGCCAGCGGATGCCAGGGCAGCGGGCACGGATTTTGTTGCCTCATAGACCTCTTTTGCGCGATCCATGGCGGCGTCGGTCAACGCCTCGATCGTGGGCCGCTCACCTTGGCCTGCAAGCCATTCGGCGACCTTTTCGAATTCCGGGTCATAAAGGGGAGTGTAGAGGATGCGGTGGATTGTCGTCGCTGGCACACCCCGATTGCGCAGCACGCTTGCGGCTTTGTTGGTGGGGGCAAGGACGGCGACAGTGCGTTTGTCTTTACGGCGTTTGCCTTCCCAATCCCCGGAGACGATCTCAACCCCGGTGCGTTCCAGCGCCTTGACCAGTTCCGCCAGCAGCAGCGTTTTGCCGGAACCCGCTTTGCCAGTGACGGCCAGGACCGCGCCTTTGCCCTCGACCACGGGGCTGAGGCTGTTGTTGTCGATGTCCACACCCATGTCACGGAGCACGTCGGCAATACGATCATGGGCGTGGGCCTGATCGTCGGAGAAAGTGGGAATGAGGGTGGCCATGGGGCGACCCTAGGGCACTTTTCGGTTGAGGTGAATCGAAAGACGCGGTGTTTGGCCTGCGGCCCGATCGCGCCCTTCGGTGTGGCTCGGTTTTGCGCCGGACAATGCCCTGATCTGATTGCTGCCGGAGGGCGCGGCTCAGAGCAGCAGATCAGCGAGGCGGATCGGGTTTGGCGTGTTGCGAGAGACCTCCAGATCATCGGCGGCGTCCGCTAAAGTTAACGCGAGACCACGGGCGAGCAGTGCGTCGACCCGGCCGGGGCTGTTGCCGTTGAATGTCTCCAGGATCACGCGATCAGCGGCCAGAAGCGCGCGGATGACAGCCAAGGCCGGGGCCTCGGGCACCGTGTTGCGTAGGAGTGTGGCAAGGGTCAGGGCATCATTTTCAGGCGCCATAACCGCGCCAAGCACGTGTTCCAGAAGGGTTTCAGTGTCTTTGCGCATAGGGGTTTCGGTCTTCGCCGCCTCAGATGAAGGAAGGGGTGACCGGGGTTCTCCCGCAAGATGGCCGGTTTCATCGGCGTCGGCTCTGGTGAGCAAGGCGCAGGTAACGGGCCGCGCCCATTGGGGCAAGCGGGTGGGATGGAAACAGACAATTCGAGATATTTGGTTAACGTTTCAGCCGGGGAGAAGAACGCCTTGAATGCCGATCACAAAAGCACAATCGCCGGAGCGGTTTGGGCGTGGCACATGGCGGGCAGGGATCAGGCCGTCGCCTTGAGCCTTGAGCCTTGAACCTTGAGCGGTTTGGGCGTGAGCGGTTTGGGCGGCGGGGCAGGGCCTTTGGTGGCATTGACAGGGGCGCGGCGTGGCGTGATTGCGCAGGCGATGCCGCAGGCTGATAGCATCGGCTTCTCACCACCGTTGTGTTTGAACCGGGACGAGGCAGATATCATTGTGAGCGCAACAGTTGACGCCGTGACCGAGGTATTGGGCTAAGCCACCCTACCTCCGGGGCCATTGATCCAGAACAAAGCCCGGCCCCGGCATTTTGGTATGTTGGGGCCTGATTTTTGTCGCGCGGTTGCGGCAACGATTATCTGGACAAGGAGGCTGACATGAAGGTTCTGATCCTCTTCGCAACCATCGAAGGACAGACCGGCAAGATTGCCCGGTTTGCGCAAGCCGAGGTTGAAGCGCTGGGCCATGAGACCGTATTGGCCAATGCCGATGACCCAATGGAATTGACGTTTCACGACATCGATGCGGTGATATTGGCAGCGCCCGTCCATGAGCGGCGCCACCCGCAAAATTTTGAGGCGCTGCTGAGTGTGCGCAAAGACGAACTCGCCGCGCGTAAGGTGCTGATGTTGTCGGTGAGTTTGAATGCGGCCTTCCCGGAGGGCCGTGACGAGGCAAAGGAATACCTTGTCGAGATGAAGTTGCGCACCGGGTTGCAGGCTGACACCGAAATGCTGGTCGCGGGTGCTGTTCGATCCAGCCAATACGATTATTTTGCGACGCAGGTTGTGCAGCATGTTGTGATGCGCAACCGGGAATATGACGCCAACGCCGAGGAACACGAGTTCACGGATTGGGACGCGTTGAAGGCCGGGATCGACGGCTTTTTGGCGCAATAGGGCGTTTCTGGTGCAATAGGGCGTTGGGCCTGCTGCGCTATGGGTCGCAACGGGGAGCAGGTGTATTGGCTTCCCCCTTTACGGGGGCAGGGCCAACGGGCTAGGGTCGGGGAGTTCATTTTTATCTGATTTCGGACCTTTCCCGTTTATGCCGGACACCCACGTCACCTGCCCCAATTGCGGCTACGGCTTTGAGAATCTTCGCAAATCGACGCGGATGTTTGACTGCCCCTCGTGTGACACAACCCTGTTTCGCGAGGCTGACGCGCTTAAGACGTTGGGCAACAACGGTGAGATGCATGACTATCCGATGCTGTTCGGGTTACATGATACGGTCACGGCGGACGGCGGGAAATTTATCATCATCGGCCATGCACGCTACGATTACGGGCGCGGCACCTGGGACGAGATGTATGGTGAAAACAGCCAGGGCAAAGGCGCGTGGATTTCCATTGATGAGGGTGATGTGGCTATCCAGTATCCCTACGGTGGCAATTCCGGCCCGCGCCGCAAAGACCCACCTGCGGTGGGAGACCGGTTCGGCTATTCCGGCACGGATTTCACGGTAACCGAGGCGGACACGGCCACTTGCATTGCCGTGCGCGGGCAGTTCCCTGATCTGATCCAGGTGGGGGACGAGCATTATTTCGTCAATGCCTCCGGCCCCTCGGGTCAGCTTCTGTCCGGCGAGTTCTTTGAGGGGGGGCACCAATGGTTTGAGGGCCATTGGCTTGATCCGTTCACCCTGAAAGTGGACCGGCAAGACGGAAGCCGTCCAACATGAGCGCCGCGCCGGGATTATCCTCGATCAATTGCACGTCCTGCGGGGCGGGGCTGTCGGTATTGGGTGGCGGGCGTGTGTTGTCCCATGTCTGCGGCTATTGCGGTGCGGTGCTGGACACCCAGGACAATTACAAAGTGCTGGATTCGATCGGCAAACGTGACCACCCCGATAGCCCGGTGCAGATCGGCCAAACCCTGACGCTGGATGGTGTGGAGTTCACTGTCATCGGCACGTTGGGTATGGTTGAGCGTTATCGGGGGCAAGTCTGGAAATGGGTGGAGCATCAGATATTCTCACCCACCCACGGTTATTTGTGGCTGAACGTGGAAGAAGGGCAGCTGACCTTCACCCGCAAGATCCGCGACTTCAACATGGGCCATTGGTTAAGCCCATCCATGGTTGAGCGATCCCAGTCACCGCCAACACGCACCTACAACAACGAGAAATACCGGTATTTCGATACCTCGACGACCCAGATCGACTTCATGGAAGGTGAGTTCAACTGGGTGCCCAAGCTGGGTGAGAAGAAAGACGTCGTCAGCTTGCTTGGCCCCAACGCGATGCTGTCTTTGGTGAAGTCAAAGACCGAACGCGAAGTGGAACTGACGCGGTTATTGCCGCGCGCCGAGACGGCGGCTGACCTGGGTTTTGATGAAGCGGCGCTGGGTGCGGTGGGTGAGCGCCATCCGCTGACCCCGTACGTGGCAATGGCTGAGGAGGGCCTGCTGCGCAAGGTTCTGGGAGCGACGGCAATTGTAGCTGCGATCCTTGGGATGGTGTTCTGGATGTCTGGCGGGCGCCCTGTGCTGGTTTCTCCTGCGGTGACGATGGCGCAGATGCCGCAGACGTTCACGTTTGAGATCGAAAACACATCGCAGCTGGCGCGGGTCGAATTTGCCACGACGTTCAACAACCAATGGGCCAATCTCGCCACCGAGATCCGGGGGCCGGACATGGAGATCATTTTGGCGGGTGAGCGCACGGTGTCGTATTATTCGGGCCGCTCGGGCGGCGAAAGCTGGTCCGAGGGCAGTCGCCAAAACTCTTTCCGGTTCCGCCCGCGAGAGGCCGGAACCTACTCTGCCACACTAGAGCTGCTGGACAGCTCGGGTGCGGGCCCTGGCTCTGTCTCGCTTCGGATCAGTCAGGGCAAACCCACGGGGTTCTGGGCCTTTGTACTGGCAATCATCGCGGGCCTTGGCTGGCTATACGTCGCAGGCCGTCAGGCACTTCACACCCAACGCCGCTTTGCCGGCTCTGACTGGACGGACGAGGACTGATGGCCCCAATTCGCCTTATCATCATCGGCGGCGCAGTGGTTGCGCTTCTGGGGGCCTCGTACCTCAGTTTTTACGGCGTCGGTCGCGAAAGCCGTGACCTGGCGGCGAACACACAATCGATCCGCGCCGGATCGTCGGGCGGAGGCTTCTTTGTCTTCGGTCGGATCAAGTAACCCCCCTACGGATTTTCGCCTTAGGAATAGGAGCCCCTGACATGATGGACCAAATTGTCATCGCCGAAATTCTCTCAATGCTGTTTTACAGCGTGATCGGGATGGTTCTTTTGTGGATCGCATGGAAAGTGATCGACATTGTGACACCATTTCCGATCATCAAGGAGATTGAGGAAGATCAGAACATTGCCCTGTCGATCCTGATCGGGTCGGTGTTTTTGTCGATAGCGATCATCATCGCGGCGGTTGTCCTGTCGTAATGCCAGCAGATGAGGGTGCGACCGGCGCGGCTGGCGCTGGCGGCGCTGGCGGATCACATCGGCCCGAGATGACCCCAAAGGTGGCCTGGCTGCTGGCGGCGACGTTTCTCGTGGCTGTTTCGGGCCTTATATATGAGCTGATTGCGGCGACGATATCCTCGTATCTGTTGGGGGATTCGATCCGCCAGTTCTCCTTCGTTATCGGTGTGTTCCTAAGTTCGATGGGTGTGGGTGCCTGGGCATCACGGTATGTCGATGATGCGTTGTCGGGGTTTGTACGGGCGCAGATTGCCCTGGGTGCCATTGGCGGCGCGTTGGGACCGGTGCTGTTTTTCAGCTATGCGATTTATGGCTCGGTTGGGTTGCCGCTGTATGGCGGGTTGGTGATTATCGGAGCGTTGTCGGGGATGGAGATCCCCTTGATCAGCCGGGTGATGAAAGAGATTGGCGCCGCTGAATTCCGGTTCGAAAATGTACTGACCGCTGACTACATCGGAGCCTTGGCTGCGTCCCTGGCGTTCCCGTTGCTGATTATACCCAACTTGCCGTTGATGAGCGCGTCATTGGCGTTTGGTGCGCTGAACCTGCTGGTGGCGGGGTTTTCGCTGTATCTGTTCGCGGACCGGCTTCCGCGCGGTTTATGGGTGCCGTGGGGGGCGTTGCTACTGGCGATGCTGGCGGGGCTGGTGGCGTCCGAGCGCCTGGTGTCCGCAGTTGATGCGCGGCTGTTTCAGGATGAGGTGATTTTCTCGGAGACAACGGCGTATCAGAGCATTGTCATCACCCGGTTTGATGATCGCTACCGGCTGTTCCTGAATCATTCGATCCAGTTCGATAGCCTTGATGAGCATCGCTACCACGAGGCGTTGGTGCATCCCGCAATGGGATTGGCGCCCTCGGCGGCGCGGGTGCTGGTTCTGGGGGGCGGTGATGGCATGGCCGTACGTGAAGTGCTGCGCCACGCCGGGGTGGAGCATGTGACGCTGGTTGATCTGGATCCACGGGTGACGGACCTGTTTGCGACCCACCCGGATCTGGTGGCGTTGAATAATGGTGCGTTGAACGACCCACGTGTGGAGATTGTGAACGCGGACGCCTGGGTTTGGGCGGCGGAGGCAGATGGGATCTATGATGTCATCATTGCGGACCTGCCGGACCCCAGAAGCATTGGGTTGTCCAAGCTCTACACAGTGGAGTTCTACGCGATGCTGGTGGAGCGGCTGTCCGGGCACGGGTTGATGGTGACGCAGGCGGGGTCCCCGACATTTGCAACAGAGGCGTTCTGGATCACCGAAGCCACCCTTGCCGCGACCCGTAACCCGATGCTGCCGGGGGGCAGTCTGGACACGCTTGCGTATCAGACCTACCTGCCGAGCTTTGGCAACTGGGGGTTTGTGATGGCCGGGCCAGCACTGCCCGCGGACACACGGGTGCCGGATTTGCCGGAAGGGTTGCGGTATTTGACCCTTGAGGTTTGGGAAGCGTCGCAAGCCTTTGGCGTTGATCAGGCGCGGCCTGATCAGGTGCCGGTCAACACCATCCAAGGCCACCCTCTGGTTGCCGCGTACCAGCGTGGCTGGGAGTTCTGGTTTAGGTGAAGGGTTGGCGTTGCGCCGTGGTTTAGACCTTACGGCCTCAAGCCACGAGCGCGGTGGCGTCCTCACTTCGTTCGGACGTGTGGGGCGCTGCCCCTCGGCCTTCGGCCATCCCCCGAGGTATTTCCGGCCAGATGAAGGCCCGAAGAACAGATCCGGCACCGGCGTCCATGTGCAACATCCTTGTGAGCACAGCGCTCCTGCACCGATGCCCGTAGGGCGAGGTGCCATGGCCGCCGTCGAGTTTGGCGACAGCCGAAGGAGGAGGCGGAGGCTGGCCGTTGGGGCTGGCGGGGTGTCGGTTGCAGGGAGCTGGGTGGTGCCGGTTGCAGGTTTTTCTCAACGTTCTTTCACATAAGGCTCGCCGCCTGCGCGTGGTGGAATGGCGCGGCCGACAAAACCGGCCAGGATCACCACGGTCAGGATGTAGGGCAGGGCCTGCATGAACTGAACCGGGACGGTGAAGGCAAAGATCTCGATGTTCTGGAACCGGTTTCCGACCGCATCAAGCATGCCGAACAGAAGGCAGGCGTAAAGCGCGTACCAGGGCCGCCATTTGGCGAAGATCAACGCCGCGAGTGCAATGAAGCCACGACCCGCGCTCATGTCCTTGACGAAACCGGCTGAGAGGCCGGTGGCAAGGTACGCGCCCGCAAGGCCACACAACACACCGCAGATCACCACCGCAGCGTATCGCATCGCCACAACTGAAATTCCTGCGGTATCCACCGCTGCCGGGTTCTCTCCCACAGCGCGCAGGCGCAGGCCGAAGCGGGTGCGGAACAGCACCCACCAGCTAAGCGGCACAATCAGGAACGAAATATAGACCAGAATGGAATGGCCTGAGATCAGTTCGGAATAGATCTGGCCCATGGGGCCGAGTTCCTGGATATCGCGGATCCGCGACATTGCACCGGGCAGCACAATCTCGTTGAAACGTGCCGCGCCTTGCAGGGGGGGCGTGCGGCCACCCTGGGAGAACCAGGTCTGGGCAATGACCACGGTCATGCCTGCCGCCAAAAAGTTGATCGCCACCCCTGAGATCAGCTGGTTGCCACGGAAAGTGATCGACGCGAGCCCGTGCAGGGCTGCCAATGTGACGGATGCCAGCACCCCGGCGCCAAGCCCGATCCAGACATTGCCGGAGGTAAAGGCGACGGCCGCAGAGAAGAACGCGGCGGCAAGCATTTTGCCTTCCAGCCCGATGTCAAAAATACCTGCACGTTCGGAAAACAGACCGGCGAGGCAGGCCAGCAACAGTGGCGTGGCCAAGCGCACGGTTGAGTCGAGGAGTTGCAGGATGGTCATGAAATCCATGGGTCAGATCCGGCCAGACAAGGGGGCAGTGGCAAGTTTGAAAGCGGCGAGGGTGAAGAAGACGCCAAGCGCGCCTTCGATCCAGCGCCGCGTGTGGGCGTAAAGGGACACAATCGGCGCGGTGGAGAAGGTCAGCGCATAAGCCGCGTGGCCAAGCAGCGAGAGGCAGGTGGCGCTGACGATCAGCAGCGCGCCAATCACCCAAGGGGCATCACCGTTCATCGCAACAGCGGCGATAGCAATCCATTGCAACGCCGCCTTGGGGTTGGTGAGTTGGATGGTCAGGCCGGTCAGGAACAGGTTTCGGCCGGTGATCGGTGTTGCGCTTGGCAGCGGCACGTCGGCTCGCAACGCGGAGCGGAAAGATTTGAACGCCAGCCACAACAGGAATGCTGCACCGAAGAGCTTCAGGACCAGAACCGCGCCTGCATAGGCCGTCAGCAGGGAGGCAAGGCCAGCCACGGTGAGTGTCGCCCAGATGCCAGAGCCAAGACCAATCCCCATGGCGAGCCTCAACCCGTCCTGGCGGCCCTGATGCATTGACGTGGCCATGATCGCTGCGATGTTCGGGCCGATCACAAGGAAGCCCAGAAGGAACAGGCCAAGGGCGGCCGCGAGATCTGGCAGGTATGGGAGTACATCCATTTGCGTCACCCCCTGGCCGTGGCGAGCTTGAAGGCGGCGAAGGCAAAGAACGCGCCAAGTGTGCCTTCAATCCAGCGGCGGCTTCGTTGGTAGGCGGCGCGCACAGGGCTGGCCGACAGGGCAAACGCCCAGGCAGCGTGGCAGCCGAAGGACAGCACCCACATGCTGCTGACAAAAGCCGCGATCACCCACAGCGGCGCACCCTGTGTGGCGCCGACAGCAGCGATGGCCAACCAGAAGGCGATCGCTTTGGGGTTGGTGATCTGGAGCAGATACCCCTTCGCAACCAAGGTGGGCGCGGATTGGCGGGTGACGGCCATTGCCGTGATCGGTGGCGGGTGGATCGCTTTCCTGAAGGCTCCGTAGGCGAGGTACATCAGGTAAGCGGAGCCGGCAAATTTAAGGGCCATCATCGCCCAAGCGGCTTGGGACAGGATCAGCCCGACGCCGAGGATCGTCAGGACGTTGATTGTGGCAGAGCCGGTTGCGATGCCGGCGCAGGTGACCAGCCCGGCACTGCGGCCTTGGCTGACGCTGATGCCGATCAGCAACGCCACGGCAGGTCCGGGTGAGGAGGCGCCAACCAGAAGGATGCCGTAGGCGATGGCGAATCCGGGCAGGAAGGGGAGGATGCTTTCCATCATTCGGTCCTCGGACGAAGCGCGAGGAAGAGCTTCTCCATCGGCATCCGGACCATGTTGTCGAGCGCGCCGGTGAACAGGATCACCAGGGCCTGGATAACAAGGATCATATCGCGGCTGATGGCGGGCATCTCAAATTGAAGCTCCGCGCCGCCCTGGTAAAGCGCCCCAAACAGCAGCGCCGCAAGAAAGACGCCGACGGGGTGGGACCGGCCCATCAGGGCCACGGCGATGCCGACGAAACCGGCACCCTGGACCGAGTCGATGACAAGGCGTTCGGCCTCTCCCTGCACAGCGTTGATCGCCATCATCCCACTCAATCCGCCAGAGATCAGCATCGCGATCATGGTGATCTTGATCGGGCTTATGCCCGCATAGATGGCGGCGGATTCCGAATGGCCAAACGCACGAATCTCATACCCCAGTTTGGTGCGCCAGATCAGCAGCCACACGCCGACACAGGACGCGATGGCGACGAAGAACGTGACGTTAAGTGGTGTGGACGAGCCAAAGCCCAGGAAACCCGCGAATTGGGAGGCATTGGGCAGGCGTGTGTTTTCAGGGAAACGAGCGGTCTCCGGTGCCATGGAGCCTTCGACCCGGAAGACGTTGACCAGAAGATAGACCAGTAACGCGGCGGCGATGAAGTTGAACATGATTGTGGTGATCACGATATGGCTGCCGCGTTTGGCTTGCAGATAAGCCGGGATTGCGGCCCACGCCGCGCCAAAGAGGGCTGCCGCAATGGTGCAGCCCAGAAGGGCAAGGGACCAATGTGGCCAGTCGATGCTGAGCGCCACAATTGCGACGCCGAGGCCCCCAAGGGCGGCCTGCCCCTCACCGCCGATATTAAACATCCTGGCATGGAAGGCGACGGCAACGGCCAGGCCGGTGAAGATGAAGTTGGTGGTGTAGAACAGCGTATATCCCCAGCCGTAGGCAGAGCCGAATGCGCCACGGATCATGATGTTGAGCGCCTCCACCGGGCTTTCCCCGATGAAAATGATGGTGATCGCCGTGCCCAGTAGCGCAAAGTAGATGGAGGCCGTTGGGACCAGCACCGTGTCGCGCAGATCTGGCAGGCGGCGGAAGATGAAGGCCATCAACACCAGCAGGCTCAACAGCCCGGTCAGGAAGATGTAGAAAAACTCTATCGCGTAGACGATGCGGGGCTCTGCTGCAAATGCCGTAGACGCGAAAAGGATGACACCGCCGATAGGACCGACGATCAGGTAGATCACACCGAGAGCCACGGCGAAGAGGCCCACATCGATCAACGGTTTGAAAAGATTGGGCGCTTCGGAAGAGGGGGTGGTGGTGGACATCAGGCGGCCCCTTGCTGTTCGGTCACGCCAGCCATCAGCAGGCCCAGGTCAGCTTCGTTGGTTTCGTTCGGCAAACGCTCACCGCTGATCTGGCCGTCAAACATGACGGCGATGCGGTCCGACAACCCGAGGATCTCGTCCAGTTCCACCGACACCAGCAGCACAGCTTTGCCTGCGTCGCGCAGTGCGATGATCTGTTTGTGGATAAATTCAATCGCGCCAATATCGACGCCGCGCGTCGGTTGGCCGACAAGCAGAAGGTCAGGCTGGCGGTCCATCTCACGGGCCACAACAATCTTTTGCTGGTTGCCCCCCGAGAAGTTTCGGGCGGGGAGGCGGGGGTTTGGCGGCCTTACGTCGTAACGCTCCATCTTCTCGATGCAATCAGCTTTGATCGCGGCGTTGTTCATCAGGATACCGGATTGGTATTTTGGGTCATGGTGATAGCCGAAGGCGGTGTTTTCCCACGCCTCGTAGGGCATGATCAGGCCCTTGGCCTGGCGATCTTCGGGCACGTGCCCGATGCCACGGGCGCGGCGGGATTGGCCGTCACTTTCACGGCCCGTGAGTCAATGGGCTGGCCGTGCAATGTGACCACGCCGCTGGTCGCAGAGATCATGCCACCGAGGACCTCGAGGAGTTCGGACTGGCCGTTACCGGCTACACCGGCGATGCCAAGGATCTCTCCTGCGCGGATCTGGAGGGAGATGCCTTTGAGGCGCTCAACACCAGCGCCATCCACGACGCGCAAATTCTGCACATCCAGCACAACGTCACCCGGCGTGGCGGGGCCTTTATCCACCTCAAGCAGGACCTTGCGGCCGACCATGAGTTCGGCAAGGCCCGCAGCGGAGGTTTCAGATGTCTTCACTGTGGCGGTCATTTCACCGCGCCGCATCACCGATACGGTGTCCGTCACATCCATGATCTCACGCAATTTGTGGGTGATCAGGATGATGGTTTTGCCCTCTTCCTTGAGGCGGCCAAGGATGCGGAACAGTTGATCCGCCTCGGAGGGGGTCAGCACCCCTGTGGGCTCATCCAGGATCAGGATGTCAGCCTGACGGTAAAGCTGCTTGAGGATTTCCACCCGTTGCTGGTGGCCGACAGACAGGTCTTCGACAATTGCGTCGGGGTTCACATCAAGGCCGTATTCGGTGGCCAGTTCTGTCAACGTGCGCCGCGCCTTGGCGATCGAGGGTTGCAACATTGCGCCGTCTTCGGCGCCGAGGATGACATTTTCGACGACGGTGAAATTTTCGACCAGTTTGAAGTGCTGGTGCACCATCCCGATGCCGGCGCGAATGGCGGCCTGACTGTCGGGGATCACGGTGCGTTCGCCGTGAATGAAAATCTCGCCACTATCAGCTTTGTAGAAGCCATAAAGGATCGACATCAGCGTCGACTTGCCGGCGCCGTTTTCGCCAACGATGCCGTGGATCGTGCCACGGGCAACAGAGATTGAGATGTCTTTGTTCGCTTGAACGGGTCCGAAGGCTTTGGAGATGCCTTTGAGCTCAATTGCCGGTGCCGTCATGCGTGGTTCCTTTGGCGAATATGGAGCGGGCCGCTACCAAGTCGGTTCACGGCCCGGACTTTTGTGGGAGGCGCCGGGACAAGCCCGGCGCAACCGCTGGTTTACTGCATGTTCACGGGACAGGCGCCGTCCTCGGTGAAGTTGTGTACGGAGAGTGTACCCGCAATGATCTCGGCGCGGGCGGCGTCCACGGCAGCGGCCATGTCATAGGTGATCAGTTCAGCGTTGAACTCGTCCAAGGCGTAACCCACGCCGTTTTCGGCAAGGCCATATACGAAGAGGCCGGGCTCCACATCTGCGCCAGCGGAGAAGGCGTTATAGACGGCAACATCCACACGTTTGACCATCGACGTCAGCACCATGCCGGGGTGCAGGTAGTTCTGGTTGGCGTCCACGCCGATCGACAGGATGCCTTCGTCAGCTGCTGTCTGCAGTACGCCGAGGCCGGTGCCGCCAGCGGCTGCAAACACAACGTCAGATCCCTGGCCGATCTGGCCGCGCGTCAACTCACCGCCGCGAACCGGGTCGTTCCATGCGGCGGGTGTGGTGCCGGTCATGTTGGCGATCACGGTTGCATCGGGGTTAACGGCCACAACGCCCTGAGCGTAGCCACACGCGAAGCGGGAAATCAGCGGGATGTCCATGCCGCCAACGAAGGACACGACACCAGATTCGGATGCCATACCGGCCAACATGCCCACAAGGTAGCTGCCCTCATGTTCGGAAAAAACGATCGACTGCACGTTTGGCGCGTCCACGACTCCATCAATGATGACAAACATCGTGTCCGGGTAGTCTGGCGCGACAACTTCAAGAGAAGAGGCCTGCGAAAAACCGGCCATTATGATCGGGTTGGAGCCAGCTTCGGCCAGTCGGCGCATCGCCTGTTCACGCTGCGCATCATTCTGAAGCTCGATCTCACGATAGGTGCCGCCGGTTTCTTCTGCCCAACGCTCAGCGCCATTGAAGGCGGATTCGTTGAAAGAACGGTCAAATTTGCCGCCAAGGTCGAAGATCAATGCGGGGCCATCGGCAAGAACGCCGGTAGCAGAGATGGCAAGCGCCGCGGCGGCGCCGAGCAAGGTTTTCATCATATTCATAGGTGGTCTCCCGGTTGGTGGCGGGGCGCGAGGGCCTTATGGCGGCCAGCGTCCCCAAACGCAGAAACTCCGACTGGTTGCGGAATCCTCATGGGGAATAAGGCCAAACGGCGCGCGGGTGGTCAACCGGATTCTGGATTGGGCGGGTGGGCACCGCCTGCATTTGCGTCATTTTCCCGGCGATGAGCGGGCCATGGTGCCCGGCGTTGAGCGGGCCATGGTGCCCGGCGTTGGACAGGCCATGGTGATGGCGTCGCTGCGGGTGCCGTCCGGATGCTCGAAGTAGGCGCGGCGCAGGCCGGTCCGGGTGAATTGCGCGGCTTTGTAGAGGTTGAGGGCAGATGTGTTGGTGGCGTCGACCTCAAGAAACACGGTATCGGCGCCGTGGGCGGTGGCGATTGCCAGGGTTTGGGTCAGGAGCGTTTTCCCGTGACCGTGACCACGAGAGGCAGGGTCGATCACGATGGTCAGCAACTCTGCCTCAGGCGGGATCGATTGCAACAGGGCAAAGCCGTGGGTGCTGGTGACCAACAGGGTTGTGGGTTTGGCGAGGAGGTCCTTGATCTCGGTTTCCGACCAGCCGCGCGGGAACGAAGCCGCGTGAAGACGGGCCATTTGTGCCGGACTCATAAGATCGGGCGTCACAGGATCACCGGACCGTTTTCCCGCGACGGGGCGGCGTCTGCGGGTTTGATATAAAGTGGCGCGGGGCGCGGTTGCCTGGTGCCATCGGTCAGCTTGTCGGCGGCGATTTGCGCGATGATGCTGGCTGTCAGACGTGCGGGAAGGGCACATTCATGGGCTGAGGGACCTGACGGCTCATAACTTGGCGGATGGATCAACGCCAAATAGTCGGCCTCATGCCCGAGAATTTCGGTCTCGTCCAGATCAGGGAACATGTCCCAAAACGGCGTTTGCAAGGTTTCCATCATCTGCGCAGGCCCGCTTTCGTGCCCGTTTTCAAAGGCTTGCAGAAATAGCCCGCCGCGGCGCGCAGGAAGCGAAACCAGCTGTCGGGCCAGAGCCTGACGTGAGGCCGGGCCGCGAAGGACCTCGAAATTGCTGACGCCGATTGCAGGCACGCCAAGGGCAAGCGCCAGCCCGCGCGCGGCAGCAACCGCGATACGAATGCCGGTGAAATTGCCGGGGCCGATGCCCACGGCGATGGCGTCCAGAACCTCAAGCGGCAGGCCATCATCGTCCATTGTCGCCTGCACCAGGGTCATCAGCCGTTCGCCCTGACCTTTGTTCATCTCCTCAAACCGACTCGCCAGAACCCGATCACCTTGGACAAGGGCTGTGGAGCACCACGGGCCGGAGGTGTCAAAGGCGAGGATCAGCTGTGCGGTCATGGGCCGGGTTTAGCTCGTCGGCCCCGCGTCTTGCAAGCAAACGCGAGCGGAGCCCTGATCTTGGGGCAGGGTGTCATCGATATGAAACCACGGCAGGGCGCTGTCGGTGTGGGAGTGGCCTTGCGGTTGCAATGTGGCGGCCTGGTCGATGATGGCGAGGGGGATGTAGACCTGACCCGGACGGCAAGCGTAGGCCGCGGCAAGCTGGCTGCCGCACGCAGCGCAGACCCAGCGATCCACACCTTTGGTGACGCTCTTTCGCGGGCCTTTGGAGGGGGTGAATTGCACTTGGTGGCGTGCAAACGCGGCAAACGCCGCAACAGGCGCCCCGGTAAGGCGGCGGCAATCGGAGCAATGGCAATAGGTCACGGCCTGCGGACGGGCAGTGGCGCTAAGCCGTCGTCACTCCGCAAGAACAGCGACCTGTGAGAACGGCCTCAGGCCCGGCAAATCAGACAGCGACAGGGCGAACTTCCACCACTTCAGGGATGTAATGGCGCAGCAGATTCTCGATCCCCATTTTCAGGGTCAGAGTGGAGGACGGGCACCCGGCGCAGGCCCCCTGCATGTGCAGATACACCACGCCACGGTCAAAGCCGTGGAAGGTGATGTCGCCCCCGTCCTGCGCCACAGCGGGGCGCACACGGGTGTCGAGCAAGGTCTTGATCTGGTCCACAATTTCACCGTCTTCACCGGTGTGTTCGGCATGGCCCCCATTGGCCGTCGCCTCACCTTCCATGACCGGCACACCGGACTGGAAATGCTCCATGATGGCACCCAGAATGGCGGGTTTCACGTGGTCCCACTCAACCCCCTCGGCCTTGGTCACGGTCACAAAATCGGTGCCGAAGAACACCCCCGTCACTCCCTCAACCGCGAAGATACCTGTGGCGAGTGGGGATTTGTCCGCCGTGTCCGCGCTCGGAAAATCTGCGGTTCCCGCTTCCAGCACAGTCTGGCCGGGCAGGAATTTCAGCGTCGCGGGATTGGGGGTGGATTCGGTTTGGATGAACATCGGGATTCCATTCCTTACAGGTTCACTCAGATATGTGGTGGCAGAGGCGGAGAGTCAAGGGAGTTGGAATCGTTCTAAAGAGGGCCGAGGTGGGGGGGGGAGGGGTCAGGTAATGGCCTCCAACTGCTCCTTGCTTAACTCAACCGGCACAATTGTCAGCGGCAACGGCATGTTACCGGCGCTTTTTGTCATCGCGCTCACCAGCGGTCCGGGGCCACCTTTGCCGGAATTCGCCCCAAGGACCAGAACGCCGATTTCGTCGCTTTCGGCGATATGGGCAAGGATTTGTTCCTCTGGCACGCCTTCCCGGATCACCAGACTTGGATCAACCTGCTGTTTGTCGCGCATCCACTTGGCGAAGACGTTGAAATGCGCTTCAATCCGCTCTCGCGCCTCGGCGCGCATGATGTCGCCGACGCCGATCCAATGGTTGAATTCATCCGGGGGAATCACCGACAGAATTTCCACCCCGCCGCCCGTGTTGTGGGCGCGCATGGCGGCGAAGCGCATCGCGTTCAGGCATTCGCGGGTGTCATCAAGCACGACGAGAAATTTGCGCATCGTAAGGGTCCCTCTTCGATCCGGCAGAATGGCGCGTGTCGGTAGGTCTGTCTACCGGGGAATGTTCAGGCCGCAGACGCTGCCCAATCCCAATACAATTGGTGCGCACGTTTGGACACGGGGCCGTGCTGGTAGTGGGTTCCGTCGAATTCCAGCACCGGCGTGACCTTGTTGAGGTTGCCGGTCATGAAGACCTCATCGGCGGCGCGGAAATCATCGAAGGTCAGGACCTTCTCGGTCACCGTGACGCCGTCAGCCCGCAGGTTGGCCATGTGGCGCTGGCGGGTGATTCCGTTGAGGAAGGTGCCGTTGGGAATCGGTGTAAACGCCTCGCCGTCACGGACCATGAAGATATTGGCGGTGGCGGTTTCGGCGACGTTGCCGATGACGTCACACACCAGCGCGTTGTCGTACCCCTTGGATTGCGCCTCCATCAACATACGGGCGTTGTTGGGGTAAAGGCAGCCTGCCTTGGCGTCCAGGACGGCGGTATTCAGGACGGGGCGGTGGAAGCGCGTTGTTGTAAGGCGCGAGGCGGCGTCGGATGCAGCCATCGGCACCTGCTCCAGACAAATGTAGAACCCGGCCTCAGCCGCCGCCGGGACAATGCCGTAGTGACCGCCGGAGATTCCAAAAAAGTTGGGGCGGATGTAGACCGCGACGTCGTTCGGGTAGCGTTTGAGGCCCTCCCAGATGATGTCAAATATCTCGGCCCCGGTTTTGCCGGGATGCAGCGACAGCGCACGGGCCGAGCGGACAACCCGGTCACAATGGGCGCGCAGGTCTGGGGCCATGCCATCGACGTATCGAGCACCGTCGAAGACGGTTGTGGCCTGCCAACTGCCGTGGTCGGCGGCGCGCATGACGGGGATATCCGCATCATGCCAAGCGCCGTCGAAGTAGGTTTTGATATTGGTGCCGATGGCCATGATATTCCCCTCCGCCAAGTCAGGGGGGAAACTAAACGCAGCCTAGGCAGAAGGTCCAGAGGTGAAACCCATTTGGTATTCCATGCTGGCGCCATCAGCCGGTTTTGCGACGGGGGCAATCCGGGTGGGCTTGTGCT
Organism: Roseicyclus sp.; assembly: GCA_016763475.1. Lineage (GTDB taxonomy): Bacteria > Pseudomonadota > Alphaproteobacteria > Rhodobacterales > Rhodobacteraceae > Gymnodinialimonas. Next base: position 18,661 of record JAESTV010000194.1, read on the forward strand.
CAGAGCGTGCAGGTTTGGCTTGTTTGCACCGGTTTGTGGTTGGAGTTGCGCAGATGCGGTCTGCAGGCCGAGATGTGGAGTCGGTACGTGTATCGAGACGCCTGTTCATACAGTTCCCCCTGTGCGGATATCGATGTTTGGCAGTGAGCGCTAACATAGCGAAAAATTCATGAATGTCCAGTTTACGGGCAACGGTCAGGCGAAACGTTTGCTTAATGTCAGGCCTCAGCCATCAGCGCCGGGGCGTCGAGGGGGGGCTGTTAACCAAGGTGAGGGGGCTGTTAACCAAGGTGATTTGCCCGTCGTCGCCATCACCGCCATCACCGCCATCACCGCCGTCACACTCATCATGGACCCACGGGCTTGGGCCGCGGTCCCTGATCAGACTTTTGCAAAAGTCTGCGCGCTCAGCTGCGAATCATCCCGATGATATCGTAGGTCTTTTCAAGGATCGGCACGGTGATTTCGCGCGCCCGTTCGGCGCCGCGGCCCAATATCCGGTCAATCTCGGTTGTGTCCTGCATCAGGCGACTCATCTCGGATGAAATCGGGGCGAGTTTCGACACTGCCAGATCGGCCAGCGCACCCTTGAAGTGGCCAAAAAGCGCACCTGCGTGTTCGTCCAGCACCGCTTGCGGCGGGGTGTCGGCAAGGCCGGCGTAGATGTTCACCAGATTTCGGGCGTCAGGGCGCGCCGTAAGGCCCGCCACATTGTCAGGCAATGGATCGGGGTCGGTCTTGGCCTTGCGGATCTTTTTGGCAATTGTGTCGGCGTCGTCCGTCATGTTGATCCGCGACTTCTCGGACGGGTCGGACTTCGACATCTTTCTGGTGCCATCCTGCAAGTTCATCACCCGCGTTGCCGCCCCCTCAATCACCGGTTTGGTGATCGGGAAGAAATCGACGCCATAGTCATGGTTGAACTTGGTGGCGATGTCGCGGGTCAGTTCCAGATGTTGCTTCTGGTCATCCCCCACAGGCACATGGGTTGCGTGATAAATCAGGATGTCAGCGGCCATCAGGGCAGGGTAGGCGAACAGGCCAAGGGATGCGGCCTCGGCATTCTTGCCGGATTTGTCCTTCCACTGGGTCATGCGACCCATCCAACCCATGCGGGCGATGCAGTTGAAGATCCAGGCCAATTGCGCATGTTCGGGCACTTGGGACTGGTTGATGAGGATGGATTTTTCCGGGTCGATCCCCGACGCGATGAACCCTGCGCATAATTCACGGGTGTTATTGCGCAACTCAGCCGGGTCGATCAGGCGCGCAGTGATCGCGTGCAGGTCAACCATGCAATAAACCGTCTCATAGGACCCCGCATCCTGCATCTCGACAAAGCGTTTGATTGCGCCGAGGTAATTGCCGAGAGTTAACCCGCCAGAAGGCTGGATGCCCGAGAAGGCGCGGGGGGTGAACTGTGTCTTGGCCATGGTTTTCCAATCCCTCATCCACCACGGCCCCACTGGCCAACCGGCGCGCAACCGCTTACCCACAGGGGACAGGCCCGTCAACCAAGGCGGTTAACCAAGGTGGCCAACCAAGGCCGCAACGAAAGGCGCTCCATGGAAAACCAAAACGTGTCGCCGTTCAACGCTTTGCCGCCTGTGGTGATTGCGCTGGCCGTGGTGATTTTTGGCATTGAGGTGATGTTCCAGGCCGCCACGGCGGGGTTTCTGGGCGGGCAGGGCGGCCTTGGCTGGCGGATCGCCGCAATTGAGGATTATGCCGTCCTTGATGCGGTGTGGGCGTGGATGATCGACACCGGGAATTTCCCGGCAGAACACCTGGTTCGCTTCATCACCTACCCGCTGATCCACGGCAGCCTTTTGCACGCGGCGTTTGTGGTCGTGTTCATTCTGGCGTTGGGCAAGATGGTGGCAGAGGTCTATTCGCCCCTCGCCTTTATCGCGGTGTTCTGGGCCTCAGCGATCATGGGCGCATTGGGCTACGTCGTGATCATGAACAGTGACTACCCTTTGGTGGGCGGCTACCCTGGCGTTTACGGCCTGATTGGCGCGTTCACCTTCCTGATGCTGGTGCGTGCAGATGCCGAGGGGCAAGGGCGCTCACGTGCCTTCGGTCTGATTGGCGTGTTGCTGGGGATTCAATTGCTGTTTGGCCTGCTGAACGGAGAGTTCGGCACCGTTGTGGCCGACTTCTCGGGTTTTGCGACCGGGTTGGCGCTGTCATTTGTGGTCAGCCCCGGCGGCTGGCGGCGGATGGTGAATCGGATGCGCCAGCGCTGAGAGTGCGCGCGCGCAAATTTTTCCAAAAATTTGCCACTGGTGACGGCTTTCCGACCGCCCTTCAGGGCGCGGAAAGACGGCGCAAAGCCTTATCGACGTGGCACGCTTTAGCCTCGTCTTAGCCCCCTCTTAACCCCGGCCCATGGCGCGCGCGCCTTAACCCCGGCCCATGGCGCGCGCCCCTTAACCCCGGCCCATGGCGCCCTTCAGATCACCGATGCGGAACGCGCCGAACAGGCGCGCGAAGCCGAAATAGCTGAGCAAGCCAAGGCTCACCAGCAGAGCAAGCGCCACGTAGCGCAGGCTGGTTGCGCCGAAGAACGGGCCCAACAGCAATTCCCCCCCCACCAATACCAGTGCCATTGCAATCGAAGCTGCGATGATCCGCCAGATGCGACTGCGGAAGCGGTTGTCGAATTGGGCGACGTCGCCAAACTTGCGCCGACCACGTGACAGGAGGCCAACCATGACCCATGCCGCCAGTGTCGTGGCGATGGCGGCGCCAAGGAAGCCGAACACAAACGACAGGCCCACGGCCACAACAACGTTCACACCCATCGCAACCAGAGCATAGTGGAACGGGCTGCGGGTATCTTCGCGGGCGAAGTAGATCGGTTGCAGCACCTTTTGCAGCACAAACGCAGGCAGGCCGATGGCATAGATTGTCAGCGCAAGCGCCGTATTTGCGGTGTCATCGGCGCTGAAGGCTCCACGTTCAAACAGGACAGATACCAGGGGCACCGAGATCACCATCAGCGCCACGGCGGCGGGGATGGTCAGGGCCATGGCCAACTCTCCTGCGCGTGAGAACGCATGGCGTCCGCCGATCTCATCCCCTGCACGCAGGCGGCGCGACAGGTCGGGCAACAGAACGATGCCGATGGCGATGCCCACCACACCGAGGGGGAGTTGGTAAAGGCGGTCCGCGTAGGAAAGCCATGCAATTGCGCCGTCAAAGAAGCTGGCCACCTGGCGGCCAACCAGAAGGTTCACCTGCACAACCCCGCCGGCCAGCATCGCGGGCAGGGCAATCACCGCCAGCTTGCGCATATCCGGGGTGAGGCGGGGCAGACGTGGGCGCAGCGGGAAACCGGCGCGCACGGCGGCGACCCACACCAGCGCCAATTGCGCGATGCCTGCAATTGGCACCCCCCATGCCAGCGCCCGCCCATAGGTTTCGGCGGGGTCCACAAGGGTGGTCATCTTGCCGTCAGGCACTGACCAGCTGACCCAGACCATGGCGCTGACAAGGATGATGTTCAGCAGGATCGGCGCAGCGGCTGCCGCCGCGAAGCGGCCAATGGCATTGAGGATGCCCGAGAATAGCGCCGCAAGCGAGATGAACAGGATGTAGACAAAGGCGATCCGCCCAAAGTCCACCGCCAGCTGAAACCGCTCGTCCCCGGCAAAACCACCCGCCATCGCCAGCACCAGCCACGGCATCACCAGCTGTGCCAGCAGGGTCAGCACAATCAGGATCGAGGCGAGCCCCGAGAAGGCGTCTTGCGCAAACCTGTGGGGATCATCACCGCTTTCGACCTTTTTGGAGAATAACGGCACAAAAGCTGTGTTAAACGCGCCTTCGGCAAAGAAGCGGCGGAACATATTGGGCAGGGAGAAGGCGATCAGGAAGGCCTCAGCCACCGGCCCCGCACCAAGAAAAGCAGCGATCAGAATGTCGCGCACAAAGCCGAGAATACGGCTGCCCATGGTCCAGAAACCAACGGTGAAAAAGCCCCGCATCAGGCGGATCGGTTTGATGGCGGCCATGGCGTTATGCCCCCGCCCGTTCGGCGACACGGGCAATTGCGTCACGCAACTTCTTCTCCAGAGCGTCGCGGCGGCTGGCGGAGTGCAGCTTCAGGCCAAACATGTCCTTGACGTAAAACGTATCCACCACCTGCACCCCATAGGTCGCAATCACCGCAGAGGCGATATAGATATTGTTCGCCGCCATGGTTTTGGTCAGATCATACAACAGGCCGGGGCGGTCGCGGGTATCCACTTCGATGATTGTGTAGATCTCGGACCCGTCATTGTCGAAGGTTATGGTGGTGGGCACCGCAAAGGGGCGTTCGCGTTTCTTGATCTTGTCACGCTTCTCCATCGCCTCGGAGGCCACAACTTCCCCAAACAGGGTTTTGCGGATCATTGCGGTCAGGCGCGGCAGGCGGGCTTTTTCATAGGGGTTGGCGTCATGATCCTGCACCCAGAACACCGCCGTCGCGTAGCCATCTTTGGAGGTATAGGTGCGGGCATCCACTACATTGGCGCCCACAAGGGATAACGCGCCGGAGAGCCGGGAAAAGATGCCGGGGTGGTCAACCAACGCGAAGCAGACACGGGTGGCGTCGCGGTCTTCATCCTGTTTGGTGTCGATGCGGACCTGATCATCCTCCAAGCCACGCAACATGGTGGCAAAGGTGACCTGTGTGGCAAGGTCCAGGCCCTGCCAATAGGGGCCGTAGTGGCGGTCCAGCTCAACCTTCCGATCCGTTTTGCTCCAGTTGGCAAGCGCCTCCCGCAGGGATTTCTTGGCTGCCCCGGCCAATTGTTCGCGGTTCAGGTCTTCCAGTCCGGTCTCAAGCGCCTGGGCTGTGGATCGGTGCAGGCTGCGCAGCAGGGTGGCTTTCCAGTTGTTCCAGGTGGTCGGCCCGACGCCGCGAATGTCGCAGACCGTCAGCACACACAGCAGGTCCAGCCGATCGCGGGTTTTCACCGCTTTGGCAAAGTCGCGCACCGTGCGGGGATCAGCGATGTCACGTTTCTGGGCCATGTCGGACATCAGCAGGTGATAGCGCACAAGCCATTCCACGGTGTCACATTCCGCAGGTTTCAAACCCAGACGTGGGCAGATCACCCGCGCCATCCGGGCCCCGAGGATCGAGTGATCCTCGTTCCGGCCCTTGCCGATGTCGTGCAGCAGGCACGCCACAAACAGAACCTTCCGGTTCACGCCACGTTTGAGAATACCCGACACCAGCGGCAGCTCTTCCAGCAGCTCCTCACGTTCAATCTGCGCCAGGGTTGAGACCACCTGGATGGTATGCTCATCCACCGTGAAGCTGTGATACATGTTGAACTGCATCATTGCCACGATGGGTGCAAATTCCGGCATGAAAGCGGCCAGAACCCCAAGCTCATTCATCCGGCGCAGGCCCCGTTCGGGGTTGCCGTGCTTCAGCATCAGATCCAGAAAAATGCGGTTGGCTTCTTTATCGCGGCGCAGGTCGTCGTCGATAAGATCAAGCCGCGCGGTGACTTCGCGCATCGCGTTGGGGTGGATCAGGTAGCCGGTACGCAGCCCCTCTTCAAACAGTCGCAGGATGTTGAGGCGGTTGTTGAAGAAGGTGTCCGGGTCAGCGATGTTGAGCCGGTTCTGCATCACCACATAGCCGGGTTTGAGGCGTTTGCGACGGGTGCGCCCACGCAGGAAACCCAAAATGGCGGGCTCCTGTTTGACGTGGCGCGCCTCCAGGCCGGTCAGGAAGATCCGCGTCAATTCACCCACCTGGGTGGCGTGACGGAAGTAATCCTGCATGAAGTGTTCAACCGCACGCCTGCCGGAGTGATCGCGATAGCCAAGGCGGCCGGCCACTTCGACCTGCATGTCAAAGGTCAACATGTCCTGAGCGCGGTTTGCGATCAGGTGCAAGTGGCAGCGCACCGCCCACAGGAATCGTTCGGCGGCGTCGAAACTGGTAAATTCCTCACGCCGGAACACGCCGAGATCCACCAGTTCAGCGGCCTTGACCACACCGTGTTCGTATTTCGCAATCCAGTACAGCGTTTGCAGATCGCGCAGGCCGCCTTTGCCCTCTTTCACGTTGGGCTCCAGCATATAGCGCTGACCGCCCTGTTTCTTGTGACGGGTGGCGCGCTCTTCCAGCTTGGCTTCGATGAACTCGCCGGTGGTGCCATTAAACAGCTTGTCGCGCAGGGTGTCCTGAAGCTCAGCCGAAAGGGCGGTGTCGCCACTAAGGTGGCGCATCTCAAGAAACGTGGTGCGGATGGTGTAGTCCTGCCGGCCAAGGCGCAGGCAATCATTCACCGTGCGGCAGGAGTGGCCCACTTTCAGGCGTAGATCCCACAGCATGTAAAGGGTCGATTCGATGATGCTCTCGATCTTCCCGGTCACTTTCCACGGGGTCAGAAACAGCAGATCCACGTCCGAGGACGGCGCCATTTCGGCGCGGCCATAGCCGCCCACAGCCAACACGCTGATACGTTCGCTGTCGGTTTGGATGTTGGTGGGGTGCAAGTGGGTCTGGGCGACGCGCAGCACCTCGGTCACCAACACGTCGGTGAGAAACGCGTATGAGCGGGTGGCGCGACGCGCCGCCAGTGGGGCGTTGGTGATGGCCTGGGCCAAAGTGGCGCGGGCTGTATCCTGCGCCAAGCTCAATTCAGCCACCGTTGCGCTGCGGATGGCTGCGGCATCTTTGGCATCTGCACAGGCTGCATCTATGCGGGCGGCAAGGGCCGTCCGGTCAATTATCTCGTCACCGGGCAGCAGAAGCGTGCCCGGTAAGGATGCAGCGGAAAGGCTTGGGTTTCGGTCCCGGTCAGAGACCGGCACCACCAAGTCGTCTTGGGGCGGGGTCAATCACACTCACCTGTTGGTTGACGATCTGAGCAATCGCCAGCCCGCGTTCAATTGTACCGTCGTTGAGAAAGCGGAACGCGCCTCCGGCGCCGTCGATCTGGCCTATGGCAATCAAATCCGCGGTGCCCATACGACCGGAAGAGGCGGCCGCAGACACGGCGCGCACGGCGTCATAGCCAAGGGCACCCAGCACATGAGGTGGGCTGCCGTTGGTGGCTGCAAAGCGGGCGTTGAAGTTGGCGGCAGCGCCTGGGTCGGGCAAGGTGAACCAGCCGCCTTGCAGGCCCGAGAATTCAAGGGTCGCGGGCGGGATATCCCATCGGGCCAGGCCCATCAGTTGAACGGTGCTGGTGTCGAGCCCGTTTTCCGGCAACAGCTGCGCAAACAATGGCAGCGCCCCGGCGCTGCCGGAGGTCAGAAGGACGGCATTTGCCCCGCCAGAGCGAACCGCAGACGTCACTTGCGGGATCACGTTGATAACGCCCACCTGGCTGAAATCGTACGGAATTGTCGCCGAGATTGTGGCGCCGGAGCGTGACGCGGCCCCGCGCACGGCGTCGCGGGCGACCTCACCGGCCAGATTGTTGGCGTGAACCAGCACGATGTTGCCGCTGCCTTGGCGGGCGGCGTAGCTGACGATGCGGTTCGCGGTATTGGCAAACGTGTAGCCAAGGACCATGACGTTGCCGCCTGCGATCTCGGTGTTGTTGGAGAAGCTGAGCACCGCAATGTTGGAATTGGCAACCGCCACACCGACGGCGGCGGCGGCACCGGAGCGCACCGGCCCGAGGATGACGTCAGCGCCAGCCGACACCGCCTCTTGCGCACGGGCGGCAGCAGTCGCGGCATCGCCAGCGGTGTCGTAGACTGTGATCACGATGGTGGTGTTGGCAGCAACATCGGCGGCCGCCAATCGGGCGGCATTCTCCAGGCTGCGCGCCAGTAGCGCGTCCCCGCCGCCGCCACTGACTGGCAAAAGCATGGCGACCTGAACCGTTTGACCCGAAAGTCGCGGCCCGCCGATGCCCACAGGGCCGCCGCCGATCTGGCAGGCAGTCAGGACAACAGACACAAGAAGGACAATCAATACACGCAGCGGGTTGCGAAGGCTGCTAAAACCGGAAACCATAAGACGATTGCCCTCCCTTGAGGCGTAACACATTCACTTGGCGGAAGGCCCGCAGATGTACGCTACGGCGATTGGCCGATCAAGTAAACGCAACACCCCGGGGCCAGATAGCCCCCGGTGCGCAAATGGACCGGATTGGCGCCTCAAAGCAAGTGGCGTTGTGGGGGTTGGCGTGGGAACGGCGGAGCTGCGCCCATGAGTGCGGCGTTGCCAGTAGCACCGGGGTTACATTTTGTAGCGACCCCAATCGGCGCGGCCCGCGACATCACGTTGCGGGCGTTGGACATATTGACCGCGGCGGATGTGCTCGCCGCAGAGGACACCCGCACGGCGCGCAAGTTGATGGATATCCACGGGATTCCCGTGTCTGGCCGCCTGATGATTCCTTACCACGACCACAATGGAGCTGAGGCCCGCCCCCGGATTCTGACTGCACTGGAGCAGGGAAAATCGGTGGCCTATGTGTCGGAGGCCGGAACTCCGCTGGTGGCTGATCCGGGTTACCAACTGGGCCGCGCGGCGATTGAGGCGGGATATCCGGTATTCTCTGCCCCCGGCGCGTCAGCGGCGCTGGCGGCGCTGACGGTGTCTGGCCTTGCGTCAGACCGGTTTCTGTTTGTGGGCTTTGCCCCCAGCCAAAGCGGAGCACGGATGCGGTGGCTGGAAGGGTTGGACGGGGCCGGGGCGACGGTGATCCTCTATGAAAGTCCAAAACGCGTTCACCGACTGTTAGGTGAATTGTGCGAGGTTCTGGGAAGTGATCGGGAGATGGCGCTGTGCCGGGAATTGACCAAACGCTTCGAAGAGGTGCTGCGCGGAACCTGTGGGCAGGTCCGCGACATGGTATCGGACCGGACGTTGAAGGGCGAAATCGTTGTGGTGATCAGCCGCGCTCCCGCACTGGCCCCATCGGACGCAGACGTGGAGGCAGCACTGCGCCATGCGCTGAGCACAATGCCACTGAAAGCGGCCTCCACTCTGGTGGCGACGCAGCTGCACCTGTCCAAACCCGATGTGTACCAGATGGGTCTGCGGCTGAAGCAAAGCGACTAAGAGGGCAAAGAGCTTATCTGGCTGGAAAGGCTGCCGAAGATCAGGTGATGCGGGCTTATGTTGATCACGGCCACACTCTTATTGCGCGCCGGTGGCGCGGCCCTGCCGGTGAAATTGACCTGATCCTTGAAAAACACGGTGAGGTGATATTTGTCGAAGTCAAGAAATCCCGCACCTTGGCGCGGGCGGCGGAAAGCCTGTCCAGGCGCCAGATCGGGCGGCTATTGCGCAGCGCGGAGCAGTGTCTTGGCAGTTTCCCCAAAGGCGCGATGACGCCGATGCGCTTTGACGTGGCGCTGGTGGATGGTCAGGGGCAGATTGATGTGATTGTCAACGCGCTGGCCGCCTGAACAAGTATCGCCCATTGCACCTGGCCCAACGCCGCGCCAAGTAAAGGGCGTGCGGCAAAACCGGAGGGGCAGGCATGTTGGTAGCGTTTCAGATGGACCCGATTGAGGGTGTGGATATTGACGCGGATTCGTCATTTCGATTGGCGGAAGAGGCGCAAGCGCGTGGCCATGATCTGATGGTCTACACTCCGGACGATCTGTTTTACCGTGAGAATAAAGTTTGCGCGCGCGCGCGCCGCGTTACGGTGCAGCGGGTTGCCGGCAACCATGTCCAGGCTCAGGCGCCGGAGATTGTGGATTTGTCCGAGGTTGATGTGATCTGGCTGCGCCAGGACCCGCCGTTTGACATGGGCTACATCACCACCACCCATCTGCTGGACCGCCTGCGCGGCCAAACCTTGGTGGTTAACGACCCGTTCTGGGTGCGGAACTCTCCCGAGAAGCTGTTGGTCCTCGACTATCCCGATCTGACTCCGCCCACGATGATCGCGCGGAATGTGGACATGTTGAAGGCGTTCAAAGCTGACCACGGCGATGTTATCCTGAAGCCGCTTTACGGCAATGGTGGCGCCGGGGTGTTCCGGTTGACGCCGGAAGATCGCAACCTCAGCTCCCTGCATGAGCTGTTCAGCAGCATCAACCGTGAGCCGTTGATTATACAGAAGTTTTTGCCCGATGTCGCGGCAGGTGACAAGCGCGTGATCCTGGTGGATGGGGAACCTGTGGGTGGCATAAACCGAGTGCCTGCAAAGGGGGAGACGCGCTCCAACATGCATGTGGGCGGGCGGCCAGAGGCCACGGCGCTGACCAAGCGAGAGTTGGAGATTTGTGCGATCATCGGGCCGCGTCTGAAAGAGATCGGGCAAGTTTTTGTCGGCATCGACGTGATCGGCGGCTGGCTGACGGAGATCAACGTGACCTCACCCACCGGCATTCAGGAGCTGGAGCGGTTCGACGGCATTAACATCGCGGCCAAGATCTGGGACGCAATTGAGGGGCGCCATGGCGCGATGACGTAACCCGTCTGCATCGCCGGGGACGTTTGCGCACTACGGTCTGCGTCCTAAGTCTCGCGCGCACCGATCAATCTGTAGCCAACCGCTTCCGCAATGTGGGGAACACTCACCGTTTCCACCCCGTCCAGATCGGCAATGGTGCGCGCCAGGCGCATGATCCGATGGTAGCCGCGCGCGGTTAGTTTGAATTTTTCGGCGGCGTTCAGCAGCATCTCCTTCCCCGCCGGATCAGGTGTGGCGATCTGATCGAGAAGCGCGCCCTCGGCGTCGGCGTTGACCCGTGCCGCCACGCCCAACGCGTCAAAACGTGCCGCTTGGACGTCACGCGCGGCGGCAACACGGGTGGCGATGACGGCGCTGGCCTCACCTGATGCGGGCAGGTCGAGGTCGGAATAGGCAACCGGCGGGATCTCCAGGCGCAAGTCGAAGCGATCCATCAGCGGGCCGGAGATTTTGCCCATATATTCCTGCCCGCAGACCGGCGCGCGGCTGCACGCGGCGCCCGCGTCGTAAAGCTGCCCGCAGCGGCAAGGGTTGGCGGCGGCAATCAGCAGGAAGCGGCAGGGATAGGTGACGTGGGCGTTGGCGCGGGCGATGACAACGTCACCGGTCTCAATCGGTTGGCGCAGGGTTTCCAGCACGGCGCGGGGGTATTCGGGGAATTCATCGAGGAACAGAACGCCGTTGTGGGCGAGGCTGATCTCACCCGGTTTTGCGCCACGTCCACCACCGACAATCGCGGGCATCGAGGCCGTGTGGTGCGGCGCACGGTAGGGGCGGGTGCGGGAGATGCCGCCTTCATCCAGCAA
>JAESTV010000195.1 GCA_016763475.1 Roseicyclus sp.
CTGACCCAAACCTACAGCGCGATTCACGGTGTTCTGGCGCCGCAAAATGTGGGCGTTGGCAGTGATGTCCGCACCTACATCGAAGCCCTCCATGTGAACGCAACCGACAAACCCAACCTGTCCGGCAACTCGGCGTTTCAGGCGCTTGCTTTAACAGAGGCGGGCCTGACGGCGGCGTCACCTCAGGTGGACAAAGACGCCGCGTACCAAACGGCGTTGGCGAAGTATCAGCCGATCCACGATGACCTTTGGGCGGCCGATCATGGGCAGTTGGTCAATTATATCGACGTCATCCGGGTTGGCAGCGAAGCAGAAGGCGGCAAAACCGGCGCGGCCTATCTGGGCGTGGCTGAGCAATTCAGCGTGCGCGGCGCCATTGCGGCGGACGTCGCGGCGGGCACCTACGATGGCCTGCTGGCGGGCTTTGATGGTGCGGCGCGCAATACGCAGATCATCAGTGACCTGACCTACCGGTTCACCGTGATCCACGATGCAAACAAAGACCGGGACGCAAAGCCAAGTTACGTGGAAAGCCTGTTCCTTGAGAATGCCCCGCGGGATGCGGCGATTGACCTGGAACTCACCAAGATTGGCAGCCTCAACAGCGCGCTTCCGGCGGCTGTGGCGGCGAAGCTCTATCCGTTGCTGCAAGTCGGCGCGATCACTGGCGGTGCAACCGCTGCGGCTGAGAATGCCAACATCATCGCCCCGGTGGTGATCCTGAACGCGGCGGGTGATGCCACGGCAGGTGAAGGCCGCATCGGCACCTTGACCGAGCCGAAGGACATTGATTTTACCGCCCCGGTTGAGATTGTTCCCGGCCTGAGCAGCTTCGAACAGCAAGCGCGACTGGATGCGCAAAACCTGCGCCGCGCCTTGCAAACGCAAGATATCGTGGACATCGTCCATCAGATCTACGTCCGCACGGGTGGTGATATCATTCTGGCGAATGCGCCAGCAGATGGCGCGTTGGCCGCAGATGGGGCCAACTGGACCAAACTGAACCTGGTGTTTAGTGATCTGTTGGATGCCAACCCCACAACCGTGACGGTTAACCCCGGTGAGGTTTTGGGTCTGTGGAACATCTGGCCTGACCAAGCCGGGGCGGATGGCACTGCGCGCACCTACAAGCTGTTCCAATACAACGGCACCGCGCCGACGGCGTTTGACCCCAAGGCCGTAGATTGGGCCAATGCGGGCGCTGACTGGGTCGGATTGAGCGACATCAAGAAAGTTCCTGAAACGGGGACGATCACCATCTCGGATGGCGATATCTTCAAGGACCTGTGGGACGTGCAGCGGGTCTCGGCACAGCCATTTGCGGACATCAACCTGCGGGCAAGCTCGGCCACGGCGGCGACGCTGCTGGACATGACCTCAACCGGGATGGCCGGAATCGGCCACGACGGCGTGGAACTGAACGTGCGCAAGGCGCACAGCGGTGGTTTCCTGCGGATCCTGACAACCGGCAATCTGGTTGATGTGTCAGGCGCGGGTGGCCCCGCTGCCACGGCGCTGGAATACATCAGCCTGATCTCGGACGGCGAGATTGGCACCGCAAGCACAGCCTTCACCATCAATGCCGCCGGGAATGGCGTGCTTTTGGTTCAGGCCACGGGTAACGCAAATATCCAACAGCTTGGCGGCACCCTGAGCGTCGAGCGCGCCCTTGTGGGTGGGGATCTGACCCTGACCATGGCGGGTGATCTGAAGGTTGGCGATATTGACGCCCTTGGCACCGTCAAACTGGATGTGGGTGGCTCGGTCACCGATCTGGCCGGTGACGACGCTGATCCTTCGGCGGACATCACGGCGTCTGCGTTGATCCTGGATGTTGATGGCAGCTTCGGCGCCGCTGGCGCGCGGATTGAAGTGGATATCGCGACAACCACCCAAGGTACGGTTGGCGGTACATTGTACCTGCATGAATTCAAGCTGTTCACCCTGTCTGATGCCGGGCTGACGGTTGCGGGTTTTGCCGACATCCTGAGCGAGCAATCCATGCAAGGCGCAGCCGCGGGCACATTAACCGCTGCGGGTCTTACGCTGCGCTCCAAGCTGGGCAATATCGGTGACGTCACGCAGCCCTTCGACATTCTGCTGACCGGGACCAACACGGTTGTGAACGCCCGTGCAGTTAACGACATCTGGCTAACGTCCAAAGGTGATGTCCGCTTAGGTCTTGTGCAATCGGCGCAGGTTGTGGCCATCGACAGCGAGGCCAATATCCTCGACGGTGTTGGCAGTGAGTTGGCGAACATCATCACCGGGAACGCGCGCCTCAAAGGGGTCGGGATCGGGACGCAAACCACAACAGGCGACATTGAACTTACGGTTGATCGCCTTGCCCTTGACGCCGGTACCCTTGGTGCATTTGTAGAGAATACCAAAGCCCTGCGCATTGACGAAAACTACTTCGGTGGCTTCGCTGTTCGCTCCCTTGGTGATGTGAATATCCAAGTTCGCGAGACTGTCGCGACAAATGAGAACCTGACCATTGCAGGCGCTATCAAAGTTGGTGACGCGACAACGGGCGCCAAGAACCTGACCCTGCGGGTTGGCGACGATTTCGAGCAGACACTTGCCAGCTCAATCACCGTGACCGGTGATATTGAGATGCGGTTGGACGAGGGCAGCGCCGATAGCGCGGGCACCGATTCAAAGGTCTTCGGGGCAATCGACGCGACGAATATCGCGATCCGTGGCTTTGGTGATGCAGACAAAATCCTGATCCAGCCGGGTATCTTTAACGGCGATGTCGTTGTGAAGGCCGGTGGTGGCAAAGACACCATCACCGTCACCGAACTGGGTGAACGTGATCCCGCTGATAGCTTCCTTCTCGACGGTGAAGCGGACAGCGATGAATACATCATCAACCGCCGCAGCGGTGCGGTCAGCAATGTGATCACCGTCAAGGACAGCGGCAACGCAAATGACGGCGCAAACGTTCTGACGATCAATGGGCGTGACGGCGCGGCAGCGGATGTTGCTGCGGCAGACGAGGTTCTTGTGCGCAAGAACTTCATCGCGCTGCTGAACAAGAACCTCGATGGCACCCGCTCCGACAAGTTTGAGCGGATCAACTATGACGGCTCACTCAACGGTCGTGTTCGGGTGAACACATTGGGTGGCGAAGATACCATCGCATCCGACGACACCAGCACCATCATCACGCTGGATGGTGGTGACCATGACGATACGTTCCAGATCGGCCAGATGTTCGGCTCGGACCGGATGGCACCGAATGTGCTTCTGGGCGACGAGATTGAGACCAACGAAACCACGCAAGGCTTCCTGTCAGTTGGCAACAGTCACCCGATGGTGGTCTTTGGCGGCTTGGGCGAAGACACGTTTAATGTCTATTCCAACAAAGGTCTGACCAAGCTGTATGGCGAAGATGGCAACGACACCTTTGTGGTCCGCGCCTTTGTCCTGAAGGACAATCCGCTGAAAACCGCAGGTGGCGGCGATGCCGAAGCCTTTGGTGGCGGTGGTGACGACAGCTTCCTTTACAACATCAACGCACCGCTTGCGATTGATGGCGGCGCCGGAACCGACACCATTGTTGTTCTCGGCACCGAGCGGGACGATAGTTTCCTGATCACCGAGCAGGGCATCTTTGGGGCTGGCCTGAACGTCAGCTTTGAGGGCGTCGAAAAGGCCGAGATTGATGGCCTTGAAGGGGACGACACGTTCTACGTCCAGTCCACCGCAGCCAACATGGCGGTCACCGTCATCGGCGGCCTTGGGTCCGACTTCATCAGCATTGCGGGTGACGTGACAACCGAGATTGTGTCGCTTGAGGTTGAGGGATCTTCGGCGATCGTGAACCACGCGGTCACCTCGGCAGATCCGGCCTTTAACGAGGTCTTCGTTGATGGTTTGCGCCTGAACGTGGCAAACGAAGGCTCCGGCCTGTTTGAGATCGACACCAGCGGCCTTGCGGTTCTGCAAGAGGGTGGCACCCACGGTTTCTATCGCGTCCGTATGACCGAAGCGCTGACCGGCACAGCCATTGTGTATCTGACGGCATCTGCTGCCCGCTCCTCAACGCAGGATCGCAACCTGCCGGGGACCGAAAAGGCGAACTCTGTGCTGGTCTCCGGTAGCGCAGGCAGCGGTTATGAATCCGCATCGGTGTTTACGTTTACCAGCGCCAACTCCGCTCCGACGGATTGGCAGACCATTTATGTGCAGGCGCCAGAAGATGACGCGGCTGAAGGCACCCGTAAGGTTGTGGTCAGCCATCAGGCCCGCGCTAACGATGCCGGCGTCACCGCTGAATTCATTGAGAAGGTCAACACCACCAAAATCGCCAACGTCGAGGCGACTGTCTTTGACGACGACGCCTATGGCATCCGCGTTGACGGCAACCCATCCTCGGTCAGCGTGGTTGAGAATGGGGCAACGGCAACCCTGCACCTGACCCTGTCGCGCCAGCCCGATGCCGGTGAGGATATCTTCTACGATCTGGACCACCCGGCAGGTGACTACACCGTCGCCAGCTCGGATGCGGTCTTCACCTCTATTGTCGACGGCAAGTTGCGCCTTCGTTTCACCCACGCCAACTATGCGACCGGCATCAACGTAACGGTCACGGCGGTAGATGACCTGATCGAAGAAAACCGCGAACGTCAGACGTTGTCGCTGCAATTTGTGAGCGCGGCGACAACCCAGGCAAGCTGGGCTGATGTTGCCGACCCAACCGAAGTTGATGTCCGTATCTTCGACAACGACAAAGGTGAGGTGATTGTCACAGAGACCAACGGCGATACAATTGTGTCTGCGTCGACCCCGGACAGCTACACCCTTAAGCTGTCCAAAGAGCCCACGGCTGACGTGGTTGTGTCGATCCTGTCCGATGGTCAGACCGTGGCCAATGTCACCACTGATCCGCTGGGTCGTTGGAACAACACCGACAAGACGGTCACCTTCACGGCGGCGAATTGGGACACGCCGATCACCATTGATCTGACAATTGGCACGGTTGCGACCGAGCCACAGCCGACGATCAAACCGGGGGCGCAAAACCACCTGATCTCAGGCATCCAGGGGCCGCTGTTTGTCTTTGGCGGTGTGGGGCCGGGGGCGGATCGTGCGATCATCAAAGGCATCACCCTGCCGAGCGAAACTGATACGGATCTGGTCCAGGTCTCCAACCCGGTGGATGAGAACGCCCAGACCGATCGTCTGGTTATCTTCAATGACGGCAGTGCGGCGGCTCAATCCGGCACATTGTCCGAGGGCAACCTCTCGGGTTTCGATATGGGAAGCACCGATCTGGTGCTGAACTTCGGCACCACGGCTGTCCCGGACCTCAAGACCTTCAAAGCCGGTATCAACTATGCCGAGATGGAAGTTGTTGAACTGCTGTTGGGTTCCAACGCCGACACCCTCGATATCGAAAGCACGGCGCTGAACACGTTGACCGTGGTTCACGGCGGCGGCGGCGGCGATACAATCCGCCTGACACCAAAAGCTGGTGACGCTGTTGCCAATGCTGGCGGCAGCAGCCGTGTGTTGGCGATCTTTGGGGACACCACCCAGGACGGCAAACGTTACAACAGCCGCACCGATGCGCTTGATGGCTCGGGCCGCCAGTTCGCTGCCGGTGGCGATGACGTGATTGATGCAAGCAAAGCCTCTGGCTTCGTGATTGCCTATGGCGGCGTCGGGAACGACCTGATTACGGGCAGCGCGTTCAACGACCACCTTCTGGGCGGTTCCGGTGATGATACAATCCACGCTCTTGGTGGCGCGGATCATGTTTACGGCGACAACGGCCTGCGGATTGATCAATCGGTGCGTCTGAACCAACAGCCGCAGTTGATTTCGATCATCACCCAACAGGCGCAGCCGGATGCGGGCTTTAACCCGCTGACCGGTGATCCGCTGACCACGGCCGGGGCTGACGTTATCACCGGGTCAGGCAGCAACATCATCCTGAGTGACTTCGGGATCATTGAGCAGATCGCGGGCACCAACCGTGCCTTCGATACGGCAAGCCTCGTCAACATCCGCTCGGTGCGCGAAACCGAAGGCGGTGATGACCGTGTCACAACCACTGGCGCGGGAACTGACATTGTGCTGGGTGGTGCTGGCAAGGACAACATCGCGGTCACAGGCAGCACGGCCATTGTGTTCGGCGACACCGGCCTTCTGACCTTCGCCGCAGATGGCGTGCAGGCCCTTGTGGCAACCACCTCACCCACCAATGGTGCGGCTGGTGATGACGACACAATCAGCGGTGGCACTGGCAACGAGTGGGTGATCGGCAGCGTTGGCGCTGATGACATCAGCCTGGGCCAGGGTGGCGGCATTGTGTTGGGTGACAACGGACGTATCGAAAGTGATGCGGCGGGTCTGCTGGTACGGGTTGAGACGATTGAAAGCATGATCGGCGGCAGTGACAGTATCACCGCAGGTGATGGCGCAACGGTTGTCTTCGGCGGCGCGGCAGGTGATCAGATCACCACAGCGGGCGGTGACGATGTCATTGCCGGTGACATGGCGGTGCTGACCTTCAACACCGGTGTACGCTCCGTCTTCGAGAGCGTGATCGAGGATCCGGCCTTTGGTGGCCCGGATACGGTTGCAACGGGTGCAGGTGATGATTGGGTTCTGCTGGGTGAGGGTGACGATACGTCCACCAGCGCTTCGGGCCTCAACATCGTGATCGGCGATGCTGGCCGAGTAGAGGCGGAAGGGACAACCGGGATCTACAACCGCGTTGAATCCACGCAGCCCGGAACCGGTGGCAACGATTCGATCACCGGCGGTTCGGATCGCGATATCCAAATCGGCGGCGCCGGCTCTGACAGCCTGATTGGCAACCTGGGCAACGATCTGATGCAGGGTGACAATGGCCTGCTGACGCGGTTGTCCCCCTTCGCCACGGGTGAGCGAACCTTTGAGAGCACCCATATCCGCGAGGGTGGTGACGATACGTTGATCGGCGATACGGAAGCTGACCCGAACCTGGGCAATGACGTCATGATTGGCGGCATCGGCAACGACAAGTTCAGCTTGGGGGCTGGCACCGACATTGCCGCCGGTGAATTCCTCCGCCTGCGCTTCGTGCCTTCGGGCAACGGCAAGGATCTGGTGACCTCGTTCCTGACCCCCGCCGTGCGCGACCTGGATATTCTGGTTCAGATCACCCTCGGCGTGAACTTCTCGTCCGGGCGCTCTGAAATCACCGTCCTTACGGATGATAGAGAAATGGTGCTTGGTGGCGGGGCCGACCTCAGCCTGTTCTCGACCGATCGTCTGGACCTGCTGTTCCTGGATGCCGACCTGTTCAGCGATGCCATGATGAAAGAGCTTCTTTCGCTCTTTGCCTCCGGCGGCGGCACCGGCCTGACCGGGTTCCGCATGATCTCGGAAGAGCAACTTCTGGGTGGTGCCGGGCAAAGCCCTCTGACCGAGAACGGGACCCCTCCGGCGGATCAAGGGCAGGGCAATGCGCCTGCGCTGGACGAGTCTTCCCTTCAAGGCGGTGATGGCGACCTCAGGCAGCTTGAATCGGAAGTCGCCGCGTTTATTGCGCAATCGAGCCGCGCACCCTCTTGGCAGATGGGCGGTTGGCGCATAGGCACTTGAGCGAACAATGTGAGCATATTGGTCCCTGATGGCCGCAAGCCCTGAATTTCCCCTGTTTCGTGAGGCCCTGGGACGACATCTAGCGTCGCTCCAGGGTCTGACGGGTGTGCAAGCCTTCCTTCGGGAGGGGGCTGGCTTGTGGCAGGAAGCCGCCCGGTTCGGCAATGTCGATGAAACGCGGATGATGCCAGCGCTGGACGCCTACGACCCCGAAGGCGGCGGTGCGGTTGAAGCTGTGGCCGGGGCCAAGAACGGCTGGAACGCCCATTACATGTTGGGAGGGGCGGGCCTCGATCTGGTGTTGATGTTGCGCTTTGATGGTGTGGCACCTTCGGACCTTCAGGTGCAGTTATCCGCTGTTGAAGCGCGTGTCGGTTGGCTGATGGTTGCGGCGTTAAGTGATCGCAGTGCCGAGATGGGCGCCGTCGCAATCGGCACCGAAGTTGGCGCTCAGATCCTGCTGGACGCGGCCCGCGCCCGCACCCGTCGCCTATTGGCGGATCAATGGGTGGCCCGGCTGGAAAAGGCGCTGACGCCTGATCTGATCGCCGTGACCTGGCTGAAAGGTGACACGCCGAAGCTGGTTGCCCTGTCGGGGGGCGGCGTGGTTGAGCGCAACAGCGAGGCGCGCAGCCAGATCGAGGCGCTGGCTGATCACGCCGTCCGCGCCCGCGCGCCGCAGATCATAGAGGTCAGCGGTGCCGACCGAGACTCTGACCTGCCTGACCTGACAGAGGACCAACTGCCTGATCCCAAAACCCAAAATCTGCTTGAAGACATGATGGCTCGGATCCGCACCTTGGGTGGGCAAAGGGGCCTGTCGCTGCCGGTCTATCGCGGTGACGACCCCAAGGCGGTGGTGGTCTGCATCTGGTCTGAGGGTTCGTTTGCGGGTGAAGTACACCCGGAATCCGCCGACCTTCTGGCGCAAGTTCTCAGCGAGTCCCTGACCATCCAAACCCGCGCGTTTCCATCGATCTGGCGTCGGTTGGGCAATTGGGCCTGGGCGATCATCCGGGGCATCTTCGGCCCAACCGCGTGGCGCTTGAAGCTGTTTGTTGTTGTGCTTGTCGCCGTCATCATCGGTTTGGCCATGTGGCCGTCCCAGTTCCAGCCGAGTTTCTCGGCCCGGATCGAAGCACAGGATCGCCGTGTTGTGTCGGCCCCATATGACGGATTTCTGGCGCAGGCGCCGTTCCAACTTGGCGACAGCATCGCGCCAGGTGAAATTATCGTTGCGCTGGAAGACACCGACCTGGTGCTGCAAATCGCCGAAGTGCAATCCGAGTTGGCCGGGATCGAGACAGAGGTTCAGGCCGCTCGCGCCCAACGTGACAGCGCCAGGGTGCAAAGCCTTGAGGCCCAGGGCCGCCAGATCGAGGTGCGCCTTAGCCTGTTTGAGCGGCAGTTGGATCTGGCGCGGTTTGAAGCTGAGACCGCCGCCGTGGTTGTTGGCGGAGACGCTTGGCGGCGTGTTGGCGGCCGGGTGCGATTGGGCGAGCCGCTGCTGGAACTTGCCGCGCCTGATGCGTTCCGGGTGCTGGTTTTCATTGATGAAGATTGGGTTGCAGACCTCGCACCGCAAGCCAGCGGCGCGCTGCTTTTGACGGCGCATCCGGGGTCGCCGATTGAGGTGACGTTGACCAACATCACCTCGGACCCGCAGGTGCGTGACGGGGTCAACACCTTCACCGCCTGGATGGATATCGAGGCCACACCTGAGGTTGTGCTGCTGGACGGAATGCGCGGCGTGGTGCGGATCGACGGCGAAGCGACGTCGATGTTGGGGGCCTACACGCGCGGTGCGTTGCGCTGGGTGCGACGTACGATCTGGCGTTGGAGCTGACACGCGATGGGCACCTTGCGGCATCCAGATTGGCACTTGCTGTCGGATCAGTGCTTCAGGCGCCGCGCTGCGATCGAGACCAGCCATCAAATCTTTCGCGGTGATGCGTATATCGTTCTGTCTGATCGCGTCACCGGCCAACATCTGCGTCTGAGTGAACGCGCACAAGAGTTGTGGCAAATGTTCGATGGTGCCACCACCCTTGGCGATATTTGGGAGGCGCTGATGCGCCGCCCTGCCATCGCCCCGACCCAGGGTGAGATGGTGGATTGGGTGATGCAACTTGTTGGCTCTGGCTTGTTGTTGTCCGATCACGAGTTGGACCCGAAACACCTGAGCGACCGCACGGGCAAGCGCCGGTCGGCTTCGCTGGAACAGCGCTTTGTCAGCCCGCTTGCGATCAAGATCAAACTGTTCGACCCCAGCGCATTGGTGCGCGTGACCTATCCGTTTGCGGCGTTGTTGTTCACGCCGATTGGCGGCCTTGCCATCGTGGCGTTGCTGGTCACCGCGATCACGCTGGCGATCCTGAACGCCGAGGCGCTGGTGCAATCGACTGATCAGGTTCTCCTGTCGCAAGGGGGGCTTGTCTCCCTCGCGCTTGCCTATCCGTTCATGAAAGCGATTCATGAGTTGGCCCATTGCTACGCCCTGCGCCGCTTCGGGGGTGAGGTGCGCGAATTCGGCATTATGCTGCTGCTCTTTTTTCCGGTGCCTTACGTCGAGGCATCCGAGGCCAGCACATTGCCGTCGAAATACGCCCGAATGCTGGTGGGTGCTGCGGGTATCGCCGCGGAATTGCTGATCGCCGCTATCGCCATGATCTTCTGGCTTCAAATGGAGCCGGGGCTGGAACGTGCGCTGATGTTCAACCTCATTTTGATCGGCTCGGTCTCGACCATTGTGTTCAATGGCAATCCGTTGCTGAAATTCGACGCTTACTTTGTGTTGGCTGATTGGCTGGAGATGCCCAACCTTGCGCAACGTTCAGGTGAGTTCTTGCAGGACCGGTTTTTGTCGCGGGTGATCGGATAGCGCCAGGATGTTGAACCACGCGAGGGTGAAGCGCGCATCCTGGCGACCTACGGGGTGCTATCGCTTGCCTATCGGATGCTTTTGACGCTTACGATCGCTTTGATCGTGTCGTCGTGGTTCTTCATTTTTGGCCTTCTGCTGGCGGCGTGGGCCATCATCATGGGAGTCATCTGGCCCTTGGTGAAGGTCGCAAAAAAGGGGGTTAAGATGGCGCGAGCGCAGAACAGGGTCCGACGGGCACAGGTCCGGTTGTTTCTATTCCTCGCTGTGATCATAGGATTGATGGCCTTCGTTCCGTTGCCCTTTTTCGCACGTGGTGAAGGCCGCATCGTTCCCCTTCCCCACGCCGAGATCTTGGCGGCGACGGCCGGGCTTCTGGGCAGTCCGGAGATCGCGGATGGCGCACTGGTCACCGCCGGCTCAACCGTGATGCGCCTGACAAACCCCTCCCAATCCGCACGGCGTGAAGCCCTGGCCCTGAATGTTGTGTTCCTTGAAGACGCATTGACCCGCAGCGGCCTGACGGTGGCGGAACGCCAACGCATTGAGCGTGAATCGGAGGTGGCGCGCGCCAGCCTTGTGAATGCTGAAACCCTGGAAGACGCGCTGTCGATACGTGCGCCCCTTGATGGCCGCCTCAGTTGGACCGCCGGGCAACCCCCGACGCCGGGCCGGTTCGCGTTTCGGGGTGACGGTTTTGGGTATGTGATCAATCCCGATGCGCTTCAGGTGGTGGCCGCCATCCCCGCCGCGTATTCTGGTCGCGTGGGCGAAAACAGCAGTATCGAGTTGCGCTTGCCAAACGAGACAACCATCATCTTGCCGTTTGCCCGTGAACGGGTGGTGGATGTTGGCCAGCAAGTGCCGCCGGAGCTTCTACGCTCGGCTGGTGGGCCAGTTCCCGAACAGCCGGACAATCCGGGGATGGCGCTTGATTCCCGGTGGATCATCTGGGCCGCGCCGGACCGCGATCTGTCGCAATGGGCCGGGGCCCATGTGGAGGCGCGGGTTGATCTGGGGCGGGCCAGCGCGTTCACACAGATACAGTTCCATCTGCGCCGTCTGTTCCTGCGCGTCACGCGGTTCTAGGGAACAGGGTGATGGCAGCACGTCCGGTTCTCAAGGCCTTTGCCCGGTCTCGCCGACGTCCGGTGCGGCGTGATGTCAAACCGCTGTCGCGGTTTCGTCTGTTTCTGGATGAATGGTTTGTCTGGCGTGTTGCCGCGAAGGTGGATCGTATCACCGCCCTGCACCGGGCGATTTCCGCGCAGCGTGGCGATATGGAGCCGCTGAGTGACGCCGCCCTGCGGGCTGTTTTCGCCAAACCCTTGCGTGCCGAGCACCTGATGGACCCAGCCCGAGGGGCTGAGAGGTTCTGCGCCGTGCTGGAAGTGTTTCGCCGTGAAACCGGCCTGCGCCTGCGCGACAATCAGATCGAATGTGCGTTGCGGTTACTGTCGGGCACCTGTGTTGAATTGCGCACTGGCGAGGGTAAGACGTTGGCCGCAGGTATGGCGGCTGTGACCGCCGCCAGCGTCGGCGTGTCCGTACATGTGGTGACGGTGAACGACTATCTGGCCGAACGGGACCATGAGTTGATCGCACCGATGGCGCAGTACATCGGCGTCAGTTCTGCTGTGATCCGGCAAGACGACAAGGACGACGACCGGCGCGCGGGCTACGACCACGATATCCTGTACGGAACCAACAAGACCGTGGTGTTTGACCACCTGCGTGACAAACGTGAGGCCCGGACCATGGGGGATGCCAACCGGCCGCGCCAAACCGGGCAGGCGCTGGCGATTATCGACGAAGCTGACAGCGTGTTGATTGATGATGCAACCGTGCCGATGATCCTGTCCGAGCCGGACAAAGCACCACCTGCGGCTGACACAGCGTTGTTTCGCAACCTTATCGCATTTGCGCGGGATCTTTCGGCGGGAGGTGAGCGTGAACGGGACAAACATGGCAGCTGGCGCCTGACCACCCGCGGCATCGCAAAGCTGGAAAGGCAGGCGGCGATGTGGCGCCATCCTCTGGCCCAAACCTCCGAGATTATCGAACTGACGGAGACCGCCCTGATGGCGATTTACGGGTTCCTGGAAGGCGTCGCATATGTGGTGCAGGATGATGAGATTGTCATGATCGACCAAGCCACCGGACGGCTGATGCCGGACCGGAAGTGGGATTACGGGTTGCAGCAGATGGTCGAGTTTGTGGCCGGTGTTCCGCCCAGTGATGAGACGCGGACCGTGGGTCAGATCACCCAGCAGACCTATTTCCGCCAATATCGTATCCTGTCGGGCCTGACCGGAACCGCCAAGGAATGCCGGGGTGAGTTCTGGGCCATTTACGGCCTCGCCGTTTGGCCTGTCGCCGCTCACGCGCCAAATCAGCTGTTTGGCAAAAAGCTGCGTGTGTTTCGCACCGAGCAGGCGAAATGGCAGGCCGTGGCGCAACGGGCCGTCGATCTGGCCGGTGACCGGGCGGTTTTGATCGGCCTTAACGATGTCGCCGAAAGTGGTGCGTTGCAGAAAGAGTTTCGCTGCATCAGGCGTGACGTTGCGGTGCTGGACGCGCTGTCCGAGGCGCAGGAGGCCGAGTTGGTTGAGGTCGCCGGGGAACGTGGCGCAATCACCATCGCCACTCACTTGGCGGGGCGCGGCACCGATATCGCGCTGGCCTCTGATGTACGGACAGCGGGTGGGCTTCACGTCATTATCGCGTCGATCATGCCGTCAGGCCGGTTGGAACGGCAGCTATATGGGCGCGCAGGGCGCCAGGGTGATCCCGGCAGCTTTGACACCATGATCAGCCTGGAGGACCGGGGCCTTGTCGAAGGGGCATTTTCGTTTGGACGCCGATGTGCAACGTGGATGTTGCGGCGCGGCCTGTTCCCCGCGTTCAGCCTTGGCCAGATTCAGGCAGATCGGGACCGTCGCGCACGTGCGATGCGGCGGCGGACGCTTTTACGTGAACAGGATATGATAAAGCGGCTAGGGTATCGTTAGGACAGGAGGTGTCGATGAAGCGGATTGGGATGAAGCGGATTGGTTCGATATGTGCAGCGGCAACGCTGGGGCTTTCATTCGCCGGGCCTTTGGCCGCGCAGATGGCAGAGCCGTTGACCTGTTTGCTTGTGCCCGCGCGCACCAGCGACATCGGCTCGGATCGCAGTGGGATTGTTGTCGGTGTGGATGTTTCGCGGGGCGATTTTGTTGAAGCTGGCGCGGCGCTTGTGCGGTTTGACACTCGGCTGGCCGAAGCGGACCTGCGCGTCGCCCGGATCACCATTGCCGGCCTTGATGAGCGGATGCAGCGCAGTGAGGGGCTGTTGGAGCGCAACCTGATCTCACGCGATGAGATTGGGGCGTTGCGCACCGATCTTGCCCTGTCCGAGGCCGAAGAGGCGCGCGCGCAGATGGAAATTGACCGAGGCACAATCCGGGCACCGTTCGCCGGATATGTGGCGCGGGTTGATGTGGCGATGGGTGAGTTGATCGGTGCGGAGCCGTTGTTGCAAATCATCGAGGTCAGCGCGCTTGACGCAGAGTTGGTGTTTCTGGCGGCAGCTTTTGGCGAGTTGGAACCCGGGCAAGAGATTGCGTTGTCGGTTGATCTGACTCAAGCGAATGTGGTGGCAATTGTTACCGCCATCGACCCCTTTATCGACGCCATGTCCAACACGTTCACGGTGATGGCGGAGATCGACAATTCGGACCTTGCAATCCCTGCGGGCAGCAGCTGTGCGGTGGCGAACTAGAGCGCAAGCCGAAAAGTGGGCACCGGTTTTCGGATAACTTGCGCGTTTGAAAAACTGGCAAGCCGAAAAGTGGGCACCGGTTTTCGGGTACCTTGCGCGTTTGAAAAACTGGCAAGCCGAAAAATGGGCACCGGTTTTCGGGTGCCTTGCGCGAAACCTCAACCAACCAGAGCGGTGCGGCTGCTTCAAATCAAGCGCTACCGTTTCAGGTGAATCTTGCTAGCGACGCCAAAACGGCCTCGGGGGAGCTTTCTGTGTAAATCGTGAAGAACGGGCCTTTCTGTGCGTCGTGCCCGCCGGCAAGGTGAACAAGCGCGTCATTTGCCAGTCGATCCAGAATTTCCGCCCCCTTCGGCACGGCTGACAGCGGGGCGGCCCAGTCCGCAAGGGCCGCTCGGTCAATCTCGGCGCGCCGTACAGTTGTTAGCCAAGACACCCGACCAGAGCCCATTGTGCGGGTGAATATTGCCGTTTCAGGGGTCAAATCCGCGAAAACCTCACGGGCGCGCAAGGGGTCCAAACCCTGTGCGGCAAACGCCTCTGCCATTGGAGGCCAAAACGCCTCCTCGGGGGCGAGGGGCAGGCAATGGTAGCTGTCGGTCCGCACCGTGCCACCGGGCAGCGATTTGAAGCCACGATATAGCGGGAATGGGTCATGGTTTCCGGCATTCACCCGAGCGGCAAGGACCTCCCAATATTGCGTGTAAAGCCGCACCGATGCGCGATCACAGCGCAGAGCCAACCCAATTGCATCGGCACCCGGCAGGGAAAACGACCATTCAGACAAGACCTTATCGGGGATGTTCAGCTGTTGGGCGGCTGTTGCAATCAGCTTTGCCGCCGCAACAGAATTCTCGAAAAAGAACAACACGCGCTCTTCCGTCTCATCCGGCGTCAAGGACCAGGATTGCTCACATGCGTCGGCGCTTTCGGCCAGAAGTTTGAATATGTCGCTTTGATCAACCATGCGCCACGATGGGTTATGTGAGGCGAAGATAAAAGACACAGGTCACAATAAAGGCATGGCGCAAATCAATTCATCTTGGCTTTGGTGGAATGCCTCAATAGCGTCGACCCAGCGGTAGAGGTTGGGGGACACGATGCGCGCGCTTCAGATGTTTATGACAGTGGTTTCATGTGTTCTTTGCACAGCTGTGTCCGCGCAAACGGTTGCAGACGTGGAACCGGTTGGGCCTGACGGCGTTCAACCCATTAACCCCAATCCAATTGCCAACCTGGCGGCCCGGATCGGGTACAACACAGATGGCGGCGC
>JAESTV010000196.1 GCA_016763475.1 Roseicyclus sp.
CATCGAAGTCGCGCGGACCGGAATTCCGATCCTGATGGTTGAACAGAACGCCCGCCAAGCCCTTGAGATTGCAGATAAAGGCTATGTTCTTGTGCAGGGGCGCAACGCCTTTACCGGGACCGGCAAGGAGCTGCCGGCTGACCCCGAAGTGCGTAAGTCGTTCCTGGGGGGCTGAAGGATGCCACGGGTGTGGATGGTTGGCGTGTATCTGGGCCTGATGATGGCTCTGCCAGCATTTGGCGCACCTGATGACGCCCCCACCAATGCCCCCTACTCTGGCATTTGTACAATGCCCCGAGCCTGCATAGCGCAAAGCGGGTGCGCGATGATGCCGGTGTTGGGGGAGTTGTTGATCCGGGTCACCGCCCGTGAAACCTCCCTGGGCCAGTCCGAGGCTGATCTGGCCCGCCTCGATCACTTCGCCACATTACAAAATGCCCTGCCCCTGCCACGGATTGAAGGCTTCCGCCGCAGTTTTCTGGTCGATCTGCCATCCGTTGGCGCCATCCGGCGTTTCGCCATGTACGTGCAATTGATCGACGCCGAAAGCGGCGCTCCGGTGCTGCGGCCCCGGTATTTTGTGCTGGAATGTACGCAGGTCCCGAGATGAGGATGCCCGCAACCCTCGCCGCAACCTTCGCGGCAACCTTCGCGGCAACCCTCGCCCCAATCTTCGCCGCAACCTTCTCCGCAATCCTGCCTGCAATCCTCCCCACTGTGGCCGCCGCCGACGGGCTGGATTGCACATTTACCACGATCTGTAGCCCACTGACGGACTGCCAGAACCACCCAGGTGTGCCGTTTCGCTTCAACGTGATCTCCGGCGTGTTGAGTTTCATCACCGATGACGGCCTGTTGGTCGGCACACCGCTGTCACACCTCACCCCACCTGCGCTCGGCGCGCTGTTTGACACCGCCCCTGACAGTACCATCCTTTTGACCATCACCGGCAGCGGTGAGGCGGTGATGACCACGCAGGATATCACCCAGGGTGACCAGCTCCAGTCCGTTTCCTACTTCGGCACCTGTGAGCCAGGCGCATGATCCGTCCTGCCATTTCACCCGCCATTTCACCCTCGACAATTTACCCGTGGCCGACACCTCAAACCACCGCGGCACCCCGTTTCAATTGAAGGATTCCCCATGCGCGCACCTCTGATCATCCTCATCTGTGCCCTGCCCCTTGGCGCCACCGCCCAAGAGGCCCCCATCAACTGGACATGTACCCTCGATATCCTGTGCCCGGATACAGGGGCCTGCCGCGATTGGGATCAGCAGATCACCATAGTTGAGGATGAGGGCAACTGGCAGGTGCACTGGAACCAGGATCTGCCGTCAGAATACCAGTTGATCGCCGATTTCCCCCCGGCTGAGGACGCCGTGGAGCAAGTCCGCGTCCGCTCGCTCCTTTACGCAAATGAGCGCAACCAATCGACCCAGATGGTGACCTTTGACAGCATCGGGCGTGTGGTTGTGTCCGGCCATCAGCCCCAGGCGGGCACCCGGATTGTCAGCGGCATTGGCACCTGTGAGCCGGGTGAATGATCCGCGCAGGCCTCAGCTTCCTTCTGCTCACCACATCTGCATCCGCCGAGCCGTGGTCCTGCCAGATGACGGTCCAATGTGATAATCTTGACTGTGTCGCCATTGCTGACAGCTACAGCCTTATCGCTGCGGACCATGCTGGTGAGTTGTTCCTGTCCTCCGCCACCGGAGATCACCCGGTCACCCGGCTCAGTCCGCAAAACCACCTGCCCGCGGCCTATGCAGGTGTAAGCACCCACGCCATTGCAGAGTTGTTGACCATCATCGAGGACGGCCAGGCCATCCTTACAAGCCATGGCCATGGCGGCTCCGCCCGCACAATCACCGCATTTGGCACCTGCACGCCGCTCTAAGCACCGCAATTGCCGCTCTTTATCTGGCCAACCGCGTCCAGCCGCGTTACCAAACATGCGCAAGCGCCACCATAAGGCGCTGCAACAAGGGGGAGAACCGCGTGGATTTTCTGAACGCAATTGTGGCGCTGATGAATTTTGTCATTGTGCCGGCAACCGCTTACGGCGCGCAATTGGCCCTTGGTGCCCTTGGCGTCACCCTGATCTACGGCATTTTACGGTTTTCCAACTTCGCCCATGGCGACACCATGGCCTTTGGCACCATGGTCACAATCTTCGGCACATGGGGTCTGCAATCCATGGGCGTCAGCTTTGGCCCGTTGCCCACGGCGCTTCTGGCGCTGCCGCTTGGCATCGCGGTCACAGCCCTTCTGATGATCGGCACCGACCGCTTGGTCTACAGGTTCTATCGCAAGCAAAGGGCTAAATCGGTGATCTTCGTGATCGCGTCCCTGGGGGTGATGTTCATCATGAACGGCATCGTGCGCTTCTTTATTGGCGTCGACGATCAGCGGTTTTCTGATGGCGAACGGTTTATCATCTCGGCGCGCACCTTCCGCGAGCTGACGGGCCTGGACGAGGGCCTCGCGTTTCGCACCACCCAGGGCATCACCATTGTGGTGGCTATTGTTGCGATGATCCTGCTGTTCTGGTTCCTCAATCGCACCCGCACCGGCAAAAGTATGCGGGCATTCTCCGACAACGAGGATCTGGCGCTGCTGTCAGGAATCAATCCGGAACGGGCTGTGCTGATCACCTGGATCATCGTTGCGGCGCTGACAACCACGGCAGGTGTCCTCTACGGTCTCGACAAGAGTTTCAAGCCCTTCACCTATTTTCAGCTGCTGCTGCCGATCTTTGCCGCTGCCATTGTTGGCGGCCTTGGCAACCCGCTTGGCGCGATCCTCGGCGGATTCCTGATCGCGTTTTCAGAGGTCGGCGTCACCTACGCTTTCCGCAAGGTTGTGGGCTATCTGGGGCCCGCGGATTGGCAACCCGAAGGGCTGCTGCAACTGCTGTCCACTGACTACAAATTTGCCGTCAGCTTCGGCATCCTGATCATTGTGCTGTTGTTCAGGCCCACCGGAATCATGAAGGGGAAATTGTTATGAATCCCAGTGCAGCCCCCAGTACGCCCGCCAGTACGCCCGCCCGTACATCCCAGCGCTTTGACCCCAAGATCCTGATGCTCTTTGGTTTTGTGGCCATGCTTTATGTGGGCACCGGCTTTGTGCAATCCTGGAACACGGCGCTGACGATCTTCAACATGGGGCTTGTGGGCTCGATCATGGCGTTGGGCGTGAACATGCAATGGGGCTACGCGGGCCTGTTCAACGTTGGCGTGATGGGGTTTGTCGCCCTGGGTGGCCTCGCCACCGTGCTGGTCTCAGTTGAACCTGTGCCCGAAGCCTGGAGCGCGGGCGGCCTGCGAACCATGCTTGGCCTTGTCCTCGGTGCCCTCACAATTGTCGGGGCGATCCTGTTGTGGAACGCGATGCCGAAAGGCCGGCTGCGTGGCCTCGTCATGTTTGTGGTTCTGGTTGCGGGGTTCACCGTGTTCCGGCGGGTGTTTGACGGCGGTACAGCGGCGATTGAAGCAATTGATCCGGCCTCCACCGGCTTTCTTGGTGGTCTGGGCCTTCCAATCCTGCTGGCTTGGCCCGTGGGTGGCCTGCTTGCCGCTGGCGGCGCCTGGATCATTGGCAAGACCGCCCTTGGCCTGCGCTCTGACTACCTCGCCATCGCCACCCTTGGCATCGCCGAGATTATCATTGCGGTCCTGAAGAATGAGGACTGGCTGGCCCGTGGTGTGAAAAACGTCACCGGCATTGCCCGCCCGGTGCCCTATGAGATCGACCTGCAAGCCAATGAAGGTTTTCTCAATCTCGTCACCAATATCGGCGCCGACCCGATCACAGCCTCCACAATCACCGTCAAACTGCTTTATGCGGCGCTGTTCATCGTTGTCCTTGGCATCCTCATCTGGCTGTCCGAAAAGGCGTGGAACTCCCCGTGGGGCCGGATGATGCGCGCCATCCGTGACAACGAAGTCTCCGCCTCCGCCATGGGCAAAGACGTCAAGAAACGTCATTTGCAGATCTTTATCCTCGGCTCAGCGGTCTGCGGTATCGCGGGCGCGATGATGACCACACTTGATGCGCAACTGGTGCCCGGCACCTACCAGCCCCTGCGCTTCACGTTCCTGATCTGGGTGATGGTGATTGTTGGTGGCTCCGGCAACAACTGGGGCGCGGTGCTTGGAGGCTTCCTGATCTGGTGGCTCTGGGTGCAGGTCGAACCCCTTGGCCTTCTGCTGATGCAGGGCCTCACGGCGAGCATGGCTGATGGCTTCTGGCTGCGCGAACACCTGCTTGATTCAGCCGCCCACATGCGCCTGTTGACGATGGGGATGATCCTGCTTCTGGTCCTCAGGTTCAGCCCACGGGGGTTGATCCCGGAACGTTAAAAAAGCGCTGTGCGTTTGAGTTGAGCCGCCCTGAGCAATGAGCGCGGTTGCTTCACAAACCGCTGCCTCGCCGGTCAGGGGGATGTACGGCCTCAGATAGTCGCAAAACGCTGTAAAGCGCAGTGCGTCTGGCTTGGGATCCCCTTGTGCAGAATTCTCACCCCTTTCAGCGCCCTGGCGATTGAACAGCGGCAAATTCTGCCCCAGCTCAAACGTCAAACGCGCGCCGCCATCTTCACACCCCCGCCTTCACACCGGCGCCCTCAAACGCCCCACTCGCCCCTGCCACTACCCCCCGTCTTCCATTTGCCAAAAATATCCCGGGGGAGTCCGCAGGACGGGGGCAGCGCCCCCTGTCGCCAAAGGCGACCACAAAACATCCATCGCCAAAGGCGACCACAAAACGTCCGCCGCCAAAGGCGACCACAAAACATCCATCGCCAAGGGCGACCACAAAACATCCACCGCCAATGGCTCCCACAGGGGGATTACAGGGGACTTGTGGTGGCCGTGCTAGTGGCCGTGCGGTGGGCGCGCGGTGGGCGCGCGGTGGGCGGTGGCCGCGTCCGAATCCGTCAGCGCCCCTCAAACACCGCTGGCCGCTTTTCAAGAAACGCTATCACACCTTCCTTGAAGTCGCGG
>JAESTV010000197.1 GCA_016763475.1 Roseicyclus sp.
CATCCCAAACCTCCCCCAAATGAGGGCACCTCAAAACCGCTATTGTACCAAATGGGACGAGTTGCTCCCAAATGGGACTATGTTTGCAGGAAGTCAAAATGCCCGTCCGGGCGGATTGCGCAGGCCGTCAATCGGCCGGTTCGCCACGCGCCGGTGTCGGTGCTGATGCGGCCTTCCGACGCCAAAGGCGCGTCCATTTCAGTATGGCCATGGGCGACCCAAACGCCATCGCCCCGTGGGGCGCTGTCAAATTCCGGGTGTCCCCATAGCTGCACTCGGGCGGATTGTTCGTCCATCCCATGGCCCGGATCTGCGCCTGCATGGACCGCCCACAAATTCCCTGACGACCAGCTAAGTGGCAGATTTTCCAGCCAATTTATCGTTGTCTTGGGCAGGCGGCGGCGCAGGGAATGGGCCGCGGCAGGGAAGGCGTCGTACTCTGGGCTCTCTTCCAGATCCGCCGTTGCCACACCAAAGGAGCGCATCGTCTCAGATGCACCGGCGCGCATCCAGCGCGGGCCACGTGTGGTCGGATCCACCAGGAAATCCAGCATCATCCGTTCATGGTTGCCCATAAGGCAGGTGACGTTATCGGGGAACGCTTCCTGAAGTTCCTGCATCCGTGCCAACACAACCGCGGAATCCGGTCCCAGGTCGATATAGTCACCCACAAAAACCAATTTCGGATCAGTGGCCGAGGTGCCGCCAATATGGGCGTCGATCAATTCGAGCATCAATTCCAGGAGGTCCGCACGCCCGTGGACATCGCCTATGATGTAGGTCTGGTGCTCGGGTTGCGGCATATCTGGTAGCTCAGCCGCTTTGGCCTGCGCTGGCGCGTCCGCCCGCGATTTTCGCCCGAGGATGGATCGCATCGACTTCAACATGGTTCCACAGGTGCGCATTCCCGCGTGATTTGGCAAGAGGAAACCCGCTATTCCTGCGCCCTCAAGACCCGCGCCGGTCGTGTCGCCAAAGGCCGCCATGCAAAGGCGAGCCCTGCCAGAAGCGTCGCCAATGCACCTCCAACCACGATGATGAGGGCCGAGATCGGCTCAAATACGTACTCCGTGTCCATTACAAACGTCACCACTGCCCATCCGCCAAGGGCTCCGGTGGCCATTGCCACAAGCCCTGCGACGGCCCCCAAGATACTGGCACGTAACGCAAAACTGCCCAGGATAGTGGCCCGAGACGCGCCGAGGGTCTTCAGGACAGCCGCCTCAAACACACGCCCTCGCTCCCCCGCGGCGGCGGCTCCGATCAGCACAACAAATCCGGTCAAAAGCGTCGCCAGTGCCGCGTATGACGTTGCCCGCGCGATACCGCGCAAGGCTCCCCCAACCCGATCCAGAGCATCCCGCACGCGAATTGCGGTGATGTTTGGCGCCTCACGTGTGACGTCGCGCAGGATCTGCGCTTCCGCCTCAACCTCTGCATACACGGTGGCGATATGGGTGTGCGGAGCACCCGCCAATGCGGCTTCATTCATCGTAAGGATGAAACCTATCCCTGCGTTTTCAAACGAAACTTCCCGCAGCGCTGCAATTTCGGCGGTGATATCGCGGCCCAATATGTTGACGGTAATTGTGTCACCCAATCCGATGCCCATCTCTGCGGCTTCCTCTGCCGCGAATGCCACCAACGGCGGGCCCGCGTAGCCATCCGGCCACCACGCGCCTGCAACAATTTCCGCTGCTGGAGGCGCCTCCAGCATATAGGTCACGCCGCGATCACCTCGGATCACCCAATGATCGCCAACCACATCTTGTGCCCGCAGCCCATTGATCCGGGTGATGATCCCGCGCAACATCGGTGCGGTATCCACACGGGAAACGGCGCTGTCGCCCTCCACCCGATCAAGGAATGGCTGTAGCTGATCCGGTTGAATATCCACGAAAAAATACGAGGGCGCGACATCTGGCAAATCCCGTTGAATTGCGTTGCGCAGGTTGGCGTCGATCTGCCCGACAGTTGCCAGAACCGCGAGGCCAAGGCCGAGGGACAGCACCACCGAGCCCGCCTCTGAACCCGGTCCGCCAACGGCCCCCAAGGCCGTGCGCAGCGCTGTGTGGCCGCGCAGAACCCGCATCCGCGCCAGCCGTTTTGCAAGCGCCCGAATGCCCCAGGCCATGAGGGACAACAGCCCCAAGGCAATCAGCAAACCGGCCGCCGTCCCCAACGCCAGTTGAGGGATACCAGACAGCCACACAGCAGAGCCGATCAGCAGCACAATCAGCACCGAAATAACCAGTAAATATTGGGGTTCCGGCCAGCGTTGTGAGCCGCCAGACGCATCCCGAAACAACGCCGCCGCGCGCACTTTTGCAGTTCGCGCCAGGGGCCAGATGGTGAAGATCAAAGCGGTCATCGCACCATAAAAAGCAGCCTCGAACAGCGGCGCCGGGTAGACACTAATGGCAACAGGCACCGGCAATTGCGCCTCGATCAGCGGGCCGAAGGCGATCGGTGCGCTTGCGCCGAGGATCAACCCCAACGCAATCCCCACGACGGTCAAAATCCCGACTTGCATGAAGTAGGCGGCGAAGATTGTTCGCCCCTCGGCCCCCAGTGTTTTCAGGGTCGCAATGGTGGCAATTTTGCCCTCCAGATAGGCGCGCACGGCGGCGGATACGCCCACACCGCCAACCGCCAACCCAGCCAACCCCACCAGCACCAAAAACGCCCCGATACGCTCCACAAAAACCGCCACACCGGGCACGCCGTTCCGTGAATCCCGCCACCGCGCACCGGCTTGCTCAAAGGCCAGCGCTTGAGTTGCCATGGCCTCCAGGTCCGTGCCATCAGGCAAGCCTAGCCGATATCGGCTCTCGTAAAGAGTGCCCGGTTGGATCAGGCCGGACCCGTCCAACCCCGCAAGCGATACAATTGTGCGCGGCCCCAGTCCGAAGCCCGAGGACGCGCCATCGGGCTCCTCCACCAGCACGGCGCGCAGCTCAAACACCTGTATTCCAAGGCGAAAAGTGTCACCTACAGACAACGCCATCCGGTCCACAAGCAACGGCGCCATCACCGCGCCGGGGTGTTCGCGCATTTCCAATGCGGCGGAAATCGGCATCGGTGGGTCCAACCCCACCTCGCCGTAGATCGGCCAGGCCCCGTCGACGCCGCGCACTTGGCTCAGGCCACGTTCGACCTCCGCCCGGTCCACCACAACCATCGAGCGAAAGTTGACGGTTTCGGAAACCGTCTCAGCGATCCCGTCCATGAAGGCCCGTTCTTCGGCATCGGCAAACCGGTAGGTGAACGACATTTCCGCATCGCCGCCCAAGATCACCGCGCCTTCCTGCGCCAACCCCTGTTCGATGGAAACCCGCACCGAGCCGACTGCCGCAATTGCCGCAACCCCCAGTGCCAGACAGGCAAGAAATATGCGGAAACCGCGTAGGCCACCACGCAACTCTCGCCGTGCAATTCGCCAGGCGATGTTCATTCGGCGGCGTCCCTCATGGCGGTATCCAATCGGCCATCACACAGCCGCACTTCACGGTCGCACCGCGCCGCCAGTTCCGGCGAATGGGTCACAAGGATCAGCGTTGCGCCGTGGCGGTCACGCAGGTCCATCAGCAGATCCATGATATGCGCCCCGGTGGCGCTGTCGAGGTTGCCGGTGGGCTCATCAGCCAGCAGGATATCGGGGCGCGGTGCGGCGGCGCGGGCGATCGCCACCCGCTGCTGCTCGCCACCCGACAATTGCGACGGGTAGTGACCCGACCGGTGGCCAAGGCCCATGGCGGCAAGTTCCGCCTCTGCCCGTTCAAACGCATCCGCTACCCCCGCCAACTCCAACGGCGTTGCCACATTTTCCAGCGCTGTCATCGTCGGAATCAGGTGGAAGGACTGGAACACCACCCCCATATGATGCCTGCGAAACCGGGCCAGTTGATCCTCGGACATTGCGGTCAGGTCGTGGTCCAGCACCATGACGCGGCCGCCAGTGGCCCGCTCCAACCCGCCCATCAACATGAGGACCGAGCTTTTGCCAGATCCAGACGGCCCCGTCAGCGCCAGCGTTTCCCCCCGTTGCACCTCCAGCGTGATCCCGTGCAGGATGTCGACGCGGCCTGCATTGCCGTCCAACGACAATTTCACGTCGCTAAGGGAGAGTATCTTCGCCATGATCAAACACTTTCGTTCACGTTTGCCTCACGCATATGGGGCCTTGGGTGCTTGGGGCAAGGCCGTAATGTTCTCGTTGGTGACACTCCCGGTGGCGGCGGATGAGATCACAATCGCCGCATTGGGCGATAGCCTGACGGCAGGGTATGGACTGGTTTCGGACGAGGGATTTGTGCCGCAATTGCAGGCATGGCTGGACGCGCGGGACCACGACGTCAGAGTGATAAATGCCGGTGTGTCCGGCGACACAACCGCCGGCGGGTTGGCGCGCGCGACCTGGACCCTGACCCCCGAGGTTGACGCGATGATCCTGGCCCTTGGTGGCAACGATTTCCTGCGTGGCATCGACCCCGCCGTCAGCCGTGCCAATCTAGCGGGCATTCTGGAGGAGGCCGCCGCGGCGGAGGTTGCGGTCCTCCTGGTCGGTATCGTCTCGTCAGGTAACTACGGGCCAGAGTACCGGGATGCGTTCAACGCGATGTACCCGGATTTGGCCAATGAATACGGCACCTTACTGGACCCGGATTTCTTCAACGGTTTCCGGGAAGTGGTGGCTGAGGGGGCGTTGCTGTCCGACTTCATGCTGCGCGACGGCATTCACCCAAACGCCGCAGGTGTGGCCCTGATTGTCGAAACCCTGGGCCCTCAGGTCGAAGCGCTTTTGGAGCGTGTGGCAGAGTGATTGTCGCCGCCTCTTCGCGGAAATGATCCCGCAAGCCATTTGACGGGCTGGCATCCGTGGCCCGCTGTCTACGCCATCGAGGTGCTTGTGCTTATTTGCCCGGGACGGCACCGCAGGTCCCAACAACCATGGCAAATGTGTTTCGTCGCATCCCTGATGCGGCTATAAGGCGAAACGCCTCAACGAAAGCGGTTCCCATGACCCAAATCCTTGCCATCGACCAAGGCACCACGTCCACCCGCGCGATTGTCTTTGACGGTGATCTGCGCCCGAAGGCGTCGGCGCAGAAGGAGTTTGCGCAGCATTTTCCGGCGTCCGGGTGGGTCGAACATAACCCCAACGAGATCTGGGACTCGGTGCTGGAAACCTGCCGCGGAGCGCTGGCGCAGGGTGGGGACGTCGCCGCCATCGGCATCACCAACCAGCGCGAGACTGTGGTGCTGTGGGATCGGGAGACCGGCGAGCCGGTTCACAACGCCATCGTCTGGCAGGACCGCCGCACTGCTGAGTTTTGCGCGGGCCTGAAGGCTGACGGCCACGAGGCGATGGTGCAGAATAAAACCGGCCTGCTTCTCGATCCCTATTTCAGCGGCACGAAACTGGCCTGGCTTTTGGACAATATTGACGGGGTTCGCGCACGGGCAGAGGCCGGAAAACTGGCCTTCGGCACCATCGACAGCTTCCTGATCTGGCGGCTGACAGGCGGCGCGCGCCACGTGACGGACGCAACCAATGCGGCGCGGACGCTTTTGTATAATATTCGGGATGGCCATTGGGATGACGACATTCTGCGCCTCCTCAACATCCCCGCCGTGGTCTTGCCGGAGGTCCTCGATTGTGGGGCCGATTTTGGCGAAACAACGCTGTTTGGCGGCGTGATCCCGATCCTTGGCGTCGCCGGTGACCAACAGGCTGCAACCGTGGGGCAGGCATGTTTCCAGCCGGGGATGCTAAAATCAACCTACGGGACCGGGTGCTTCGCGCTGCTGAATACCGGGGGCACGCTGGTGACCTCGAAAAACCGGATGTTGGGAACAATCGCCTACCAATTTGACGGCACGCCGACCTATGCGGTGGAAGGCTCCATTTTCATCGCCGGTGCGGTGGTGCAATGGCTGCGCGACGGGTTGAAGATCATCGACGACGCACCCCAGAGCGCCGAATTGGCTGGCGCGGCTGATCCGACCCAGAGCCTCTACCTGGTGCCCGCGTTCACCGGCCTCGGCGCGCCGTATTGGGATCCGGACGCCCGTGGCGCGATTTATGGGTTAACACGAAATTCCGGCCCGGCGGAATTCGCCAGGGCAGCGCTGGAATCGGTGGGTTTTCAAACCCGGGATTTGTTGGAGGCGATGCAGGCGGATTACAGCAGCAACGACGGTGGCAACGACAGTGGCTCTGGCGGCGGCTCTGATGGTGGCGCACACAGTGGCAACGTCAGGGTAGACGGCGGAATGGCCGCCAGCGACTGGACGATGCAATTCCTGTCGGACATCCTTGGCGGGCCGGTAGATCGCCCGCAGGTGTTAGAGACAACAGCACTGGGCGCCGCCTGGATCGCGGGCAACCGGGCGGGTATTTACCCGGATCAAGCGGGGTTTGCGGCCACTTGGGCGCTGGACAAGACGTTTCAACCGCAGATGGACGAGGCCACCCGCGCCCTGCGCTATGCGGGCTGGAAAGACGCCGTCAGCCGCACCTTGAGCCGCCATGACTGAGCGCTCTACCCTTAAAGTCGCCATTGCGCAGATGTGCTCAGCCCGGACCCAGAGTGAAAACCTCATCACCGTTGGTGACCTGGCCGCGCAAGCGAAGGGGCTGGGGGCTGAGCTGCTGGCGTTGCCCGAAGTTTCGGGCATGATGAACGCTGAGCGCAAACCGGCTGAGGCGTTGGTTGTGGGCGCAGATGAGGATCCCTTCATTGCCGGGTGTCGTGCGCTCGCCGTGCAACACAGGCTTTGGATCCATACCGGCTCCACTCCGGTGCGGGCAGCTGATGGACGGTTCTGGAACCGCTCGACGCTGATTGACGCCAAAGGGGAGATCAAAGCGGAATACGACAAGATCCACCTGTTCGATGTGAACATCGACGGCAAAGTGGTGTTCACGGAATCCAAATCTTTCGCACCCGGCGACGTGGCTGTGGTGGCACAGACGCCTTGGGGTGGGTTTGGCCTGTCGATCTGTTACGACTTGCGCTTTCCCTACCTGTACCGTGCGCTGGCACAGGCGGGTGCGTCCGTGCTGTTCATTCCGGCCGCATTCACCGTGCCAACCGGAGAGGCCCACTGGCACGTCCTGATGCGCGCCCGTGCAATTGAAACCGGGTCTTTTGTGATTGCCCCGGCGCAGGCAGGGCTCCACGCGGACGGGCGCACCACTTATGGCCATTCGCTGGCGATTGATCCCTGGGGTCGGGTCATGGCTGACCTCGGCGAAGGCGCTCCGAAGTTACAAGTGGTTGAGCTTGATCTTGGCCGCGTGGCCAAGGCTCGGGCGCAGATTCCGGCGCTTGAGAATGGCCGCGATGTGCCACTGAGACGGGTCTAGAGTGACGTA
>JAESTV010000018.1 GCA_016763475.1 Roseicyclus sp.
GGGCCTTTGACATCCATCGCGGCCAGCACTTTCGGATGCACCTCACCAAAGATGCCAAGCACCTTTTTCGGCCCAAGGCAGATCATCCCGTGACGGCCCGGATGCCACCAGTCCCGCGCCCCGCGCAGGATTTGAGCTTTGGCGGGCGCACCGATGGCAGCAAGCACCGCCTCTGCATCTGCTTTCACGTCATAGATATCCACTGGCCGCCGCGCGCCATGGGGATCGCGGGGACCGGACTGGCCAACCAGCAGGCCGGAGACAAGCAAATGCTGCTCACCCGGTTCCCCACCGTGGAAGGCCGCACCAACCTCGAACAGCGCCATATCCATCATGCCGCGCGCTTGGTTGCGGGCGGCGGCCTGAAGCAGGCCCGGCAAAAGTGCGGGGCGCATATGGGACATTTCCGAGGAAATCGGGTTTTCCAGCATCA
Source organism: Roseicyclus sp. (assembly GCA_016763475.1). GTDB lineage: Bacteria > Pseudomonadota > Alphaproteobacteria > Rhodobacterales > Rhodobacteraceae > Gymnodinialimonas. The sequence goes on from JAESTV010000018.1 coordinate 434, forward strand.
CATCATCTGTACCGCCGCCGAACAGTTCCGCACTGGCCTTGTCGATAAAGCTGTAGGTCACACATTCGTTGTACCCAAGCGCTGCCGTTGTCCGCCGCGCCGCGCGTTCACGCAGCTGCATTGGCGTCAGGACAGGGGCAGGAACACCTGCGGTTTCCCGTGGCAAGGGTTGCGGCTCCAATTGCGACAGGGACGTCACACGTGCAACTTCCTCCACGAGGTCCGCCTCACCGCGCACATCGCGCCGCCAGCTTGGCACCCCAAACTCCAATATGTCACCCGTGCCGGTGACCACAAAGCCAAGCGCCGTCAGAATGCGCATCTGCTCGTTGTGGGTGACATCCATGCCAACCAGCGATTTCACCCGGTCCGGGCGCAAGGTATAGCTGCGCGTGGTGTCCAGCGGCGCGCCCGCTTCGACCACCTCAGACGGCTCACCACCGCACAGGTCCAACACCATCTGCGTCGCGGCGTGTAGGCCGGGGAGTGTGTAATCCGGGTCAACGCCGCGCTCAAACCGGTAACGCGCGTCGGAATGGATCTTCAGATCACGGCCGGTGTAGGCGATCTGGACCGGGTCCCACCATGCGGACTCGAGGAAAACGTTGACCGTATCCTCCGTGCAACCAGAGGCCACCCCCCCCATGATGCCGGCGATGCTTTCAAGGCCTTTGTCATCGGAAATCGCAATCTGGCCCGCCGCAAGCGTGTAGGATTTATCATCCAGCGCCATGATCTCTTCGCCACCACTTGTGCGATGCACCCGCAGGTTCCCCGCAACCTTGTCAGCGTCAAAGACGTGTAAGGGGCGGTTCTGATCGTAGGTGAAGAAGTTGGTGATATCCACAAGCGCCGAGATCGGGCGCAGACCAATCGCGCGCAGGCGATCTTGCAGCCACGCGGGGCTGGGGCCGTTTTTCACCCCTTTGATAAGACGCCCGGTGAAGTGGGGCGCGATGTTGAGCGTATCTTCGTCGATGCTCACATTGATCGTGGATTTGAAGGTGCCTTTGATTGGCTGCGGATGTTGGGTTTTCAACCTGCCAAGCCCCCGCGCCGCCAGATCGCGTGCAATGCCGTGGATGCCGAGGGCGTCCTGACGGTTCGGCGTGATCGCAATCTCGATCACGGGATCAACTTTGGCGGGGTCGTTCTCTGCCAGCCAATCCACAAAACGCTGGCCAACATGACCTGTGGGCAGCTCAATGATGCCGTCGTGTTCTTCGCTAAGCTCCAGCTCCCGCTCCGACGCCATCATCCCGAAGCTCTCGATCCCGCGGATTTTGCCAACGCCGATTGTGATGTCGAGACCGGGCACATAGCTGCCGGGTTTGCACAGGACCACATTGATCCCCGCCCGCGCATTGGGCGCGCCGCAGATGATCTGTTGCACGCCGTCTTCGGTTTCCACCTGGCAAACTTGCAGCCTGTCAGCCTCGGGGTGCTTCTCAGCCGATTTCACATGGGCGATCGTGAAGTCTTTGAGCCGCGCGGCGCGATCCTCCACTCCCTCAACCTCAAGGCCGAGGTCCGTGAGGGCATCGGTGATCTGCTCCAGAGACGCCTCGGTCTCTAGGTGATCTTTCAGCCAGGAGAGGGTGAACTTCATAAGCCGCCGCCTTTCAACAATCCGGCCCCGCGATTACCGCAGCACAGGCCGGATTGGAAGGGTCACGGATGCGCTACGCGCAAGATCAGAGTTACGGATGCGCCACGCGCAAGATCAGAGTCACGGATGCGCCACGCGCAAGATCAGAGTTACGGATAGGTTGTGGCAGGATAGCGATTACGGACGCTCACCACGCAGGATGGCGGTGGGCTCGTCCATGCACCCGCCGATGAGGATCGTCAGATCGGTCGGAAAGGCCGCCCGGTCAAAGATCACCCGCGCCCGACCCCAGCGTCGGGAGGTCACACCATCAGCGGTAGTGAGTGACGCGGAACACAGGGGCGCACCCTGGACAATCCAGTAGCCGTCATGAATGGCGCGACGGTCGGAATTCCCGCCAAGACCAGGAAAGTAGAGCGTCCCGCGCTGTTGGGCCAGATCCGGCACCTCGCTGGGGAAGAGGGCGTCGTAGGGGAAAGAGAAGACAGCCACCGTGCTGAGGTCCTGCTCATAAATGATCTGCCCCGCGATGGTGTCCCACGCCTCATCAGCGGTAGCGGTCAGGGGGAGGGCGCAAAGGGCGGCGCTCAGGGCGGCGGCGGTGATGGCTTTGGTAAAATGACTCATGGAAATGTCCTTGGAGAAGGGGTGTTGGAATGATCCCATAATTGCCGGTACAACGAGCCCTGTCAAAGCCTGTTAGCGGATAACGCTGGCCCGAAATTGCGTTGCAAAGGGGGGTTGGGCGAAGATCGGGGCATATTTCAAGACTGCCTTCGGATTTTCAAAATGACCTTTTTTATGACCTCGCCCTTTGAACCCGCTGCCGATCAGCCGCATCCCTCCGTTGTAGGATTGCTTCTGGGTAATTTCCTGACCTTCGCCCGACGCGCCCCGCAGGCGCTTGTGGCGGATCAAACCCTCACCGGAACATGGGCGCTGCGCTATCTGGTGGATCACAACGGAATCCCGCAGTTGCTGCCCGATGAGATTGCGGAGCATCCGGTGACGATCAACAGCAGTGGCGTGTTGAGCTTTGACTTCGGCGGTGTGGAAGCGGTTGGTCGGGTCTTGCGGAAGGCCAAGGGACGGCTTGTAAGCGGACGTTTTTCCGATATGCCGTGCGGAGCAGCGGCGTGGGTCGAGCGCGGTGTCGCGCGGGCGTTCTTACGTGCCGAAGACGCGGTAGTGATCGACGGACAGATGTCTGTCATGGGCCGAGGGGGAGAGGTGTTGGCGGTGTTGGTGCGCTGGTGAGGGGGATTATAGGTCCGTGAGCGCCTCGGTGATTTCGGAGAGAGTCGCCTCGGTTTCGAGGTGAACTTTCAGCCAGGAGAGGGTAAATTTCATTGGATTTCTACCCCAGTATGTTGCGCAATTTTCTGTTTCAGGAAACCAGTCGCCAATGACTTAACAATCTCGAGGGTTGCCGATCCACCGGTCTCAGCAACTGCATTTTTGGTTGATTGCCAAATGCCTTCATCGCGGGTCGCTTGAATGTAGTCGTGGCCAGAATTGGATAGGCGGAAGACCTCCCTACCGATTTCTATCATGAGTCCAGCATCGCAGGCCAAATGGACATGGTATTCCTGCTTTCGCTCATCGGCAGGCATCCTCATGTAGCCGCCGATCACGAACGCGTAGTCGTCACTGTCTTCAAATCCAATGAGCATGTCTCTGAGGAATTCGTCATCTCTTTTGGCCATCCCTCAAACCCCCGCATGCACGGTCGGCACCTGCAACGCGCTGAACCCATAGTGCCGCAGCCAGCGCAGATCACTGGCGAAGAAATCCCGCAAATCGGGGATGCCGTATTTCAGCATCGCAATCCGGTCGATACCCATGCCAAAGGCGAAGCCCTGAAATTCGTTCGGGTCGATCTTGCCAGCCTCAAGCACC
>JAESTV010000198.1 GCA_016763475.1 Roseicyclus sp.
GAAGAGTGTGGGTTATATGAATGTAACTCTTCTTTTTATTGTTATAGCGCTTATTGCACTTTGTTTTAATTTATCGCGCTCTATCGATTTAGCAGGAAAAGAGCAATTGATTAGATTAGAGCCAGATTTACGGGTCGGAACTGTAAGAAATGCCTGGGAAGTTCCACCAGCTTTTGTTTATAGTTTTGCCTTGACTATTGTTCAAAAAATCAATAATTGGCAAAATAACGGTTCTAAAGATTATTCAAAAAATATCATGATGTTACAGAATTATATTACGCCAAGTTGTAGAGCGTTTTTAACCTCGGATTTCAAACAGAAAAAACAATCTGGTCAACTTCAAAATAGAACCAGAATTGTAATGGAAATGTCTGGTGTAGGCTTCAATGAGGGAGGTAATACAAGGCTTATTACAAGAGGCCAGTGGGATGTTTATTTGAGCCTAAATGTTAGAGAGTTTATAGGTAATAAATTAGTTAAAAACAAGGACGTATTCTGGCCTGTTAAGGTTGTTGAGTTTAATGTGGATTCAGAACTTAACACGCAAGGATTAGCATTAGATTGTTTTTCAGGCAACCCAAAATTACTGAAAGATCACAGGATATAGAGGCCATTATGCGTAAAATTTTATTTATTATTTATCTCATGTTATTTGGAACAGGTGCTTATGCGGATGATCGTATTGATGATGTGTATTTTGCAGAAAAACCAATAAAAATGATTATATCTGTTAAAACAGATTCACTTATCTACTTCCCCAATCCAGTTAGGGTTAAAGATGATTTTGCAAATCATGCGGAAATAATGGTGACAAATGATGTTGTACTGATTAAGGCTAAAATCTCTTTTGAATCTAAAAAGTTTATTTTCCAAGATTTAGTTACTGACCAAGTTTATATATTTTCTGTATCGTCCGGTAATGGCAAAAAACCAAGGAATATTAGAGTAATCCTACCTAGAAAAGAAGATAGTAGTGAGGTCGCCCCATCTGACGGTGGGGCTTATATTACCTTAACTCAGCATGCTTCAATGTCTTTGTATTACCCTGAAAGATACACGCCAAAAACTAAAGGGGTTATAAAGGTTAGATTGAAGAAAGGGGATGCAGATTATTTTGTTTCATTTAATGCCGATGCTCAGCCTGTTAGTTCTTGGAAAGGCTTTGGGTTATTCATTACTGCCGTAAAAGTTACAAACTTGGAAAATGAAACTATCCATATAGATCCTCGTAAGCATTTTAGAGGGGATTGGTTGTTTCTAACTCCACAGCATAGCTGGTTAGGGGAAGAATCTCATAATAAAATGACCACAGTATATGTTGTATCAGAAAGACCTTTTTGGGAGTCGTTACGATGAGTAATAAACTTATATATTTTGGCGTTGCAGGAGCCGTTGTACTTTTCTCAACAATGTATTTATCTACTGAAGACAATCCAGGTAAAGGTAAAGTTCAGCAGCATAGTCCCATTTCCGCCCCTGTAGTGGTTGATACGGTAACAGGGGATTCAACGGCTGATAGCTATAATTCTCTGCAAGCAACAGTTCACCAAGGAATTGATAAACTAGCGGATGTGGAAGAAGATAATGATGATTTAAGGGATATGTTAAAACTTCTTAATAGTAAATTTGAGCAATTTAAAAGTGAAACAAAGCATAACCTTAATGATGGAAACAGTAAAAAAGAAGGTGAAGTAGTATTTAAAGGCTTGCCTATTAAAGCGTTTAATAAAGAGAAAAGTTCTCAAAATAAAGATAGTGACAAACCAAGAGAAAAGCTGATCCAACAGGTAAATAATTACACACCTAAATCCACCAATAAAGCACCAGTGAGTGATTTTCAGTTTAGTAGTGGCTACTCACTGTCTGATGGGTTGGGGTTTCCAAAGCTAGATAAAAATTTACAGAATAAAGCTAGCAAGATTTATGGTAAAAATGACCCTAACGGTGGCTGGATAATGCCTATTGAATCACAAGGGGATTCATCAACAAGCTCACCAATAGCAAGAGCAGCAGCCAAAAAAGACCTGAAGCCTAGTTTATACCCAGCAATGACAATATCGGATAACTCGATTTTATATGATACAACAGCATTGACCTATTTGGTGGGGCGCATCCCTGTAGGCGGTAGAGTACCTGATCCATTTCCAGCTAAGATAATCGTTGGTAAGGAAGTGTTAATTGCAAATGGGCATGATCTACCTGGTATCGAAGGTATGTTTTTTAGTGGCTATGCAACTGGAGATATGAATTTGGGGTGTGTAAGGGCTGAAATGAACTCATATACGTTTGTTTTTGATGATGGAAGACAGGTGTCTTTCAGGGAAGAGCCTAGAACAGGAAAAGGTAGTCAAGAGCCTATGGCATACATATCCGATAGGTATGGTTTACCTTGTGTTATGGGGAGTTTTGTATCAAATGTTGCCGAATTCCTAACTATACAAGCTGGATTATCAGGTTTAACTGCGGCTGGTGAAGCTTTTGCTGCTGCACAAGTAACGACCGGAATAAATGGCATTGGAGGTAGTCAGTCAACAGTCACCGGAGATACTGGTAAATATGCTCTTGGTAAGGTTGTTTCAGGTGCTTTTTCAGATATTAGTAAATGGATGCTAGAGAGGCAGGAAAATAGTTTTGATGCCGTTGTTGTCCCGTCAGGAACCAAAATTTCCTTGCATTTGAATAGGAATATATTGATTGATTATGACGAAGCCGCTAGGCGTGTAGATTATCGATTTCGTGTTGCTAGAAACAGTTTAGATTAGGGGATTATACGATGAAGAATATTAAGAATGTAGCTATTTTGTTGGTGGTCTTGGTGGTTACAACGGGGTGTGCTACAAAAATGAGTGACGTTACTGATGAAAACGCTCCAACAATGAAGGAAATTTATGACGGAAGCTTTAATGAGGTGGACTACAAATCAAAAACAAATATGGATGATGCAAGTCAGAAAAAACCTTCTCAAGCAATAAAAAGAAAATTATACGCAGATGCTACAGATTTAAAAGGTTACACCCGTACAGTAAATAATGAAAATAAAGTTCTATTTACGCGTATTGAAAACCCAATTCTGGTCGGGTATGTCTTTGCTCATTTAACCAAAGATAACATTCCTATACCGTCATATAGCATTCCTTTTCGAATGTCTCCAAAAGATTATTACGCAATGCCAGGAGAAGACCAACCATTCTAATTTAAATAGTAAAAGCCCTGATAATTTCAGGGCTTTTTACTTATAAAAATACGTTCAAATAGATGTTACGGTTTGAACTTGTTAATAAATGACCAAATCGCGATATTAAAGCCTATGAATTCAACATAGGTAAAAAAAATGTCACTAAAAACTTTTGATAAGCAATCTTCAGCAACCAAAAAAACAAAAAAATCTATGTATAAGGGAGGTAAAAGCGTATATGACTTTTTGCCTTGGGTAGATTACAACAAAGAAAATAAA
>JAESTV010000199.1 GCA_016763475.1 Roseicyclus sp.
CAGGTCCAGTCAGGCGATAGATCACGTCTGCGCCCTTCTCTGAAGCATGTGCGCAAACGCGGAGTGTATGCGCGGCCAAGTGCCTTTTCCTCCGCGTCCTTCATCGTTAGGTAAGGTTTCAGGCGCAACATTGGAAGTGGTATGGCCCGTCCCGTCATTGGCATCATCGGCAATCATTATCTGATCAACGATCAGTATCCGACCCATGCGGGCGGCACGATGAGCTCGGAAGCGGTGGCCGAAGTGTCTCGGGGCCTGCCAATCATCATCCCCGCGGATCCACGGTTTGTCTGCGTTGATGACCTGCTGGAAACCTGCGCGGGTTTTTTGTTCACCGGCGCGCGGCCCAACGTACACCCCGAAGAATATGATGAGCCTGAAACCGAGGCCCATGGCACATTTGACCGCGCCCGTGATGCGATTTCGTTGCAACTGATCCGGGCCTGTGTGGATCGGGGCCAGCCTTTCCTTGGGGTCTGTCGTGGGTTTCAGGAGGTCAACGTGGCCATGGGCGGCTCCCTGTTCCCGGAAATCCGCGACCTGCCGGGGCGAATGAACCACCGGATGCCCCCTGACGGCACAATTGAAGAGAAATTTGCGCTGCGCCACCCCGTGACCTTCACTGAGGGTGGCCCGTTTCACAAACTGATGGGCGCGCGGGAGGTGATGACAAACACCCTGCACGGGCAAGGCCTCAACCAGGCGGGGGCGCGTGTGGTCATCGACGGCCATGCACCTGACGGCACACCCGAGGCGATCTACATCGCGGATGCACCCGGATTTACCCTGTCAGTTCAATGGCATCCGGAATACCGCGCTGCGGATGATCCGGTGTCTCGTCCGCTGTTTGCAGCCTTCGGCGAGGCGGCCCGGGAATGGGCTGCCGGCAAGCGGCCAGTACGTGTCAGCGACGTGGCCTGAGCTTCACCCGATTGACCCCAGGTAAGTTTTCCTTGCTTGCACCCCCTGCGATCGGTCAATCTGGCGCGTAGGGGAAACACCACCGACGGCAATTGGTTTCTTGGCGACACCCTCCCTTTCGGATGCGCCGGAGGCACTAAATGCCGACGACAATTTGGAAGGTTGTTTTATGATTTCAAATATTTGCAAGACGGCGGTGGCCGCATTGTGTGTGATGTCTGGCCCCGCTTTGGCCGATTGGTCCACCAGCGCCGTCTCACTTGGCCATACCGCGCCGGGCGCAACCGGACAGGTTGAGTGCCCCCCTGGCGGCACTCCTGGCTTGGTCTGGGGCACAGGGACATACACGTCCGACAGCTCCATTTGCGGCGCAGCACAGCACTACGGGTGGTTCCCGACGGGCAGCGGCGGCACGGTAAACTATACCACAGTGCCGGGGCTTCAGTCTTACCAAGGCTCCAACCAGAATGGGGTCACGACCAGTGACTATGGGGCGTGGGGCCTGAGTTTTCAGATCACCGGCTACTCACCACCCAGTGGCGGATATCAGCAAATCACCTGGAACGACACAATTGATAGTCTGGGCCATGGTGGCTCACCGGGGGTGACATACCGATATGCCTGCGCCCCCAACAATGCGCCACCGGCAACGATCTGGGGCGTTGGTCCTTACACCTCCGACAGCCCGATTTGTGTCGCGGCGCAACATTTCGGTCTGATCAATCCCGGTGGTGGCGGCAATGTGACGGTCATCGTGCAGGGCCCGCAGCAGAGCTACGGATCCTCGAGCAGATACGGCGTGACCTCGTTGCAATATCCCGCATGGGACCGGAGCTATTCGTTCCGCTAGGACTGCGACAGCGGTGCGCGCCTAGGTCTGGTGCGCGCCGCGCAATTCCTTGATGTGCTGACGGATGCTTTGCCATCTTTCGGCCTCAACGCGATCCCCATTGTCATTGGCGACATGCGCCTTTTGTGCGGCCTCGTGTTCGGCCTTGTCACCATGGGCGGCATAAAGCGCATGGGCGTATTGCGCTGTGGCACTGGTCTGCATGGGCTGATCCTCCGGGTTGTTGATTGATCCTGCTTGCGCGCCCACAAGTTTAACACGGGATCGCCATTGCTCCGAGGGGGCGGTGGGTATTGGCGCTCAATCAGCCATATTGAGCCAATATCGCGGCCTTTGGCGCGGGCATGGTCGCCTGATTTGTCAGCCTGCACCAGTGGGGGCAGACGGGGCGGGAGGTCCGGCGGCGGGGCCTTGGTCCTGTTCGCAAGGCCGGCACGGCGGCCAGGCCGGCGTGCGATACCCCAGAGGCGGCTATCTTCCGGCGCGGCACGGAAATACTCGGCCAATGCCGCCGTCTTTTCTGATGTCGTGGTGGTCTGATCCAGCGCGGCAAAAGAGAGCGGAAAATGCCCTCACAGGTGGGTTTTCACGAAGGCACCCAGCTCGGCGCAGGCCCGTGTGGCCGCAGGGGCGACCCCAGCTTTCAGGTGCCAGACATGGGGCAGACCGGGCCACCGATCGAGGGTTACATTGTCCATTCGCGCGGCCAGCGCTTTGGCGTCGAGGCTCAACGCCTCTCCCTCAGCGGCATGGATCAGGGTGGGGGGCAGGCCGCTCAGGTCTCCGATCAGGGGGCTGACGCGGGGATCAGCGGGATCGATGCCGGGCAGGTAAGCGCGCACTATCCGTTTGGCCCATGCCGCCGGGATCAGATATTCCGCTTCGGCAGTGGCAAACCGCTTCTCCAGATTGTCGGACAAGTCAGCGATCGGCGATAGCAGGACCATCACTTTCGGCAACGCCAGCCCCGCGTCGCGGGCACGTTGCATTGTCACCAGCGCCAGGTTGCCGCCCGCACTGTCACCCCCGATGGCAACCGGCGTTTGCCCCGCCTCCACCAGAGCTTTGTAGGCCTCAAACACGGCGTCAGGTGCGGCAGGATACGGGTGCTCAGGCGCAAGCGGGTAACGCACCACAAAGGCCTGCAAACCAGCGGCATCAGCCACATGGGCCGGGATGACACGGTTAGCGGTTGGGCTGCCAAGGGTGAACCCGCCACCGTGGATGTAAAATAGAACACCTGCGTTTTCAGTGCCTTCAGGTGTGATCTTCAAGTTGCCTTCAGCGTCAAGCTGCGTGGTGCAGCCACGGGGAAGCCGGTGCCAAATTGGCGATGTTGCCGCAAATAGAAACCGCATGATCTTTTGTGGAGCCACGGCCCAAAGCGTCGGCTTCTCCAAAAACCGCGAGTAAAGCGTGAAAAAACGGTCGGTGTTGGTCAGAAGGCTCATGGAGCGGTTTCCTCTGATTGATCAGGGTCGTCGGGGCTTTCGGTGTCAAATTTTGGTTTAGCAATGCCTGCATCATATCCTTTCTCGCGCAGCATTTCGAGACGTGTTCAGTGTAGCCCTGGGTCACACACGCGTTTGGCCCCGGTGGCGGAAATGGTGGCGTTCAGGCCGTTCCAATTGGCGTGGTCGCTGAGCCAAATTCCTGGTCTGCTACCCTGGTCTGCTGCCCGGTTACGCCGCACGTTGTGCAGCCGCTTCCACCCCGGCGTGACCCCGGTAAAGTGCGCACCGAAGCGATCCATCCAATTGGTCTCAAGGGCAAACGGTGGGGCCAAAACGATCATGAGGGGGGGGCGTCCACACCGTCGGGCACCGGCGCCGTCTTGGGTGGGATCAGGCCTGATCGCGCAAGACATCATTGCTGGCCGCGGCCCGCGTGGTCAGAATGACCGTGAGTACCAAACGCCCGAGGCACCGGGTGCCACGGGTCGATATACGCATCAGCGGCCAGGCAATAATTGCCAGCTTCGATGAATTCGAGAATCATGGGCAGAATACAGGCACATGGCGCGTGCCGGGTGAGAGGGCGTTTGGCGCTGCGCGGCTATTCCGGTGGCGGAAGCAGGGTTACATCACCAGCAGCCTCGAGCTTTCGGATGGTGCTGACAAATTCGGCCATCGCAGCTTCGCCTTCCTCCGGTTTGGGCGCTCCGCGCCCTTCCGCTTCGTCGCGCAACTGCTCTGCCAGACGTTTGGACATGTTTTCCAGCAGGAACTCCACACTAAGCGGCGCAGCGGCCAGCCCGGCAGCCAGTGCAAGATTGACCATCTGTGCATCGGCTTTGCGGATGATAATCGGCACGTCAGGCGGATCGATACGCACCGGGATATGGTTGAACGAGAAGATCGACCTGCGCACATCCTTGGCGAACAGCGCATCACGGGTGTTCAACCTGTCCAGCACTTTGTCACGGGCCGCCTGCGGGGTGGAATTGAGGATCGCGCCAACCCGCTCGGCGGCGGTCTTGTGGAAAGCCTGAGGCGGGATCGCCTCCAGCATACGCGCGACATGGGCGCCGATGCGGTCCACCAGATCCGGCGTAATTGTCTCTGTGAGGGCTACGGTATGGGTCAATACTTCGGCCCGATCTTCGGGCAGGTCAGCCAGAAGGGCGGCGGCTTTTGCAACCGATAACTTGGACAGAAGGACGGCGCACACCTCCGCACTTTCGCTGTCCATCAGCGGGGCCAGGCGTTCCACCGGTTGTTTGGACACACGGGTCCACGGATCATTGCTGTCGCCTTGCTCAGCGGCGGCGCGAAACTCTTCAAGGGCACTTGGGGTCAGGTGCGGCTCCAACAATTCCAGTGTCTCTGCGTGGCCATCCGGGAAACTCAGGGCCAGATTGTCGATGTCATCGGTAAACTCGCGTACAACCTCCGCCAAGGTGGCGCGGTTGATTGTACCGAGTTTCGAGATGATGTGGGCCAGCTTTGTCTGGTGATGGGTCGGCAATTTGTTGACCCCCGGCGACAGGCCCTGACCCAACAGAAGCCGCACAATCACCGCGGCCTTTTGTTGCGGTTGCAAGCGACGCGGCGTCACGTCTATCAGACCGAAATCAGCCGTTGCGTCCAGCGCAACCGCCGATTGTTTTCCCTCGAATTCGCGCAGCAATCCCATAGTTGCCCCTTTCACATCACCCGAGGGGCAGCAGTAGGGCCAAGGGCTTAAGGATCCGTTATATTGGGCCTGCAGCAATCAGCCGTGTTTATGTCGAATGAGCCGCAATTCCGGTTGCCATTCCGCTTGATGCTATCGTCAGATTTGTCATCGCGGGTGTGGTGAATGAAACGCTGACGGCCAAAAGGGGTTTGATTGTCAGCAGAAGGTCTCCCAAAAAAGGCAGGGTCCACGTAAAC
>JAESTV010000200.1 GCA_016763475.1 Roseicyclus sp.
AAGTGGCGCGGGTGGCGAAGATCATCACTTCATCCGGGCGACCAGCGGTGACCTGCACGCCACCTGTGGTTGCGGCTGACGGGACCTCCGGGGTTACACGGGTGATGTCCTGCACACCGAAGAATGTGCCACCCTCATCAGGGTTGATCGACGACAGCGCGCTGTCACGGGGCGTCAGGACCGGCGCTTCAAGCGCTTGCGGGCGGAAAAGGCTGCCCCCCGCCTCCGGCCCCGGCATCGCGATGTCAAAACTCTGCTCGGTGTCAAACGCGCCGCCGCTCACGCCAATCAACGGATCAAGCTGCGCCAAAGGCACGGCGGGAGCTTGATCAATCGGGGCGATTTGCAGGCGCTGAATGTCGTTGAGGATCGCCCAGGCGCCATAGCCGATGCCCACGGCCAGCACCAGCAACACGGCGATGGACCCAAGCGCGCCGGGTTCGAGCCGCGAAAACATACTGTTGTGGGTCGGCGCGTAAGAGATGCGTGAGGATGACATGACCTCATTGGGGCTCATCCGGCGCGGCGCGGCTGTGATCGAGCGTTTGGCGTTTGTCCCCTGATTGGTTGCACTGCCGTGGATGCCGCGAAATCCGGTCTCGTCGCAGAAGCGGCGGAACGTCCACTCGGGATCAATGCCCAGATAGCGCGCATATGAACGCACGTAGCCTGCGATAAAGCCGGGGGATTGGAACGCGCCAACATCCCCGTTTTCGATCGCCGCAATGTAAGTGGCGCGAATGCGCAACTCACGCTCGACATCCAGCAGGGATTTGCCAAGCGTGGCCCGTTCACCGCGCAGAAGATCACCCAAAGGCACGTCCAGAAGGTCATATCCGTCGAAGACTGGCGGAACGGATTGGTCAGCAGGAGACGCCGGGTCAAACGCACGCGCCTGATCCCCTGTCTCATGGTCCCACTGGTGACCGTTGTCCTGGCCCATGCGGCCTGCCCCGATTCTATGGGCTGTTACACCATGCCTAGTGGTGATGCGCCCAAGTGTCCCTAGATGTTACCCCATAACGGATGATTCCCAAAGGACCTCCGCCGACTTTTGTCGTGAATATCATGGGGGGACACATTGTTGCACCCCGCACGGCACCTGAACCCAAAGTTTCGGCGTTATTGCGCCCATCTTTTTCAGGAGAAACTATTGGGTTGGGATCTGTTCGCCCCAAATCAGCGCCGCCCGGCGCACGCGCCGCACAACTGTGCTAAAGAGGCACGAAATCCCGGCGCAGACCATCAATTGTAATCCCGCGCCGCACCAATCGATGCCCCGGGGCGGGGGTGGTGGGCGTGGCTGCGGCGGGTGGCGCTAGCCCGCGAGTTCAGCGCGGTTCAGGGCGCAATGGGACCAAAGCCCATCCATCGCCAGCACCAGGCCGTCAATCATGCCCGCGTCATGGACCGGCGACGGCGTGAAGCGCAAACGCTCGGTGCCGCGCGGCACGGTCGGGAAGTTGATAGGTTGCACATAGAGGCCGAAATCTTCCAGCAACATGTCCGAGATCGCCTTGGTATGCACCGGGTCCCCCACCATCACAGGCACAATATGTGACCCGTGGTCGATGATCGGCAAACCAAGCCCCTTGAGGCGCAGTTTCAAAGTCGCCGCACGTTCCTGATGCAGATCACGTAAGGCCTGATCGGTTTTCAGATGCCGCACCGAAGCCGCGGCACCAGCCGCCACCGCAGGTGGGATCGACGTGGTGAAGATAAACCCCGGCGCGTAAGACCTTACGGCATCACACATTTTTTCGGATGCCGCGATATAGCCACCATGCACCCCGTAGGCTTTGCCGAGGGTGCCATTGATGATGTCGAGGCGGTCCATCAACCCGTCGCGTTCCGCAACACCACCGCCGCGTGGACCATACATGCCCACGGCATGGACCTCATCCAGATAGGTCAGCGCGCCAAATTCATCAGCCAGATCACACAGCGCCTCAATCGGGCCGAAATCGCCATCCATCGAGTAGATCGACTCAAACGCGATCAGTTTTGGCGCGGCGGGGTCATCAGCGGCCAGCAATTCACGCAGGTGATCAACATCGTTGTGGCGGAAAATCCGCTTCGCGCCGCCATTGCGGCGCACGCCTTCGATCATCGAGGCGTGGTTCAGGGCATCGGAATAGATAATCAGGCCGGGAAACAGCTTGGGCAGCGTGCTTAAGGTGGCGTCATTGGCGATATAAGCCGAGGTGAAGATCAGCGCCGCCTCTTTGCCATGCAGATCACGCAACTCAGCCTCAAGCGCTTTGTGGTACACTGTGGTTCCGGAAATGTTGCGTGTGCCGCCGGAACCTGCGCCAGCGGCCTCCAACGCCTTGTGCATCGCCTCAAGAACAACCGGGTGCTGGCCCATGCCAAGGTAGTCATTGCCGCACCAAACAGTGATATCCCGCTTGCTGCCGTCGGGTTTGGTCCAGACCGCATGGGGGAACTGGCCGCGACGACGCTCAATATCGATGAAGGTGCGATATCGCCCCTCCTCGTGAAGATTGTTCAAGGCTGCATCAAGCGCGTGGTCGTAGTTCACTGGCGGTCTCTCCCTTCCGGGGCGGCAAACGCCCGGTCAGATCGATGGCTATAACACGGTTCGTTCCGCGATAGGCTTCACATAAGGCGCACAGGCGCCCGAGGCCAAGCTACATTTTGCCGCGAGGGGGAACATTGATCTCGGTCAATTTACCTACATCAAATGGCATCACACCCCCGGTAATTGCACAGGGGGTGTGATGTGTTGGGGGTTACTGACCCAAACGGACCTCATACGCCGGATAGCCGAGGCTATCGGAGAACGAGTACCCGCCGTGGCAATCGTGGCAGAACGATTGTGAAACACCCATCGGATTGCCGTTGGGCTGCACCCCGGCATAGACCCAGCCATCGGTGTCGGGGGATTCGTCCGTGGCCACACGGGTCATGATAAACAGCGGCCCGATCCGGGGTGCGCCGTCACGCAGCGTATAACTTTCCTTGGCGATCACGGTGCCCACGGGCACTTCAAACGCCTCATCATCATCCTCATAGGTGATGTAGGCGTCGTATCCGACTTCGTTCACAAACGTGTTCAGAAAACGCCCGCCGTGGAACCCCGGTGCGGCAGGCCCGGTCGCGGCGGCGCCCCATTCGCGGTAGACGGCTGCCACCTCGTCATCGCCGGCACCGTAAGCTGCGGGCAGCTCGTCACGCACACACTCATACAGCGCGTCGATCTGCGCTTGCGTGAAGTCGGGGATCTCGGCGTCAAATGTACACGCCTCAGACTGGGCCTGGGCGGAGGTTGCGGTTGCTGCAACCGCTAGTGCTGCGGCGGAGAGAAGTAGGCGGGTGTTCATAACTGGCGTCCTTGATGATCGTTTGTCCCTTAGTATTCACGCTAAACTGTCGCGCGCGCAAAAGAAAACTCAACAACGATCACAATAGAGAGAGGCCACTTTGCAATTCCGCCCGTTTATCCCGGTTGCGCCGCCCTGCCCGGCCCTTCACGATGCCCACAACAATCCCTTATGTCGGAGCCGCGCCCCATGTCCGTTGTCACCGCCGCTGACCCCACCCTTGATGCCGTCCTCGCCCATATTGATGCCGATCTGGACCATTCAACCGAACGTTTGATGGCGCTGATGCGTGTGCCGTCAATCTCCACCGATCCGGCTTATGACAGTGACGTGGTGCGTGCGGCAGAGGTTTTGGTGGCGGACCTGGCGGGGCTGGGGTTTGACGCATCGGTGCGCCAGACAACTGGCCATCCGATGGTGGTGGCCCATGGTGACGACATTTCTGCAAACGGCACCCCGCACGTGCTGTTTTATGGCCACTATGACGTGCAACCTGTTGATCCACTGGAGTTGTGGCACCGCGACCCGTTTGATCCGGTGATTGAGGAGCAGAACGGCGTGCCTGTGATCCGGGGGCGTGGCGCGTCTGACGACAAAGGCCAGTTGATGACCTTCATCGAGGCGTGCCGGGCCTGGAAAGCGGTCACCGGCAAGCTGCCTGCGCGTGTCACCGTGTTTCTGGAGGGTGAAGAGGAAAGCGGCTCACCGTCGCTGGTGCCGTTCCTGAAGGCAAATGCAGAGGAGTTGACGGCAGAGGTTGCGCTCATCTGCGACACCGGCCTGTTTGCGGAAGGTGTCCCTGCAATTGTCACCCAGTTACGCGGGATGTTACAGGAAGAGATCACCGTCACCGGCCCTGCCGTTGACCTGCATTCCGGCATGTTTGGTGGCATTGCGATGAACCCGATCCGGGTGTTGTGTGGCGTGTTGGCGGGGTTACACGATGCAAATGGCGCGGTGAGTGTGCCGGGCTTTTACGATGGCGTGCCTGAGATTTCTGATGATTTACGCGCCAGTTGGGAGGCCCTTGGCTTTGTATCCGAGACGTTCCTTGCCCCCGTGGGGTTAAGCGATCCCGCCGGAGAGGCGGACCGGACCGGGTTGGAAATGATCTGGTCTCGCCCGACAGCGGAGGTGAACGGCATCTGGGGCGGCTACACAGGTGCGGGGTTCAAGACGGTTTTGCCAAGCAAAGCCCATGCCAAAATCAGCTTTCGCCTTGTGGCGGGCCAGGACCCGGAGCGTTTGCACAAAAACTTCTGCGACTGGGTGTCAGCCCAGATGCCAGCCGATTGCTCGGTTGAGTTCAAAGCCCTTGGCGGGTCCCGAGCCAGCCAAATGGACACAAGTCACCCGATCTTTGAGATCACCCGACAAGCGTTAAGCGACGAATGGCCCGGGGAGGCCGCCTTTATCGGCTGCGGCGGCTCGATTCCGGTGGCGGGGTTTTTCAAATCGATCCTGGGCATGGATTCGGTGCTGGCGGGGTTTGGCAAGGAAGACGATGCGATCCATTCCCCCAACGAGAAATACGATGTGCAGAGTTTCCATCGTGGCATCCGGTCCTGGGCCCGTGTGTTGGGGGGGCTGGCGGCAAGCTGAGCGGTTTTGGTCTTGGCGCGCGGCACAACGCGGCACTACAATGTTGAGGACCGTGTTTGGGGCGCAGCTTCGGAGGGGGCGTTGCCCCCGCTCCTGCGGAGCCCCCCAGAGTTTTCGGCCAAGATGAAACGCGGGGCGGTGTTTGACTTTCGACCGGAAGGTGACTGTCCAAAGCGCGGCGAGCTGCTTTGGTCCGCGGCTGGTGGCGTGCCTGTTGTGACATGGGCAAGCTGCGTGACGGCGAAAGGTTATGGAGCCTCGGACCCGGTCGCAGGCAAGCGCTGCGCAATTCGCCAGAAGCGCACCACAAGCACAACGCCAGCCACCGCGAGGCCAACAGCAAGACCAGCCCAGATCCCCTCACCGCCCCATCCCAGTGACAGGCCAAACACATAAGCCAGCGGCACGCCGATCAGCCAGTAGCTGATGAACGCATAAACCATCGGCACCCCGGTATCCTGCACCCCGCGCAAAAGGCCAAGCGCCATAACCTGCGCCGCATCGGCCAGCTGGAAGAAACACGCCACCACCAGGAGGCTCGCGCCAATCGCCACGATCTGTGGCCGCAGAGGGTCGCCGGGATCAACAAACAACCCGACCAATGGTTCGGCCATCGTGATCAGCAACACAACTGTGGCCACAACCGTCACTGCCGACAGCACAAACGCCGCACGTGCAGCCTGGCGCAACCCGTCTGGGTCATTCTTGCTCCACGCCCGGCCCGTGCGCACCGTCGCGGCAGAACTTAACCCGATGTGCACCATAAACGTGATCGAGATGATCTGCAGCGCAATGCCATGGGCGGCCAATTCCAAGGTGCCAATCCACCCCATCATAATCATCGTCGCCATGAACAGCCCATGTTCTGCCAGAAGCGTCAGGGCAATCGGCCAACCAAGGCGAAAGACCTGGCCCAGTGCCTCCCAATCCGGGCGCCAAAAGCGGGAAAACAACGAGAGGTGGCGCAGCCCATCAGCGCGGGCCGCATAAAGTGCGAGGATCACGAGGATCAAGACATGGGTCCCAAGCGAGGCCGTCGCCGCCCCGGAAATCCCCATCTCCGGCGCGCCAAGGTGCCCGAAGATCAGCACCCAATTCAGCCCCGCATTCAGGACCACACCGCCAAGCCACGCCCAGAGCACAATATTTGGCCGCTCCAACGCGCTTAGATGTGAGCGCAACACCACCAGCAACACACCCGGGCCAATCGCCAAACCCGCGATCCGCAAATAGACCTGCGCATCCGAGGCAATTTGCGGTGTCTGTTCGGCGACCAGCAAAAGCGCCCCCGAGAACCAGAAAACCGGCATCACCAGCACCGCAAAGCCCAACGCGATCCACAGCCCCATTCGGGTGACTCGCCGAATTTGGCGGTCATCATCACGCGCAGATGCGGCGGCCACCATTGGCATCACCGCCAGGCCGAAGCCCATGCCGAGGATCAGGAACATGTAAAATAGCGACGAACCAATGGCCACTGCCGCCAATTCTTCCACGCCGTACCAGCCCATCATCACGGTATCTGTCACGCCGATGAACACCTGCGCCAGTTGCCCGCCAATCAAAGGCAAGCCCAACTTTAACGTGGCCCGGATGTGATCTGCAAAGGTCATGGAGCAGCCATACGGTGGGGGGGCTGCCGGGGCAAGAAACCGATGCAGGCCAAGTGCAAAAGCGGTTGCGCGTATGGAACTTGGATGGGGGACTTGACGGGGCAACAGCCTCAGCCGCTGGCTCATCTTCTTCGCAGGCGAAGTGTTTTCATGCAGGACATTGCGTTGCCGGATTTGTCGGGCAGGAACTCCTCGAAATTTGTGCCCCCTTCGCCGCCGCCCAGTGAACGGCTCAAACATGTGAACGCACCGAACAACCGGAGCCCTTCGATCCCCTCCTGTCTCCTGCGCCCCGCGAACTGGCCGAAATCAAAGCACTCAACTCCCGGTTTCATCTTGGCCCGAAAACTCCCGCCGGAGGCATCCGCAATCTGCGTGACGCGCAAACGCCCAACACGGCATCAAAGGTCGCAATCAGACTTGCCGGGCCGCCCCATGTCCCATCACATGGCCGAAACGACAAGAGGTGCCACCGATGAAATCCCATACCCGTGTTTGCATTATCGGCGGCGGCGTCGTCGGCGCGTCCGTGGCCTATCACCTGACAAAACTTGGGTGGTCAGACGTTACGCTGCTGGAACGTTCCGAGCTGACATCAGGCTCCACCTGGCACGCGGCGGGTGGGTTTCACACCCTGAACGGTGACACCAACATGGCCGCGCTTCAGGGTTACACAATCCGGCTTTACCGCGAATTGGAGGAGCTGACTGGCCTGTCGTGTGGCCTGCATCACGTCGGCGGTGTCACACTGGCCGACACCCCTGAGCGGTTGGACATGTTGAAAGCGGAACGCGCCAAACACCGGTTCATGGGGTTGGAGACCGAGATTATCGGGCCTGACGAGATCAAGGCGCTGGCGCCGATCACCAATGTAGACGGTGTGCTTGGCGGGCTTTATGACCCCCTGGACGGGCACCTTGACCCGTCTGGAACCACCTATGCATATGCCAAGGCGGCGCGTATGGGTGGGGCAGAAATTCACCTTCATACCAAGGTGTTACAGACCAACGCTTGTGTGGATGGATCGTGGGAGATTGTCACGGACAAAGGCACCATCATTGCCGAGCATCTGGTGAATGCCGCAGGCCTTTGGGCGCGCGAAGTCGGCGCGATGGCGGGGTGTTATCTGCCGCTACACCCGATGGAGCATCAGTATCTTGTCACCGAGGACACACCCGAGATCTATGAACGTGACACGGAACATCCTCACGTCATGGACCCGTCCGGTGAATCCTATCTCAGGCAAGAAGGTCGCGGGTTATGTATCGGGTTCTATGAGAAAACCTGCCGCCCATGGGCGGTTGACGGGACACCCTGGGACTTCGGCCACGAACTGCTGCCTGACGATTTCGACAAGATCGAAGACAGCATCGCATTTGCCTTCAAGCGCTTCCCGGTGCTGGAACGCGCCGGCATCAAAAGCGTCATCCACGGGCCGTTCACCTTTGCGCCTGATGGCAACCCGCTGGTGGGCCCGGTTCCGGGCCTGCGCAACTACTGGTCCGCGTGTGGTGTGATGGCAGGATTCAGCCAGGGCGGCGGCGTTGGCCTGTCGCTGGCGCAGTGGATGATCGAGGGTGAGCCAGAACGTGATGTCATGGCCATGGATGTTGCCCGCTTTGGGCGGATCATCACACCCGGCTACACATTGCCCAAGGTGATCGAGAATTATCAAACAAGGTTTTCAGTGGTTTACCCCAACGAAGAGTTGCCCGCCGCGCGGCCATTCCGCACCACGCCAATGTATGATGTCTTCGATCAAATGGGCGCGGTTTGGGGCCAGCAATACGGGCTGGAGGTGGCGAATTACTTCGCGGCACCGGATGAGGCTCGCTATGAAATCCCCTCCTTCCGGCGCTCAAATGCGTTTGAAGCAACAGCGCGGGAAGTGCGGGCAGTCCGCGACGGCGTGGGCATCAATGAGGTGCAGAACTTCGGGAAATACGATGTCCATGGCCCCGGCGCGCGGGTGTGGCTGGACCAGATCATGGCGGGACGGATGCCACAGCCGGGGCGGCTGTCGTTGACCCCGATGTTGTCGGAGCGCGGCAAAATTATCGGTGACTTTACAGTCACTTGCCTGTCTGAGCAGCACTTCCAGCTGATCGGGTCCTACGGCGCACAGGACTACCATATGCGCTGGTTCATGGCGCATATGGGTGAGGATGTGACGCTCACCAACGTCTCGGACCGGCGCACAGGGTTTCAGATCGCGGGGTCAAAGGCGAGAGAGGTACTGCAGGCCGTGAGCCGTGCGGACATCAGCGACATGGCGTTCATGGATGTTCGCCAGCTAAGTATCGGATATTTCACAGCAATTGTGCAGCGGGTCAGTTACACTGGTGATCTGGGCTACGAGATTTATGTGGATGCAATGGAGCAGCGCGCCCTGTGGGATCTGTTGTGGAAGGCCGGTCAACCGTTTGGAATGAAGCCGTTTGGGATGCGGGCGATGATGTCGCTGCGGCTCGACAAGTTCTTCGGGTCCTGGTTGCGCGAGTATTCGCCGGATTACACACCGGCAGAAACCGGCCTCGACCGCTTTATCTCGTTGAAAAAGAACGTAGATTTCATCGGACGTGCCGCGGTGGAGCTTGAACGTGCCACCCCGCCAGAGCGCCAGCTTTGTGCGTTTATCGTCGATGCTGACGACGCTGATGTGGTGGCGTATGAGCCGATCTGGATTGACGGTGAGGTGCAGGGCTTTTGCACCTCGGGGGGGTATTCTCACACAACAAGACAATCCGTTGCATTGGGATTTATACCGCGTAATCAAGTGGTTGATACCTTGGCGGTGGAGATCGAAATTCTCGGAGAGATGCGCCCTGCACGGCTGACGTCAACGCCATTGTTTGACGCCGATAACGGACGGATGCGTGGGTGACGAAATCTCTTCAAAGAGATTTGCAAATTCCTTTGAAGGAATTTCGCGCGTGTGGAGGGGAAGATGGCAGATAATGTCGTGATCATTTTGTTGGCTGCGGGCACCTCTTCGCGGATGCGGGGCGCAGATAAGCTATTGGAAACAGTGGATAATCAGCCGCTGTTGCGGATGATGGCTGACCGCTGCGTGAAGGCTGGCGCGACGCGGATTGTACTTGGCCCAAACCAAGAAAAACGCCGCGAGGTGTTGGACGGTCTGGAGGTTGAGATTGTTGAGGCAACAGAGACCGATGGTATGGCGGCCTCAATCCGGGCGGGCGTTAAAGGGTTGAAAAACAAGAGTATCATGATCGTCCTGGCGGATATGCCAGAGATTATGGCCGCTGATATCCACCTTCTTCTCAGTCTGCACAGCCAAGGCATTGCACCAATTGTTCAGGCCGCCGCTGAGGACGGGACACCGGGGCAACCTGTTGTTTTTGCATCCAAATACATTAAACACCTTAGCAAGTTGCGCGGCGACGAAGGGGCAAGGTCGATCCTGAAGGCCCACGCTCGCGATGTGGCGATGATCCCGCTTGCGGGTCAGCGCGCCGTGACGGACCTTGATACACCCGAGGATTGGG
>JAESTV010000201.1 GCA_016763475.1 Roseicyclus sp.
GACCAATCCCGGTCAAGAAGCCAAACCAAGCTTGTTCTTTGCTGACCGTTTCTCCCTGAGCCTGCATCCTCGGCGAACTCGTCATGAATCGGGTAAACTCGGGCAGGTCGCTTTGTAGTGGTCCGCGTAGGGTTAGGCGTTCCGTTTCAAGGACTGGCGCGGACGTCAGAGGTTCGGTCATATCGGACTCCGTTCGGACATTGTTTTAGGAATCATAACTCGCGATGGCCAGATAATACACCTCACACCGCTTGTTAGTTACAAAAGTAACTGATACCTCGAACCTGTCCCGCTGCCAGAGGTTCCCATGAACGAGCAAACCACCCCCCGACCCCAGACTGCACCCCGTCCCCAACCTGCCCCAAACCCGATGATGCAGGCCCCAAGCCTTCCCGGCCCCCATGAGGGTTACATGCCCGGCTTCGGCAATGATTTTGAGACCGAGGCCCTGCCCGGCGCCCTGCCCCAGGGGATGAACTCACCCCAGAAGGTGAATTATGGTCTCTACGGCGAACAGCTTTCCGGCACCGCCTTCACCGATGTGCGGCCCGAACGGACCTGGTGTTACCGCATTCGCCCGTCGGTCAAACACTCCCATCGTTACACAAAAATTGACCTGCCCTACTGGCACTCGGCGCCAAACGTGGACCCCGATGTGATCTCGCTTGGCCAATACCGCTGGGATCCCATCCCCCACGCCGATCAGCCGCTGACCTGGCTGACAGGTATGCGCACCATGACCACCGCAGGGGACGTGAACACCCAGGTGGGCATGGCCACACATGTCTATCTGGTGACCCAGAGCATGGTCGATGACTACTTCTTCTCTGCTGACAGCGAACTCCTGGTCATCCCCCAGGAAGGCCGCCTGCGCTTCTGCACCGAACTGGGGGTCATTGACGTCGAGCCTCAGGAAATCGCCATCCTGCCCCGTGGGCTTGTCTATCGGGTCGAAGTCCTCGACGGCCCGGCCCGCGGCTTTGTCTGTGAGAACTACGGCCAGAAATTCGACCTGCCCGGCCGCGGCCCGATCGGCGCAAACTGCATGGCCAACCCCCGTGACTTCAAAGCCCCGGTGGCGGCCTATGAGGACCGCGAGGTGCCCTCCACAATCACCATCAAATGGTGCGGCCAGTTCCACACCTCGGACATTGCCCAATCGCCGCTGGATGTCGTGGCATGGCACGGCAATTACGCGCCGTACAAGTACGACCTCAAAACCTACTGCCCGGTCGGTGCAATCCTGTTTGACCACCCCGATCCGTCCATCTTCACCGTCCTCACCGCGCCCTCGGGCCAGCCGGGCACCGCAAACATCGACTTTGTGCTGTTCCGCGAACGCTGGATGGTGGCTGAAGATACCTTCCGCCCGCCGTGGTACCACAAGAACATCATGTCCGAGCTGATGGGCAACATTTACGGCCAGTATGACGCCAAACCCGAGGGCTTCATCCCCGGCGGCGTCAGCTTACACAACATGATGATCCCCCACGGGCCGGACCAGCAGGCATTTGAGGGCGCATCCAATGCGGACCTGACGGCTGAGAAGCTCGACAACACCATGTCGTTTATGATCGAGACCCGCTTCCCGCAGCACCTGACCGCCTTCGCCGCAAACGAGGCCCCGTTGCAGGACAATTACATCGACTGCTGGACCTCCCTTGAGAAGAAATTTGACGGCACGCCGGGGAAGAAATGAGCCTCTGCTCAGGGCCGCGACCGGGGGCGGACCGGGGCGCGCACCGGGGGAGTCACCGGGGCGCGGCACCGGGGCAGAAATCAGCATCTGCCAAAAATCAGCATCTGGAGGGATGAGAGCATGGGTGTGAGCGCGACAGGAAAAACTGTGTATCTGGAGGTCAACATTTGGTTCAATGAAAAGACCGGCCAGATACATATGGCCGCGCCAGATACCGACACCTTTCATACCACAGGGAACCATACCACCGTGAACGCAGACCCGGACAGCACACGCGGACACCCGAATTTGTTCGGTAAATTGGCGGGTGTGTTACGCGCGTGTGTTACGCAACGCCAGCGCCCCTGCCCCCAAAATTGATCCAGGTTGACCGTCACATGATCCTGCATTCCTACTGGCGCTCCACCACATCCTACCGGGTCCGCGCGGCGCTGAACCTCAAAGGTGTGGCCTACTCGCAGGTTGCCGTGGACCTTGTGGCAGGGGACCAGTGCCGGGCCGACTACGCCGCCCTCAACCCCGGCTTGGGTGTGCCGACGCTGGTGCTTGACGACGGCACGGCGCTGACCCAAAGCATGGCGATCCTTGACTACCTCGATGCCGCCTACCCCGATCCGCCGCTGCTCCCGCAGGACCCGATCAACCGCGCCCGTGTCCGTGCCGCTGCCCATAGCATCGCGCTCGACATCCATCCGCTGAACAACCTGCGCGTCATCAACCAGCTGAAATCCCGCTTCAACGCCACCCCTGAGGATACAACGGCATGGATGCAACATTGGATCACCGAAGGCTTTGCCGCCCTGGAGGCCATGCTGCCCGACAACACCACATTCGCCTTCACAGACCAACCCGGCCTTGCCGACCTGTGCATTGTGGCCCAAACCTACAACGCCCGCCGCTGGGGCATGCCGCTCACCAGCTTCCCGAACATCACCCGGATTGAGGCGGCCTGCCTCGCCACCCCGGAAATCGCTGCCGCCCGCCCTGAAGCGCAACCAGACGCCCCGTAAAGAAAGCCCCAAATGTCCGACCTGATCCAATCCTGGCTCCCCTCCGCCAACAGCCCAGACAGTGAATTCCCCCTCAACAACCTGCCCTACGGCGTGTTCTCGGTTGCGGACGGCGACCTGCGCTGCGGGATCGCGATCGGCAACCGGATTGTGGATGTGACCGGGCTTGAGGCCGCAGGTCTCCTGCGCGCTGACCCGGATGCAGAGGTGCTGGATGCGCCGTTCTGGAACGACTTCATGGACCTCGGGCCGCAGGTCTGGGCGACGTTCCGCGCGGCCCTGACCGCCATGCTGAAAGCCGACGCCAGTGATGACGCCCAGGACGCGATCACCACCTATTCCGTCCCGATGGCGGGAGCCACGCTGCACCTGCCGTTCCGGGTCTCCGAATACACCGACTTCTACGCCGGTCGCCACCACGCCACCAACGTCGGCACCATGTTTCGCGGCGCCGAAAACGCCCTGCCGCCGAACTGGCTGCACATGCCGATCGGCTACAATGGCCGCGCGTCCTCGGTTGTGGTGTCCGGCACCGATATCCGCCGCCCTTGGGGGCAGTTGAAATCCCCGGATCACGAGACCCCGATCTTCGCACCCTGCCGCCGCTTCGACATCGAGCTTGAACTTGGTGCAATTGTGGGCACCGCCTCCAACCGCCCGCTCAGTGTTGACCAGGCCAACGCCAATATCTTCGGATACGTGCTGCTGAACGACTGGTCCGCCCGTGACATCCAGGCCTGGGAATACCAGCCCCTTGGACCGTTCCAGGCCAAAGCCACCGCCACAACGATCAGCCCCTGGATCGTTCCATCCGCAGCCCTGATCCCGTTTCGCACCGCCACCCCGCCCCGCGAGAAACCCTTGCTCCCGCACCTCGCGGATACCACCGCGATGAACCACACCATCACCCTCTCCGTGACCCTGAACGGCGAACAGATCGCCCACACCAACGCAGATGAACTGTACTATTCCTCGGCCCAGCAACTGGCGCACCACACCACCTCCGGCTGCCCGATGCGCGCCGGTGACCTGCTCGGCTCCGGCACCATCTCCGGCCCCGAAAAGATCAACCGAGGCTCGCTTCTGGAACTCAGCTGGGGCGGCAAAGAACCCTTCACCCTCGCCAACGGCGACACCCGCACCTTCATCGAAGATGGCGATACCCTCGCCCTTCACGGCACCGCCAAAGGCAACGGCTACCAGATCGGCTTTGGCCCCTGCACCGGCCAGATCCTACCCGCCGCCAAAGACCCGTTCCAGACCTGAACCCTTTCATCTTGGCAAAAAAACTCCCGCCGGAGGCTCCCGCACAGAGCCAAAGGCACCAACACTTAGGACAAAACACCATGGCCAAAGCCTTCGCCTCGCAAGGGGACATGACCGAGAAAACCATCACCTTTGACCAGATCGGAGACGGCCTCTACGCCTTCACCGCTGAAGGGGATCCCAATTCCGGGGTGATCATTGGGGACGAGTCGGTGATGATTGTTGAGGCCCAGGCGACCCCCCGTCTCGCCCAAAAAGTCATTGATTGCGTCCGCAGCGTCACCGACAAGCCAATCAGCCACCTTGTCCTCACCCATTATCACGCCGTGCGTGTGCTGGGTGCCTCCGCTTACAATGCGGACCAGATCATCATGTCCGACGCCGCGCGCTCCATGGTGCTGGAACGGGGGCAGGAGGATTGGGACAGCGAATTCCAACGGTTCCCGCGCCTGTTTGAAGGCCACGAGAGCATCCCCGGCCTCACTTACCCCACAACAACATTCAGCGATGCCATGACCGTCTACCTCGGCTCCCGCCGGGTCGATATCAAACACGTCGGCCGCGCCCACACCGCAGGAGATGCGGTGATCCACGTCCCTGACGCCAACGTGCTGTTCACCGGCGACATCGTCGAAGATCACTCGGCGTGTTACTGCGGCGACGGCCACTTCGCCGATTGGGGCACCACCCTCGACGCCATCGCAGCCTTCGAGCCGGACGCCATTGCTCCGGGCCGGGGCAGCGCACTTCTGGGGCCCGAAGCCGTTGCCCGCGCCATCGCCTCCACCCGGGATTTCGTGGAGTCCACCTACCGCCCCGCCGCCCGCGTGGCAGCCAAAAACGGCTCCCTCAAAGACGCATGGGACGCGGTGCGCGAGGCCTGCGACCCCAAATTCTCCGATTACGCCATCTATGAACACTGCCTGCCGTTCAACGTCGCACGCGCCTACGACGAGGCCCGCGGCATCCCCCACCCGAGGATCTGGACCGCAGAGCGCGACATCGAGATGTGGGAGGCGTTACAGGGATGAGTGTCGAATGGGTGACCCAAGATGGGATTAAAGACTTCGAAAAAGCGTTTGAACCAGAACTTTTCGCACGCGCGCTTGCTTCAGTTTGCCGTTGGCCTTCTCCGGAGGCCTTCAAGCTTCTTCCTGTTTGGTTTCCTCATACTGCGCGAAAACAACCTCTCTTTACTAAGCGCTGGGCGGCACAAATGAAGAATCAAAACGAGCCGAAGTTTCAGGGAAATGAAGAGGCCAACCGAACTCTAACGCAACTTGTCACAAAGAGCGCGAAGGATCGACCCAATTGGACCTGTTGCCACATATGGGGAAATGATAGCGCCACGGGCCAGACGGGCCAACCCGCGGTCAAGGATCTGCGTTATTATTCTTGCCCCGCAAACATGGTGCTCGTGCCGACACCATTGAAAGGCCTAACCGACTCTGTTCCCGAGGTTAAGAATGCGCTCAGGATAGCGTCGCACCGACTATATGGGTTTGTGCCTGAGGGCCAAACCTGTCCGAGCACGCAAGAGGCAGGGCCTTGGCTCCCGGACGGGTGGGCAGACGGAACCGTCTCCGGCATAGTATCTATGAATTCCGTCATAGAGGCACGCGTCCGAAGAAGAGCCAAAAAACTGATTAAGGATTTCAATGAAGCACCAAATCAGTATCCAACCCAGCAGGTCCAAGACACGATAGCCTATTGGAAAGAGCATGCCCCCGGCAGCTTACTAGATCAGACTGGAGCAGTCTAATGGTCGGAGCCACCTACGCCCTCGCCCACAAACTTTACCCCTACGCAGCCGTCCCGGCCCAAGCCGCCGATGCGCACCACCACCACCCCGTCATCATCATCGGCGGCGGCCCCATCGGCGTGGCCACCGGCCTCGACCTTGCGCAAAAAGGCACATCCGCGCTGATCCTTGATGATCACGACGGCGTTGGCCTTGGCTCCCGCGCCATCTGTTTTTCCAAACGCACGTTGGAAATCGCTGACCGCCTCGGCGCAGGCAAAGCCATGCGCGAAAAAGGTGTGGTGTGGAATGTGGGCCGGGTGTTCCACGGCGCCGACCAGGTGTTCGAGTTCAATCTTCTACCGGAAGATGGCCACCGCAACCCGGCCTTCATCAACCTGCAACAACCCTACTTCGAGAAATTCCTGATCGACGCCCTGCGCGACGCGGAAGCTGGCGGCGCTCCAATCGAAATCCGCGGCCGCAACGTTGTCACCGGCCTCACCCAGCACGACACCCACGTCACGGTAAACATCGACACCCCCGACGGTCCCTACACCGCCACCGCCGACTACGTCATCACCTGCGATGGCGCCGGTTCGCCAACCCGCAACGCCATGGGCCTCAGCTTTGATGGCCGGGTATTCGAGGATAATTCCCTCATCGCCGACGTGCGCATGACCGCCGATTTCCCAACCGAGCGGTGGTTCTGGTTCGAGCCGCCGTTCAAAGACGCCGGCCAATCGGCGCTCCTGCACAAACAGCCTGATGACATCTGGCGTATCGACTTCCAACTGGGTTGGGACATTGACCGCGATGCCGAACTCAGCCCCGAAAAAATCCACGCGAGGATCGACGAATTCCTGCCCGACGGCACGGAGTATGAGTTGGTCTGGACCTCGATCTACACCTTCCAATGCCGCCGGATGGAGCATTTCCGCCACAACCGGGTGTTTTTTGCCGGTGACGCGGCACATCAGGTCAGCCCCTTCGGCGCGCGCGGGGCCAATTCCGGCATTCAGGATTCCGACAACCTGGCGTGGAAGCTGGACCTTGTCCTGAAAGGCCTCGCCCCCGAAACCCTTCTGGACACCTACACCGAGGAGCGCGGCCACGGCGCCGACGAAAACATCCTCAACTCCACCCGTGCCACCGATTTCCTGAGCCCGAAGTCAGACATGTCAAAGATCTTCCGCAACGCCGTGCTGACCCTTGCACGTGAGCACGCCTTCGCCCGCCCGCTGGTGAACTCGGGCCGCTTGTCCGTGCCCTGCTCCTACGCCGGCCTGTCCCTCAACGGCGAAGATGCGCTGCTCGGCCCCACCCGGACCGAACCCGGCAGCCCCTGCTCCGATGCGCCCCTCAACGAGGGCTATCTGCTGGATCACCTCCCCGGCCAATTCACCCTGCTGGCGCTGAACACCACCGCGCCGGATATCACCGAAATTGACGGCATCCCGCTCCATCACCTCACCCTGACGGAGGCAGACATCACCCCCGCCCTGCGGCAACGCTACCTTGGGGATGCCCCGCAAGCCCTTTACCTGATCCGCCCCGATCAACACGTCGCCGCCCGCTGGCCCAGTGCTGACGCAGGCGCCATCACCCACGCACTCAAAATCGCCACAGGCCAGACATGACCCTGAACACAGATCCAAATATCCCCGACCCCGATGATTTCTATGATGAGCTGCTGGCCGC
The DNA here is from genome assembly GCA_016763475.1 of Roseicyclus sp. Taxonomy (GTDB): domain Bacteria; phylum Pseudomonadota; class Alphaproteobacteria; order Rhodobacterales; family Rhodobacteraceae; genus Gymnodinialimonas. Next base: position 7,418 of record JAESTV010000201.1, read on the forward strand.
GCACCAGGGCCTGAACAAAGACCAATCCGACGCCCTGAACGCGCGCCTGATCCTGATCCTTGCCAACCATATCGGCAATCGGGATACCTTACGTGAGGCCCTCAAGGCGGCTGGCTGAAGGTCGTGAGAAACCGGCGGCAAATGGCTGCCAAATCCGGCGCGGGGAACCGGCGCAGGCCCCAAACTGCCGCCCAATGAGCCACAATCCCGGCCCGGCAGTCCGGCCGCTCTCGGCAAACGCTGCACTGCTAGGATCGATGTATCGGGGTTCCAGGCCGGTAACCCGTAGCGTC
>JAESTV010000202.1 GCA_016763475.1 Roseicyclus sp.
AGGTAAGAATTTCTTAACCGGCGCGGGGTGGGCGATTGTGTTGATCAGGCGCGCAGTCAAATGTGCGCAACCCGCAGGGGTGCAGGCTTGACCACATTGGGCATGGGGCGGCGGTTTATTTTGTGTGTTATCAGATAGTTATGGAGCGACGTTCACTTAAGGGATAACTTGTCCTCAGCCGCCCTGATCCGCGCGTCCAACAATTTTCGGGCGCGGCGCTCGGCCTGGATCACCCGCACCGCAGTGCGGTACAGCTCTTCCGTAGTGGGTGAGGTGGTGCCAACTGATATTGCAATCATCTCTGGAATGGTCTCGTCATCCAACGCCTCAGCGGCGTTACAGGCATCAAGAGCCAGCTTCTCGGAAAGGTCGTTGGCCATGCCCATTTTATCGCGCGCCTCTATCTATCGAGTGGTTTCGGTCAAGCGGCGGCGCACGTAGGTCTGCACCGAGTCGATCATCGGATCCATATAGGGATCCTCAAAGAAGTGACCGGCGCCCTCCATCTCCTGATGTGTGATGGTGATGCCCTTTTGCTCGTGTAATTTGTCCACAAGGATACGGGTATCTTGCGGCTTGGCCACGCGGTCTGACGTGCCGTTGATCATCAGACCAGAGGCCGGGCAGGGGGCAAGGAAGCTGAAATCATACATGTTTGCAGGTGGGCTGACCGAAATAAAGCCGGTGATTTCAGGGCGTCGCATCAAAAGTTGCATCCCGATCCAGGCCCCGAACGAGAAGCCGGCAACCCAGCAATGTTTGGAATTGGGGTTCATTGATTGCAAATAATCAAGCGCCGAGGCGGCATCTGACAACTCGCCGATACCCTGATCGTATTCGCCCTGGCTGCGCCCGACGCCACGGAAGTTGAACCGCAGAACCGTGAAGCCCATCTGGTGGAACGCATAGTGCAGATTATACACAACGCGGTTGTTCATTGTGCCACCAAACTGCGGGTGTGGGTGCAGGATGATCGCAATTGGCGCGTCTTTTGCTTTTTGTGGGTGGTAGCGGCCTTCTAAGCGGCCTTCTGGTCCGGGGAAAATAACCTCGGGCATCCACGTCTCCTATCGAGTCGAGCGTCTGGGGGGGCTTGGCGCGGGTTTCTTGACGGGCCGCGCGGGCCTCCCTAGAACGATTCCAATATGCGCGCGGGACAATTCCCGCCGCAGGGTTGCATCGCAGTTAAGGGCGGGGCGCGAAAAGGTCAATCATTCAAGCGCCCGGTTGCATATTGCCGGGGTACACCGATTGCGGGAGCTGCGACGATGAAACTGAGCACCAAGGGGCGGTATGCGATGGTGGCGATGGCTGACCTTGCGTTGCAGCCTGATGGCGTGCTGACGCCGCTGTCGGAAGTGTCGAAGCGCCAGGATGTGAGTTTGCCGTATCTGGAGCAGTTGTTTGTGAAGCTGCGCCGGGCGGGATTGGTGTTGTCGGTGCGTGGCCCCGGCGGCGGTTACAGGCTGGCGCGGTCGGCGGCGGAGATCCGGGTGGTGGAGGTTTTTGAGGCCGTTGATGAAACGGTGAGTGCGCTACATACCGGCGCCGGGGCCACCGGCGGCGCGTCGGGGTCGCGGGCGCAGAGCCTGACGAACCGTCTGTGGGAGGGCTTCTCGGCCCATGTCTATGTGTTCCTGCACCAGACCCGATTGTCGGATGTGGTGAAAAATGAGCTGTCGCCGTGCCCTGCGGTGCCGAATTTGCTTGAGGTGGTGGATGAGTAGGGGGATGGCGCTGCCTTCGGCATCGCCGGGGGCAAATTTTCTTGCGAAAATTTGCGGTGGCAGATGTGGGTTCCGGGGTGTTTTGCGGCTGGCGGGTGTGAGTGTGGCTGGGGGGGGAGCCTCCGGCGGGAGTTTTTTGGCCAAGATGAAAGAGCAATGTTGCGCAGGTGTGTGGGTGTGGGTGCCCAAATGAGCCGGGTCTATCTGGATTGGAATGCAACCGCGCCGTTGCGGCCAGAGGCGCGGGTTGCCATGGCGGCGGCGATGGATCTGGTGGGCAACCCGTCATCGGTCCATGCCGAGGGCCGTGCGGCCAAAGCGACGGTGGAGCGCGCCCGCGCCCAGGTGGCGGAGGCGTTGGGGGCGCAATCGGCGGATATTGTGTTTGTGTCAGGTGCGACGGAGGCGGCGGCGTTGGCTTTGGCGGGGCGCGGGTTGTCGGTATCGGGTGTGGAGCATGACGCGGTTTTGGCCTGGGTGACCCAGGACCTGGCGGTTGACCGCGACGGTGTGGTTGTGGTGCGCGACCCGGCGCTGGCCTGTGTGCAGGTGGCCAATTCCGAGACCGGAATTTTGCAGGATATGTGTGAGGGGTTGGCGGTGAGTGACTGGACCCAGGGGTTCGGCAAGATCCCGCTGGCGTTTGATTGGTCCGGTGTCCAGATGGCGTTTGTGTCGTCCCACAAGATCGGTGGTCCCAAGGGTGTGGGGGCGTTGGTGATCAAGCGGGGCCTTGATGTGCAGGCGCAAATTCGCGGTGGCGGGCAGGAGATGGGCCGTCGTCATGGCACCGAGAACGTCATTGGGATCGCTGGATTTGGCGCGGCGGCGGCGGCGGCGGCGCTGGATCTGGCCAATGGCCGGTGGGAGCGCGTGGACAAACTTAGAAATATTCTAGAAAAGACTCTGGAAGTCTCCGCAAATTCGACTATTTTAGTCGGGAAAGGCGCGAACCGCTTGCCGAACACGTCGATATTCCTCTCTGAGGGGTGGAAAGGTGAGACGCAGGTGATGGCGATGGACCTGGCGGGGTTTGCTGTTTCGGCGGGCTCGGCTTGTTCCAGCGGCAAGGTGAAAAAAACCGGGGTATTGCGCGCGATGGGGTACTCTGAGGCTCAGGCCAGCTGCGCGTTGCGGGCGTCGTTGGGGCCGTTGGTGACGGAGGCGCAGGTTGAGGCGTTTTGTGACGTTTGGCTTGCGGCGCGGAACAGGAAATTTGCACGTTAAGGCGTGTATCGAATAGACCCGCACCTCTGGTGCGCGAATGGAATAGACCCGCACCTCTGGTGCGCGAATGGAATAGACCCGCACCTCTGGTGCGCGAATGGAATAGACCCGCACCTCTGGTGCGAGGAGGGTGGATGATGAGCGCACTTGATACCGATGAAACGCAGGTCAAAGACGGCGTCGATCAGGATACTGTGGACGCAGTCAAAGGTCTTAGCGGGACGTACAAATACGGCTGGAACACCGATATCGAGATGGATTACGCCCCGCTTGGCGTGAACGAAGACATCGTGCGCCTGATCAGCGGGAAAAACGGTGAACCCGAGTGGATGCTTGACTGGCGCCTGCAAGCGTTCAAGCGCTGGAAGCAGATGAAAGAGCCGAAGTGGGCGATGGTGAATTACCCCGCCATCGACTATCAGGGGCAATATTATTACGCCCGCCCCAAGAGCATGGCCGAAAAGCCGAAATCTCTTGATGACGTCGATCCCAAGCTGTTGGAAACATACAAGAAACTTGGCATTCCCCTGAAGGAGCAGATGATCCTTGCCGGGGTTGAGGGCGCCGAAGATACACCTGCCGAGGGCCGCAAGGTTGCGGTGGATGCGGTGTTTGACAGCGTATCTGTTGGCACCACGTTCAAGGCGGAATTGGCGAAGGCGGGGGTGATTTTCTGCTCCATCTCCGAGGCAATCAAGGATCACCCGGAGTTGGTGAAAAAGTACCTTGGTTCCGTGGTGCCGATCACCGACAATTTCTTTGCGACGCTTAATTCAGCGGTCTTCAGTGATGGCTCGTTTGTCTACATCCCACCCGGCGTGCGGTGCCCGATGGAGCTGTCGACGTATTTCCGCATCAATGCGGAGAACACCGGCCAGTTTGAGCGGACGCTGATTATTGCCGACAAGGGGTCCTACGTGTCTTACCTTGAGGGTTGCACTGCGCCGATGCGTGACACCCATCAGTTACACGCCGCCGTGGTGGAGTTGATCCTGCATGATGATGCGGAGATCAAGTATTCCACGGTCCAGAACTGGTATCCGGGGGACGAGAACGGGGTTGGCGGGATCTTCAATTTTGTCACCAAACGGGCCGATTGCCGGGGTGACCGATCCAAGGTGATGTGGACGCAGGTTGAGACCGGTAGCGCGGTGACGTGGAAGTATCCGTCGTGTATCTTGCGCGGTGATGACAGCCAGGGTGAGTTCTACTCCATCGCAATCGCCAACAACATGCAGCAGGCTGATACCGGCACCAAGATGGTGCATCTGGGCAAACGCACGAAGTCGCGGATTGTGTCCAAGGGGATTTCAGCGGGGCGGGCGCAGAACACCTATCGGGGCCTTGTGTCGATACACCCGAAGGCCAAGGATTCACGCAATTATACCCAATGCGACTCGCTGCTGATTGGCAACAAATGTGGCGCCCACACGGTGCCCTACATCGAGGTGAAGAATAACTCGTCCCGGGTGGAACATGAGGCAACAACCTCCAAGGTTGATGACGACCAGATGTTCTATTGCCAGTCCCGTGGCATGGGTGAGGAAGAGGCGGTTGCGCTGATCGTCAACGGCTTCGCAAAAGAGGTTTTGCAGGCCCTGCCGATGGAATTCGCCATGGAAGCACAACAGCTCGTGGCGATTTCACTGGAGGGGAGTGTCGGGTGACGGTTGATCAAAAAAGTGTTTGGCACCGTGTTGAGACAACCGGGTATGCAGCCGCCCCGATAGACCGGCGCGGATGGATCCAAATTGCCGTCTTCATTGCGGTGCTGGTTGTGTTGGCGGTTGTCTTGTTGCCCGGTTCATTGGTGTTGTGGGTCACCCTGTTTTTTGGGCTGAGCGCAGTATCCGACTGGTTTCGGATGCCCAAGGCTGAGGGTGAATTGGCCTGGTGCCGCTCAGACCGATAGGCCGCAAGGATATAGCTGCGATATGAGTGAAGACCCTGAAAACAGCGTTCGATTGCCCAACGCGATCCGTCGGCGGGTCGTTGTGGCCGTAACCTTGCCGGCGCTTGTCGGTGCCGCATCCCTTGCAGGCGCGTCACCTTGGCGGGGCGCCTCCAACCCGCTGAACCCGGTTCTTTGGGGCGCGGGAACGGCAAACAACGGGACGGAGCCTTTGTGCCGGCCCTCCTTCTGGCTGCAACGCTGCTGAGGTGATGAGATGATCGTACCGCCCCCCCTCGTTGTTACAGGCCACCGGATTGCAGCCTGCCACGCCTCTGGTGCGGCTAAGGCCCTCCCTGAGGTCAAAGCAATGCTGAATATGCGCTCTCATTACCTGATTACTAATCACAAGCTGATGGCCTCACCTGCCCCCCAAGCAGCCGTCATGCAGGAGGCCACCCAATGAACGTCATCCTCTCCGAAAACGTCACGGCCATGTTGGCGCGTCCGCATCACGTGCGCACACCTGACGGGGTGATGATTGTGCGCGCGATTGTGGAGGGGCAGGTGGTGCACTTCGCCACCCGAGACCTGGACGACCGCATTCAGCGCCGCCATGCCCGGGGCAAATTTTACGAACCCGAAGAGCTGGAAATCATCGCGCGTCATTTTCCCAAGGGTGGGGTATTTTGTGATATCGGCGCCAACATCGGCAACCACAGCCTATATGCGCTGAACTTCCTCGGGGCTGCGAAATCCATTGTGTTTGAACCCAATCCCGCGGCGTATGAGCTGTTGGTGCTGAACATGATCTTCAACGGGTGTTTTGAGAAGGTGGATTTCTCGCACCTCGGGATGGGTCTGTCGGATATCGAGGCTGATAACATGGGCCTCAACCTGCGGGGCGGAAGCCTTGGGGCCACGCAACTGGAGGCGGACAGCGGAGACATTCAGGTGGCCCCGGCGGATAACCTGCTGGACGGCACCCATGTCGATTTCATCAAGATTGACGTGAAGGGGATGGAGCTTGCGGTTCTGGGCGGCCTGACCAAGACCCTTGCGGCCCATAGACCGCCGATTTTTGTCGAGGTGGAGCATAGTAACCGCCCCGGGCTGGACGCCTGGATGGCGACATCCGGCTACGGCATCGCCGAGGAAGGCCGTCAGCTCCGCCACAACGGAAATCTGCTTTTGACGGCAGGGGACGCGCCTGGCGCGATGGATTATGCCCGCCCTGATGTTGACCACTCCGGTCCTGACCTGCGGTCAATGGTGGCTGACGCCGTCGCCTCGCGCGCCGAGCAGGTTGGCGTGGGGCAGTATCAGGGGGTCGAGATCACCCGCGCCGAGATCAACGGGCAAGCCGTCGTGTTTGCCACAGACATGGTGCGGGACCCGATCCAACGCAGCCACCGGGGTGGGGTGTTTTTTGAACCAGAGGAGTTGGGGCTGATCCGATCTCATCTGCCCAAAGGCGGCACGTTTGTGGATATTGGTGCAAATGTCGGCAATCATAGCCTGTTTGCGGGCCTGTTCACCGATGCCGCGCGGATCATTCCGTTTGAACCGAACCCGCTGGCTTATCGCTTGTTGGTGTTGAATGTGGTCCTGAACCGGTTGGAGGATCGTGTGGTCTTTGACCATCTTGGGTTCGGCGCGTCGGACCTGGCTGGCGATGGCTTTGCCATGACCAAACGGGAGAAAAACCTCGGGGCGGCGCGGATGGTGGCGGGTGCGGGCGAAATCTCCACTGTGCGCCCGGATGATGTGCTGCGTGACGAGGAGCCGGATGTTATCAAGATTGACGTTGAGGGCATGGAGATGCAGGTGCTGCGCGGTTTGCAAAAGACCGTCGCGCGCACACGACCCGTGCTGTTGGTGGAGGTTGACCGCGAAAACACCGATGACTTCACCGATTGGCGGTTGGCCCATGGGTTTGAGATCCTGAAATCCATAAAACACTACGTGAAGAACTGCAATTTCCTCTGTGTGCCCGAGGAAGGTGTCACGCCCCAGGCGCGCCAGAGACTCGCCCCAGGAGCCCCCCCGTCTGGGGCAAAGACGCGCGCCAGACGGGGCAAGGAGGGCAAGAAATGAGTGAGCCGATCCGGCTCTATTACTGGCCCGCGCCGAATTTTGGCGACGCGTTGTCCCATTTGGTGGTCGAACATGTTTCGGGCCGTGAGGTGGTGAATGCACGCCCAAAACAGGCGGAGCTGTTTGCCTTGGGCTCGCTGATGCATGTGATCTCGAAACACTGGACCGATCACAGCCGGGGTGAGGGGCCATTTTTGTGGGGCACGGGGCTGTTGAACCCGTTTTATCGCAAGGATTTCCTTGAGAATGTACGTGTATGCCTGCTGCGTGGACCGATCTCGGCGGCGTTCCTGAGGTTGAAGATGGATGAGTTCGGGGACCCCGGCCTGCTGGCGGACACGGCGGTGGGTCCGGTGCCTGAGCGGCTGGATCGGGTGGCCATAGTGCCCCATCACAGCCAGATGCAGGACCCGCGGTTTGTGGATATGGTGGAGGCGGACCCGGCGCTGCACCTGATTGACGTGCGCCTTGATCCGGTGACGGTGTGCCGTGAAATTGCGGCGTCTGCCCATGTGTTCTCGGCCTCGCTGCATGGGCTGATTGTGGCGGATGCCTACGGGGTGGCGAACACATGGATGGACCCGGACACTCAGGGCCGCCTGAAATACCACGATTATGCCGCCTCTATCGGGCGTGACCTGATTGCGCCGGTGGAAATTGACGACGTGCCCCGCGCGGCGCGAGCGGCACGGGATCGGGCCTTCCCTTATGCGGACGGGATATCGCGGTGTCGTGAAAGCCTTCTTAAACATTTCCCGGCAGAGCTGCGGGCACCAGCAAAGGAGGTATTTTAATGCACGATCCCCTACCTATCCTAGAGCCCGCGGAAAAATTGCTACGCCTGCGCCGTGGTCGGCCCGTGCGACTGGGATCGTATCAGATCAGCCACGCGATGCCCCAGGGCAAGCCGGTGCTGTTTGCGATCCAGAACCCCGATGATGAGATCCAGGGGTATCACATGGCCGGGCAGTTTTATGAGCAGGAGGAGCTGGAGATCATGCGCCGCCTGTTCCGCCCCGGTGGCACCTTTTTTGACATCGGATCAAACGTTGGCAACCACATGCTATACGCCGCCCTGCACATGCAGGCCGCGAAGGTTCTGGTGGTGGAACCGAACCCGAAAGCCTATGGCGTGTTGTTGGCCAATATTGCCCTGAACCGATTGGCTCAGGTGGTCGACGGGCGCGGACTTGGCTATGGCATGGGGGCAAGTGACGGCAGCGGGTTTGGGGTGCGCGCAGGGAAGGCTAATCTGGGTGGCGGCCATCTGGTGGCAGGTGACGGCGACATCATCGTGACAACCGGTGACCGGCTCGCCGGAGAGATCAGGGTCGATTTCATCAAGATCGACGTTGAGGGCATGGAAATGGATGTCCTGAGCGGTCTGACCCGGACAATTGCCCGCACAAGGCCAACCTTGTGTGTGGAAGTGAACGACGAAAATCGCGGCGCGATGGATATTTGGGCCGAGGCCCATTCCTACCGCCAGGTGACTGAATACAGACGTTACCGCAAGTCAGAGAACGTGTTTCTCTGCCCGGCGGAGCAAGACAATGCAGGAGCGTGAACATGCTTGAGATCAAAGGCCTAGCCGTAAAACTTGAAGAAGAAGACAAGCAGATCCTGAAAGGTGTCGACCTGAGTGTTGGTGCGGGATCGGTGCACGCGATCATGGGGCCGAATGGCTCTGGAAAGTCGACGTTGAGTTATGTTTTGTCGGGCAAGGGTGGCTATGAGGTTACCGCCGGAACAGCCACGCTGGACGGCGACGATCTGCTGGAGATGAAGCCGGAGGCGCGCGCTGCCGCTGGCTTGTTCCTGGCGTTCCAATATCCGGTTGAGATCCCCGGTGTGGGCAACATGACCTTCCTGCGCACCGCGATGAATGCCCAGCGCAAAGCCCGTGGCGAGCCGGAGATGAGCGCGGGGGAATTCCTCAAGCTGATCCGGGCGAAGGCGAAAGACCTGAAGATCGACGCGGAGATGTTGAAGCGGCCGGTGAATGTTGGGTTCTCGGGGGGCGAAAAGAAGCGCAACGAGATTTTGCAGATGGCGATGCTGGAGCCGAAAATGTGCATCCTGGACGAGACCGATTCGGGCCTCGATGTGGACGCGATGAAGCTGGTGTCTGACGGGGTGAATGCCCTGCGTGATGCGGGGCGGGGGTTCCTGGTGATCACCCATTACCAGCGCCTGCTGGACCACATCAAACCGGATGTTGTGCATATCATGGCCGATGGTCGCATCGTGAAAACCGGCGGACCGGAGCTGGCAATTGAGGTGGAGCAGAACGGCTACGCCGATATTCTGGCGGAGGTGGCTTAGATGGCATCTGCTGCTGCAAAACCTGACCTCACCGAGGCGCGGCTGGCCACGCTGAACATGCCAGACGGCGCGTCAGAAGCCCGTGAGGCCGCGTTGGGCCGGGTGCGCGCCATGGGCCTGCCCACCCGTCGCGATGAATACTGGCGCTACACCGATCCGGCGTCTTTGACCCAGGCCAACGCGCCGCGTGCGGCGGTGTTTGCGCCACCAGGCGAGGTGCCGGTCTTCAAGTATATCGACCGCCTGAAAGTGGTGTTTGTGGATGGCGTGTTCAGCCCGGAAAAATCTGACGACCTGACCATGGCGGGTTTGGAGATCGGACGGTTGAGTGACGCCTTGTCGAAAGACATCCACTGGGCGCGGGAGTTCTACGGAACCCTTGAAACCGCGGGTCAGGACCCGGTGGCACGGCCCTTGGCGGCCCTGAATACCGCCTTTGCCACCGATGGAATTGTGATCCGGGCCACAGGTAAGGCGGAAAAGCCGGTGGCGCTGATTTACTTACATAGTGAGGAGCGCTCGGACGCGATCCTGCACCATCTGGTGCGGGTGGAACCCGGCGCTGAGGTCACGGTGCTTGAGGTCGGCCCTGCCGCCGCCCGGTTCAACGAAGTTATGGAAATTGACGTGGCGCGTGGCGGTGCGTTTCACCATGTCCGCGCTCAGGGGCGTGATCATGAACGCCGCGCAGTTACCCATATCTTCGCCCGTGTTGGCGAAGATGCGTTGTATAAATCCTTCACCACCACCGCCAACGGTGTGATGACACGCAACGAGCATGTCATTGAAATTGTTGGGGATAATGCCACTGCCCACGTGGCCGGAGCGGCGTTGGGGGATGGCGCAAACGCGCCGTTCCACCACGATGATACGGTTTTCGTCACGCACGACGCTGTTGGATGCGAAAGCCGTCAGGTGTTCAAGAAAGTCCTGCGCAACGGCGCTGAGGGTGTGTTTCAGGGCAAGATCCTGGTGAAATCCGGGGCGCAAAAGACCGATGGCTATCAGATCTCTCAGGCGCTTTTGCTTGATGGAGACAGCTCGTTTCAGGCCAAACCCGAGTTGGAGATCTACGCTGACGATGTGATCTGCTCACACGGCTCCACCACCGGGGCGATTGACGAGGAGGCGCTGTTTTACCTGCGCTCACGCGGGGTGGCGACGGAACAGGCGACGGATTTGCTGGTGCTTGCGTTCCTGGCCGAAGCGATCGAGGAAATCTCTGATGAGGCGCTGCGCGATGATATCCGCGCCCGGCTTGAGGAATGGCTGGCCAGGCGGCGCAATGATTAGGGCGGGGGGCAATAGATGAGCGTCTCGACCGATCTGATCACCACCTGGCGGCGGCCCCGCGCCATCATCCGCAAGCTGTTGGCTATGGGGAAACGTGAGGATCGGGCGCTGGCGATCCTGATGGGCGCGTGTCTGTTGATCTTCATTGCCCAGCTGCCTTTGTTGGCACGTTCAAACACCCTGAGCCCGGACGAGGTTCCGTTACAGGCTGAACTGGCCACAACGTTTTTTGCGTGGCTTCTGGTTTGGCCCCTGTTGTTTTACGGCATCGGCAGTGTGACCCATTTGGCGGCCCGGCTTTTCGGGGGCCGGGGGACGTTCTATACAGCGCGGCTTGCCCTATTCTGGAGCCTTCTGGCCTCAACCCCCGCGTGGTTGTTTTATGGGCTGGTTGGTGGCTTTATCGGGCCAAGTCCGGCAAAACAGATTGCAGGTGTGATTGTGCTGGGGTCGTTCCTGCTGTTTTGGAGCATAAGCCTGCGTGAAGCTGAGACCAACCCAGACGGGAATACACCATGAGTGACCTTTTGGACCTGCGTTACCTGGTCCGGCTTGCCTTCGCCACGGTGCGTGACCCAAAGGCGGGTGCGGCCGAGATCTTGCGGATCGCCCCGGCGCGCACCGCGTTGTGGTTGGCCTTTGCGCTGATGATTGTGGTGTCTCTGATCATGGGTGAGGTCGTTGCCCTGATCCTCGGCCAGCCAGAGGCAGGCCCGTTGGCTGGCCAATCCTCCCTTGCGTTAGGTCTGATGCAGGGTGCGTTCCTGTTTGTGATGGTTCACGCCATCACCCAGATCGGGCGTATTTGCGGCGGGACAGGTGATTTCGACGGCGCATTGGCGCTGATCACCTGGCTGCAATTTGTCTTCTTCCTCGTGCAATTGCTGCAACTGGCCTTGCTGTTGGTGGCGCCACCGATTGCGGTGATTGTGACCGGGCTGGCGATTGGGCTTTTCTTCTGGATGCTGGTCAATTTCATCCTGGTTCTGCACGGCTTTACCTCGCTCAGCGCGGTGTTTTTCATGACCTTTGTCAGCTTCCTCGGCATCCTGTTCACCCTCGCCCTGGTGCTTTCGGTTCTGGGCCTGACACCTGAACCTCAGGGGTTTTGACATGAGCTACGATGTAAATCTGATCCGCGCTGACTTTCCGATCCTGGCGCGTGAGGTGAATGACAAGCCGTTGGTTTACCTCGATAACGGCGCTTCGGCCCAGAAACCGCAGGTGGTGATTGACGCGATCACGCAGGCATATTCCATGGAATATGCCAATGTTCACCGTGGGTTACATTTTCTCAGCAATCTGGCGACCGAGAAATATGAGGCCACGCGCACAACCATTGCACGTTTCCTTGGTGCGGCGGATGAGGACGAGATTGTGTTCACCTCCGGCACCACCGAGGCGATAAATCTGGTGGCTTACGGGTGGGCAATGCCGCGTATGGGCGCCGGGGATGAGATCATTCTGACCATCGCCGAACATCACGCCAATATTGTGCCCTGGCATTTCCTGCGTGAGCGGCAAGGTGTGAAGCTGGTCTGGGTTGATGTGGACGCCAACGGTGATCTGGACCCGCAAGCGGTGATTGATGCCATGGGCCCCCGGACCAAACTGGTGGCGATGACCCATATGTCAAATGTGCTGGGGTCGGTATTTGATGTGAAGTCGGTGGTCGATGCGGCCCACATGAAGGGCATTCCGGTGCTGGTGGACGGCTCTCAATCCGCGGTGCATATGCCGGTGAATGTGGACACCCTTGGCGCTGATTTCTATGCAATCACCGGCCACAAGCTGTATGGGCCGTCCGGCTCCGGCGCGATCCATATCAAACGCGCCCGCATGGCAGAGATGCGGCCCTTCATGGGGGGCGGTGACATGATCCGCGAGGTGTCCCGCGACGTGGTCACCTGGAATGATCCGCCGATGAAGTTCGAGGCCGGAACCCCCGGCATTGTGCAGCAGATCGGCTTTGGTGTGGCGCTGGAGTACATGATGGGTGTCGGCATGGAGGCGATTGCCGCCCATGAGGCTGATCTGGCGGCCTATGCGTCGCGCCGTTTGGGTGGCCTGAACTGGCTAAACGTGCAGGGGACCTCCGCAACCAAAGGTGCGATCTTTAGCTTCACCATGGCCGGATCGGGGGCGCAAACGGCGCATGCCCATGATATCTCTACGGTTTTGGACAAAAAGGGTGTTGCTGTTCGTGCTGGCCACCATTGTGCGCAACCCCTGATGGAGCATTTGGGCGTTACCGCAACGGCGCGGGCGTCGTTTGGCATGTACAACACACGTGACGAGGTGGATGTTCTGATTGAGGCGCTGGAGTTGTGCCACGATCTGTTCGCCTGAGAGCGGATTCGATGGGGCGTGACTCTCCGCTGCGAGTGGCGGTGTTACAAGCGCCACGTACCCCCTTACCCGGCTAGGTATCCGGCTCGATCAGGCCCAGACCGCGCAGGTAGATCCCGATACCGGCCTCCAGCAGTTCCTCAGGCGGGAACGGCGCGTTGGCGCCGGGGCGACCACGGGCGAACAGCTCCACCACCCCATGGCTGAGCGCCCAGATATGGGCCGAGAACATCGAGGGTGGGGGGCGTTTTTCGGGGGGGATGTGTTCCGACAACTTCTCAGCCGCGTGTTCCAGCACCGCGCGGGATTTGCTGGCGGCCGCCGCCAGTTCCGGCGTTGCATTGGCAGAGGTTCCACTTTCGAACATCGCCATGTAATGGCCGGGAAACTTGCGCGCGAAGGCCAGATAGGCACGGCCTGTGGCCTCAAATGCGGCCAACGCTGACGGCTCACCCTTGTTGAAAGCGTGTTCCATCAGATCGGCAAAAATCTCATGGCCTTGCCGCGCACATTCCGCGATCAGATCCTCCCGGCCCTCAAAATGCCGATACACCGCCGCTGGTGTCACACCTGCATTCTTGGCGGCTTCTGACAACGTGAATCCGGTCGGGCCTTTGGTCTCGATCAGGCCCAAAGCTGCATCAACCAGCGCCTGTTTGAGGTTGCCATGATGGTAGCCGCGTTTGGACATTCAGCGCGCCGTGTCAGGTGTTTTGGGGCCGGGATCAGCCCAAGCCTCTGGTCCGCCGGAGATGGCGGGGTCGGGTTGGCCGACCAGATCCTCATTCTTGCCGTCATAGTTCAGCCCACACAGCACCGCGCGGATCACCGCCAGCCGGGCGCGGCGTTTGTCGTCCGAGCGGATCACTGTCCAGGGCGCGGCTTGGGTGTGGGAGCGCTCCAGCGTATCGGCAATGGCATCGCTATAGGCATCCCATTTCTTCAACCCCTCCACGTCAATCCAGCTGAGTTTCCATTGCTTGAGCGGATCGTCTTCGCGGTCCAGAAACCGGCGCAATTGTTCCGCCCGGCCCACGTTCAGCCAGATCTTGGTCAGGTAGATGCCATCGGTTGCAACGGTGCTTTCGACGCCGGGAAGCTGCGCAAAGAATGCCTCACGCTGATCATCGGTGCAAAACTCAAAGACCTTTTCCACCACGGCGCGATTGTACCAGCTGCGATCAAACAGGCGGATTTCTCCGGCTGAGGGCAGATGTTGGATATAGCGTTGAAAATACCATTGCCCGGCCTCGCGGTCCGTGGGTTTGGACAGGGCCACCACCCCGGCGGAGCGGGGGTTCAGGTTTTCGTGGATACGCTTGATCGCGCCACCTTTGCCGGCGGCATCGCGGCCTTCAAACACCACAGCCACCCGCGCGCCAGACTCGCGGACCCAATTGAGCATCTTGACCAACTCGATTTGCAGGGCCGCCAGATCCGCTTCGTATGCGTCCCGGTCCATACGTTTCTTGTAGGGGTAAGACGGATCAAGGATGCGGTTCTTCCTTGCGTCCGCAATCTGGGTGCGGACCCAATCAGGGGCGGTGTCGTTGAAATAGGCGCTGATGGCACCGTCGAAGGGTTTGGTCATGGCTCGCCTGTCCTGGGACATGTTATTTGTTATTACATTAGGGGCGCGGAGACCCAAGCGCAATGAAACTGGGTGGGTTCAGCGCAGTCCGGCGCGGAGCGTGAGGCGGGTGATGGCGTCTACAATGGCTTGTGGATCAGCATGTTGGGGCATGTGGCCGACGCCGGGCATCACAGTCAAGATCGCGTCGGGGATTTGTTGGCTGAGGGGGATGGAATGGATTGGCAGGCCAACAATTGTGTCCGCGTCACCATGTAAGATCTCGGTGGGGACGGTAATGTCGGGGTACCGCGGCGCCATCTCCTCAACCTGCGCCAGGAGGGCGGCGCGTTGGCGGGCGTTTTCCAGCAGCGAGAAACGGCGCAGGGTCAGTCCGGGGCCGAAATGCGCGCTGTAGCCTTCGGGTGCGGATTGTGGGGCGAAGACCGTGTTGGTGCTGGTGTCGACCATCTGTTCGGGCACCCAGGCGGTCACCACATTTGCCGTGATCGGGCCAAGGACCCGGTTGGACATCAACTGGTAGTAAGTGCTGAGGCCGGTTTCCCATGGGTTCGAGACCCCGGCAAGCACAACAAGGCCCGAGATGTTTTCGGGCCGCTCCAGCGCCCAGGCCAGTGCAACGGTAGCGCCGTAGGAATGGCCCACAATTATCGGGGTTTCTGCGCCGAGCAGTGTGGCGGCATCAGCCAGCAGGCGGGCCTGATCCGCAAGGGGGGCACCACGGCCAATCCTGTCGGTGTAGCCAAGGCCCGGACGGTCAAAGGCAATCACCCGGTAGTGTGCGGATAGCTGCCCGACCAGGTGAAAGGTCCAGTCGTTGAGGTTGCCCGACGAGCCGTGGATCAGCACAACAACGGGGCCTTCACCCTCATCAATATAATGTACGCGGGTGCCGTTCACCTCGATGAACAATCCGGCGGGCGGATACGCGGCCTCCGCCGCCGCCTCGTTCCGGGCGGCGCGCCAGAGAGTCACGGCAGAAAACACGGCCACAACAACGACGAGGGTCAGGACCACATTCATCGCCGCAAATCGGTTGAGGCGTAGCCGATTTGGGTCATGTCGTAGGGTGTGGTCAAATACAGTTCGGACACCCAATTGCCGTAGAGCAGGTGCGCATGGGAGCGCCAGCGGTTCATCGGGGCCTGGGTGGGATCATCATTGGGGTAATAATTGACCGGCACGTTGATCGCGGTGCCAGCCTGCACATCGCGGTCATATTCCTGTTTCAGCGTGTCGCTGTCGTATTCAAAGTGGTTAAACACATACAGCGCGCGGTGCGCCGCATCTTCTATCAGTGCCGGACCAACATCGTCCGAGCCAATCAGCGTTGTCAGACCTGCGCCGGTAATCTCGTCCTCGCGCACCTCGGTCCAGCGGCTGACGGGAATCAGCACATCATCGGAAAACCCGCGCAGGTACGGTGAGGCGGGGGCGCGGTTGGCGTGACGAAAACAGCCAAACGCCTTGGCGTCCAGCATGTGTTTCCTGCTGCCGTGG
>JAESTV010000203.1 GCA_016763475.1 Roseicyclus sp.
CAGACACTCAGGTTCGGCGCAACTGAGCGGTGAAGAACCCGTCCGATGCACTGAGCGGTGTGTCGATATGCGTCGCGCCGATTTGCCAGCCCGGCGTGCGCGCCAGAAACCCAGCAATTTGCGCCTCGTTTTCGGCTTCAAAAAGGGAGCAGGTCATATAGATCAACTGCCCGCCGGGGGCCACCAACTCAGCTGCCTCAACCAGAATTCCGGCTTGGGTCTTCGTCAGGTCTTCAAGAACTTGCGGCGTCAATCGCCACTTCGCCTCCGGGTCACGCCGCCAGGTTCCAGAGCCGGAACAGGGCACATCACACAGCACCAGATCGTAAGGCGCGTGGGTGTGCAGATCCTCGGTTGACAGCTGCGTGATCTGCACACCTGCACGTGCGGCGCGCGGCGTCAGATCACTCATCCGGCGCGCGGAAGCATCATGGGCAAAGATCGCCGCGCGGGTTTGGTCAGCAATCGCCAAAGCCTTGCCGCCGCCCCCGGCGCAATAGTCGAGAATCCGGCCCGTCTTTGGCCACTTGATCCGCTGCACAGCCCATTGCACCGACAGATCTTGTGGCTCCACCAAACCGGCCTCATAGGCCGTTGACAGATGCAGACGGCGGCCGCCTTCAGTGACCTCCAGCGCAGTGGCAACTTCGGATGACGCGCGTGTGATCAAGCCATCCTCCGCCAGAGCGCGCGCCGCGTCCTCACGGGTTGCCCGCTGCAAATTCACCCGCAGCCAAAGCGGCGCGCGGGTGGTGAAGCTGCTGAGTAAGTCCGGCAGGGAGCCGCCCGCCCGCGCGGCCAGAAGCGGCAGGAGCCACGACGGAACGTTGAGATTGGGATCCAACGGCGGCGCAGAAAAGGCCACCTCCTCGGCACTCAGCACATCGGGAGCATGGCCCTCCCCGGTAAACACATCAGCAGGTTCGCCCCCTTGCAACCGCAAAAGACCAAGGATCAACCCGCGCCCGGATTCTGCCCCACCGGCCGCAGCACATGCCCCCTTTTGGCGCAATCCATCATAGACATGATCACGCACCGCCGCGCGGTCTTTCGACCCGGCATACCGTGCCCCACGCGCCCATCTGCTCAAAGCCTGCTCAACTGGCAGGCCCGCTTGCCAAGCCTCCAGTATCTCGATCGCTGCCGATAGTCGTGCCGCCGGTTGCATCTTAATTCATCACCTTAAGAACGTTGCGCAAGCCCTTACCCAACACGATAATTTGGGCTTTCACGAGTAATCTGCACGTCGTGAACATGGCTTTCCCTCAACCCTGATCCGGTAATCCGCACAAACTGGCAACTTGTGCGCATCTCGTCCACTGTTGCGCTGCCGGTATACCCCATTGCGGCCCGAAGCCCGCCAATCAATTGATGGACAACGGCACCGGCAGAGCCTTTGTAAGGCACCTGCCCCTCAATGCCTTCCGGGACCAGCTTGTCAGAGGCCGCATCCTTCTGGAAATACCGATCCGCTGAGCCACGCGCCATGGCGCCAAGGCTGCCCATCCCACGATAGCTTTTGAAGCTGCGGCCCTGATACAGGATCACCTCACCGGGGGATTCGTCGGTCCCTGCAATCAACGATCCAACCATGGCACAATGGGCCCCCGCCGCAATTGCCTTGGCAAAATCGCCCGAGAACCTGATGCCGCCGTCCGCAATGATCGGCACGCCGGATTTCATCGCCTCTTGCACACAATCAGTAATCGCCGTCAGTTGCGGCACGCCGACACCCGCCACAATCCGCGTCGTACAGATCG
Source organism: Roseicyclus sp. (assembly GCA_016763475.1). Classification (GTDB taxonomy): domain Bacteria; phylum Pseudomonadota; class Alphaproteobacteria; order Rhodobacterales; family Rhodobacteraceae; genus Gymnodinialimonas. The sequence goes on from JAESTV010000203.1 coordinate 1,761, forward strand.
AGCCCGGCCCGATCCCGACCTTCACCGCATCAGCGCCCGCATCAATCAGCGCGCGGGTGGCAGCGGCAGTGGCCACGTTTCCGGCCACAACCTGCACGTCGTTGGACAGGTTCTTTATCCGCTCAACCGCTTGGGCAACGCCTTCGGAATGACCATGGGCGGTGTCGATCACAATCAAATCACAGCCCGCTTCAATCAATGCCTGGGAGCGTTCAAACCCGGCATCCCCCACGGTTGTTGCCGCAGCCACGCGCAACCGGCCCAGCGGGTCCTTACACGCATGTGGGTTCAGCACCGCCTGCTCGGTATCCTTCAACGTCAGAAGGCCGGTCAACACGCCGCTGTCATCGGTAATCAACAACTTCTCAATCCGGCGCGCCTTCATCAGGCTGATGGCCTCGTCCCGGTCCGCGGGTTCGCGCAGGATCGCCAGATCACTGGCTGTCATCATCACCCGCACCGGCGTTTTGTCGTCCGCCGCAAAACGCATGTCGCGGTTGGTCACGATCCCAAGGACCCGGCGATCGGCGTCCACCACGGGGAAACCCGAGAAGCCGTAGCGCTCCATCAGCGCCCTCGCGTCCGCCAGCGTCTGATCTGGCGTCAGTGTGACGGGGTTGTAGACAATCCCGGACTCGAACCGCTTCACCCGGCGCACTTCGCGGGCTTGCGTCTCGGTATCAAGGTTGCGGTGGATCACCCCCATGCCACCCGCCTGCGCCATGGCAATCGCCATCCGCCCCTCGGTCACTGTATCCATGGCCGAGCTGAGCAGGGGGATATTCAGGGCGATGGATTTGGTGACCCAGGTGCGGGTATCCGCGTCTGAGGGCAGGACCGAGCTTTTGCCGGGAACCAGCAGAACATCGTCAAAGGTAAGGGCCTCACGAATCTCCATTGGCACGCTCCTTGGAGGGGGTTCGATTGGCACGTCGCTATCCCATGGGGAAGGCAGCGGGGCAAGGGCGAATTGTGCTGTTTTGCGGCGGAACACACAGGTCCGGTGGCCCTACGTGGGCTCCGGAATGCGGATTGGGCCTCAACAAACGGGCGTTGAGTGATTCAATTGTTGGTGTCCTTGCTCATCCCGCGAAACCCCGTCGCCACAACAAATTTCTCCGAGCTATCGGCCCGTGAGGCGCCCGGTTTCACGTTTGCCACCTTGGTAAAGCGGCGTTTCAACAGCGCCTGAAGCGAACCCTCCGCCCCACCCGCCAGAACTTTGGCCACAAATGTGCCGCCCGGCTCCAGGACGTCAAACGCCAACTCTGCCGCTGCTTCACACAAAGCCATAATCCGCATGTGGTCGGTTTTCTTGTGGCCCGAGGCAGAGGCCGCCATATCACTCATCACCACATCAGCAGGCCCGCCCAGCCACAGCTTCACCTTTTCGTCGGCATCATCTTCCATGAAGTCGAGCAGATGTAATTCGCACCCCGCAATCGGCTCCATCTCCTGCAAATCAAGGCCGATAACCCGGCCCACGGCCTTGCCGCTTTTCTCTCCCAAAGCGTTCACACGCGGTGCGGCGACCTGGCACCACCCCCCCGGCGCACAGCCAAGGTCCACCACCCGCGCACCGGGCACAAGGAAGCGATACTTGTCGTCCAGATCAATGATCTTATACGCCGCCCGCCCGCGATACCCGTCGCGCCGGGCGCGCGCCACATAGGGATCATTCAGCTGCCGCTCCAACCATAACGTCGAGCTCAACTTGCGCCCCCGGGCGGTTTTCACCTTGATTTTAAGTTCGCGCTGCCCGCGCCCGCTGATGTTCTTGACCATGGTTCAAGACGTGGCCTCAGCCCGCCCCTCGTTGTTTCGTGAAATCACCTGCCGAAGGCTCTCGCCATCCGCACTATATGCCACCGCTAGATAGAACCCACAGCCCTCAGACACAATCCGCGCCAGTGGCCGCGGCAGCGCGGGGCGAAGATGGCCCCGGAGGGGCTTGATGAGGCTCGCTTTTGGGCGACGCCCAAGGCGGCGCAATACCGGTCTCAGTATGGCCCGTCCTCTAACACCCCATCCCGGCTCATCTGCGCATATAACAAACCCTCCCGTAATCCGCGATCCGCCACACTCAGCCGATCCGTGGGCCACGCCCGAAGCAACGCCTGTAAGATCGCCGCCCCTGACATGATCAGCGTCTGCCGGCCCCGCCCGATACGCGGATCACGCCTGCGCCCCTCCGGCCCCAGGGCCAGATACCCGTTAATCACCGTATCAATTTGCGTCGACGTCATCCGCAATCCATCTACCTTGTTGCGATCATAGCGCCGCAGGCCAAGGTGCGAGGCGGCAACGGTTGTGACTGTTCCACTGGTGCCAATAATCTGGAACCCTTCAAGGGTCTGATCCGCTGCATCCGTGTAGGGTGAAAACGTCGCCAACTGCTCCTCAAAATACCAGCTCATCAATGCAAACCGTGCGCCATCGTCAGCCACGTCGTCATACATGTCCTTCAGGGTCGCCACCCCCAACGGGATCGAGATCCAGTCCACCACTTTGGCACGGGGGAAAACTGTCTCGTCATAGTCGAACCCCTGGTGCAACCGCATGATCGCCTTGGGTCGCTCCAGCTTCGGGACCCGCGACAGGTCAATCCAGACCAATTCCGTGGACCCGCCACCGATATCCACAACCAACAACTGCTCGGTGCGGGTTGAAACCAGCGGCGCACAGCTGACCACTGCCAGTCGAGCCTCCTCCTCCGGCTGGATAATCTCCAATTCCAGCCCGGTCTCACGTTTCACCAACGCAATGAACTCACCCGCATTGGTTGCCCGCCGACAAGCCTCCGTCGCCACCAGACGCGCCCGCTCGACCCGGTGTTTGCTGAGCTTCTTCTGGCAGATCTTCAACGCCCCGACAGCGCGCGCCATCGATGCACGCCCCATACGGCCTGACGCCTCCAACCCCTGCCCCAACTGGACAGACTTCGAGAACGAGTCGATCACATGCAACTGGCTGCCCTTGGGCTGCGCAATCAACATCCGGCACGAATTTGTTCCCAAATCCAGCGCCGCATACAGATCATCGGGATCAAGGCCATGTTTGTGGCCCTGAGCAGGTATCGTAGCAGAGCGGCGCTCAACAGCCGGGATCGCGGCGGGCTCCCCTTTCGGAGGCACAGGCGTAACAGGTCTGGGGAACGGGCCGTCCCCGCCAGTGCGCTTATGCGACATGGGGCGCGTGCCTTTCCAATAGGTGGTTGAGCAAACCGTAGCTCGTTCGTCGACCTCGGACAATGGGCATGCGCGGGGGGCATGCACGGGGGGAATGCGCGGGGGGAATGCGCGGGAACACACCCATACGTGCCTGCTATGGAGCGACTCATCATGATGATGAAGGAAATGAGCCTCCGCCCCACTGGTTCGCCGGTGCCGCTGCGCGGTATCTGTTGGCAGGTAAATCACCCGGCGTCGCTTTGGCCCTGCGTGATGTCGAAAACAGAACCGGCACGCTCAGGCGTGCCGCATATGGTGCCAATCATCAGGGGCTGACTCGCGCCCCAATTCGGAGAATTGCAAATGCCCGCTATCACACATGTTTTCTGGCGCGACATTCCCGCTCAGGTGATCGTTGGCAAAGGCCGTTCGGGTGCCAAAGCGCCGTTGCCAGAGCGCTTTGAACAAGCCATCGACCGGGTTGCCATGAAGATCGGCGCCAAGGATGCAGATGCCTATCTTGCGGAATGGCGACGTGTGGTTGTTGGCCAGACCGATGGAGACCTCAATCAGGTTGCCGCGTCCGAGGCCGCCAAACTCGACGCTGACTATGACACCACCCGCCTCAAGGCCCTGATTGACGCTGAGGGGCACGACCCCGCCAAACCCGCCTAAGCCCTTGACCCCCAACACCCCAACCCGGTGGGAGACCCTGATGTCACTTCTCAACTTCCGCAAACCCGCGCCCACCGCCTCCGCCGCCTCGGGCGCTGACATGGAAGCCCTTCTGCGGGGCTATTCCATCGAGGTGATGCCACGCACTGCCGAGAAGGTGGACAATTTCCGCCACCTCCTTCCCGCAGGAACACGGGTTTATATCGCCCATATCGACGGCACCGACATCAATGACATGGTGGCAACCGCTGCCCGCTTGCGCGCCGAAGGTTATGAGCCGATGCCGCATTTCCCGGCCCGCTCGATCCCGGACGCCAACACCCTGGCCGATTGGATCGCGCGCTATCAGGGAGAGGCGGACGTGACGCAGGGCCTGATCCTTGCCGGCGGCATTTCCAAGGCACGCGGCAGCTTTGAATCCTCGATGGATCTGCTGGAGACCGGCCTCTTCGACAAGGCGGGTTTCACCCGTCTGCACGTGGCAGGTCACCCGGAAGGCAACCGTGACATCGACCCAAAGGGCGGTGACGCCATGGTGATGGACGCGTTGCGCTGGAAGCAATCATTCGACGACCGCACCGATGCCAAAATGGCCATGGCCACACAATTTGCGTTTGAGGCAGGCCCGGTGATAGCATGGGCCGAGGCGCTGAAGGCTGAAGGCATCACCCTGCCAATCCATCTGGGCATCGCAGGCCCCGGCAAATTACAAACCCTGATCAAATTCGCCATCGCCTGCGGTGTGGGGAATTCCCTGCAAGTGCTGCAAAAACGGGCGAAGGATGTGACCAAACTGTTGCTACCCTTTGAACCAGATGAGATCATGGCAGCGCTGGCGACCTACAAGGCCGCCACCCCCGACAGCCTGATCGAAAGCATCCACTTCTTCCCCTTGGGCGGCATCAAGACCAACGCCAATTGGGCTATCACCCATGGCGGCGCCTCTGGTGCCCCGGCCACCCCCGTTTAGGAACCCAGAATAATGACGCGCACTGTTATCGAGTCGAAAACCAGGACCACCGTGATCGGCTTTGATGAGCCGTTCTGTGTCATCGGTGAGCGGATCAACCCCACCGGCCGCAAGATCCTGAACCAGGAGCTGGAGCGCGGCGATTTCAGCCGGGTACAGGCTGACGCAATTGCGCAGGTTGCCGCTGGCGCCACAGTGCTGGACATCAACTCAGGCGCAGTGTTCTCGGGCAAGATGGCCGAAGACCCGCGGTATGCGGACAACAACTTTGTTGAGCCGCCATTGATGAAGCAATTGATCGAGATTGTGCAGGCTGTCACCGATTGCCCGCTTTGCATTGACAGCTCGGTGCCAGGTGCGCTGGAGCAGGGCCTTGCCGCCGCAGAAGGACGCCCGCTGCTGAATTCGGTGACAGGTGAGGAAGAGCGGATGGAACTGGTCCTGCCGCTGGTTGCCAAATATAACGTGCCTGTGGTGGCGATCTCGAATGATGACACCGGCATCAGTGAGGACCCCGATGTCCGCTTCCTGGTTGCCAAAAAGATTGTCGAGCGCGCCGCCGACTTTGGTATCCCCGCCCATGACATTGTGGTTGACCCGCTGGTGATGCCGATTGGGGCGATGGCAACCGCTGGCCATCAGGTTTTCACCCTCGTGCGCCGCTTGCGTGAAGAATTGGGGGTGAACACAACCTGTGGCGCGTCCAACATCTCGTTCGGATTGCCCAACCGTCACGGCATCAACAATGCGTTCCTGCCGATGGCGTTCAGCGCTGGCATGACCTCCGCAATCATGAACCCCGTCGCCCTGCCAATCGGGCCCAAGGCGATTGCCGCGAAAAAGGAGCTTATCCTGGCCGCCGGTATTATCTTGCCCGACGATATGGATGACGAGGCCTTTGTGAAGCTTTTTGGAATGGGCTCCACCAAACCACGTCCGGGCAAAGTGATGGAGGCGATCCGCGCCTCCAACTTCCTGCTCAATCACGATGCTGGCGGTGCGGCGTGGATCAAATCCAACCAGGACCCTGATGCCGCACTGCGCGGCGGGCGGGCCGGTGGCAGGCGCCGCCGCGCGAGCTGAAGCATCCTCAATTGACGCCGGGCCGCGATGCGCACAGACCCCCCCGATCAATTGGGGAGACGCGCCATGGAAGATGGTGACGGCAATGATACCGGCCGTCACCTTGGCCTGAGTGCGAAAATCATCCGGATGGCGCTGCGCTTTGCGGTCATCGCGGTTGTTGTGGTTGCGGCCAATTGGTTGGTTTCGGTTTCCATGGATCTGGCCGAGCGCTTGCCTGAGGCGGGCCAAGGCCCGATGCAGGCGATTGTCATGGTGACAGCCCTTGTTGTCTATGCCCTGCTGATCGCTACACCTTTTGTGCCGGGGATCGAGATCGGGCTGGCCTTGCTGCTTCTGCGCGGGGCCTCCATTGCACCTGCGGTGTATCTGGCGACGCTTGTGGGGTTACTTATCGCCTTCTTTCTGGGCCGGTTGGTGCCCGAGGCAACCCTGGAGCGCACCTTTCGCGATTTCCGTTTGCGTCGCGCAGCAGACCTGATGGCGCGCTCAGCCCGGATGCCACCGCACGATCGCCAGGCATCGCTATTGGCCAGCCTGCCCCGTTGGCTCAGCACGCCCATCACCCGCTACCGCTATCTCTGCCTTGCCGTCCTGCTGAACGTACCGGGCAACGCCTTTCTGGGGGGCGGCGGTGGGCTGATGTTGGCCGCTGGCCTGAGCCGTCTGTTCCTGCCGGGCCAAGTGATCCTGACCCTCGCGTTAGCAGTGCTGCCCGTGCCTTTGATGATCTGGTGGTTTGGCACCGATATGTTTGGCCTGCCCCCGTCTTGATCCAGAACCATGCCCAACGCCGGGCAACATGGCTTTGTCCAACTAACGCGGCCTGAGCCAAAGCCGACGATACCTGCCGCCCGCATTGGCCTCCGGTGATGGCCGACCAGACCCCGATCAAGTCACGTGCCTGCGTGATCCTTCGACAGGTCATCGGGTGCCGGCTCTTGACGACACCACACGGCATTCGCGAGCCTTTCACCCGGCATTTTCGGCCTGGCTCAACCCTGATCCCGCCGCTTGCCGTAACCCGACCTCCGCAAGACGCATTTTGGCTGTCGCCGCCGCCCCTATGGGTTAGGGTCCGACACAAGAATACCTGTGCGGGACCAGCCACATGAGCGACCAAAACCCCCTTGTCATCTTCACGCCTTCCGGCAAGCGCGGCCACTTTCCTGTTGGCACGCCAATCCTGACCGCGGCGCGGCAACTGGGCGTTGATCTTGACAGCGTCTGCGGCGGGCGCGGCATCTGTTCCAAATGCCAGATCGCGCCGTCGTATGGCGACTTCCCGAAACACGGCGTCACGGTGCGCGAAGGGGCGCTCAGCCCATGGAATGAGGTTGAGGCACGTTATGATCGCGTGCGGGGCCTGAAAGAAGGCCGCCGCTTGGGCTGTCAGGCGAAGGTCGAGGGTGACATCGTTGTTGATGTGCCCCCGGAAAGCCAGGTCCACCGTCAGGTGATCCGCAAAGCGGCGTCCGCCAAACCCATCGTCATGGACCCGGCCACCAGGCTGGTGATGATCGACGTGGTGGAACCTGACATGCACTCCCCGTCCGGGGATCTGGAACGGGTGGCGGATGCGCTGCAAGCGCAATGGGATATCGGACCTGTGACGGCGCGGCTGCCGGTTTTGAAGACCCTGCAACCGGCGCTGCGCAAAGGCAATTGGCAGATCTCTGTGGCGGTCCATACCCCTGCCGGTGAAGACGTCAGCCAAATCCTTGGCGTTTGGCCCGGCTTTCACGAGGCCGGGTTGTACGGCCTTGCGATTGACCTCGGCTCCACCACCATCGCCGCACATCTGTGTGACCTCAGCGATGGGCGGGTGCTGGCCTCGTCAGGCCTGATGAACCCACAAATTCGCTTTGGCGAAGACCTGATGAGCCGGGTGAGTTACGTGATGATGAACCCCGGCGGCGACGCCGAAATGACCGCCGTTGTGCAGCACGCATTAAACGATCTGGCGAGTGAGATCGCCGACGAGGCCGGTATCGACCCGGCCCTGATCTTCGAGGCGGTGATCGTGTGTAACCCCGTCATGCACCACCTGCTTCTGGGGATCGACCCGGTAGAGCTTGGGCAGGCCCCGTTTGCACTGGCGACGTCGCGCAGCCTGACGATGGACGCCGTCGAAATTGGGCTGACCGGCATCGCCCCGACGGCACAACTCTACATTCTGCCCTGCATCGCAGGCCACGTCGGCGCCGATGCCGCTGCGGTGGCCTTGGCGGAAGAACCCAACAATTCCCAGGACCTGGCGCTGATTGTGGATGTCGGTACCAATGCCGAAATCCTGCTTGGCGACACCAACGGTGTCCTCGCCTGCTCCTCCCCCACTGGCCCCGCATTTGAGGGCGCTCAGATCAGCTCCGGTCAGCGCGCCGCACCCGGCGCAATTGAGCGGATCGAGATTGACCCGGTGACCAAGGAGCCACGTTTTCGTGTGATTGGCAGCGATGTCTGGTCTGATGATCCGGGTTTTGCTGAGGCCACCAAAGACAGTGGCGTCACCGGCATCTGCGGCTCTGGCATCATTGAGGCGGTCGCCGAGATGCGGATGGCGGGCCTTGTGGATGCCTCCGGCCTTGTCGGCTCTGCCGAGGCCACAGGCACGGCGCGAAACGAGCCAACAGGGCGGGTTCACGCCTATCTGATCCACGACGCCACAGACACCGGCGGCCCACGTATCACCGTCACCCAGGGAGATATCCGCGCTATCCAACTGGCGAAATCCGCGCTCTACGCCGGTGCGCGGCTGCTGATGGATAAACGGGGCGTCGACACCGTTGATCGCGTGGTGCTTGCAGGCGCGTTTGGCGCCCATATCAGCCCCAAACACGCCATGGTGCTTGGCATGATCCCCGACGTGCCGTTGGATAAAGTGACAAGCGCGGGCAACGCCGCAGGCCATGGGGCGCGCATCGCCCTGTGTAACCGCGCCGCACGCACCCAGATTGAGGAGGTCGTGGGCCAGATCCACAAAGTCGAGACCGCCGTGGAGCCCAGGTTTCAAGAGCATTTCATCAACGCCAGCGCCATCCCCCATGCCACCGATCCATTCCCGGAACTGGCCAAGATCGTCACTCTGCCTGACGTGGCCTTCGGGGCAAGCGGCGCGGCACCAGATGACGGCAGCGGTCGGCGCAGGCGGCGACGGCGAGGATAGCGGGCCACAATGCCCACGGCATTGACGCCGCCCCGGCCCTCGCTTATCTCCGGCACAGCAAGCCTTCAGCGGGTATGGTGAAAAGGTATCACGAAAGCTTCCCAAGCTTCAGTTACGGGTTCAATTCCCGTTACCCGCTCCAATACATCGTGAGTATTTTCCCTTATATTTCCGTGGGTTAACCCCTGCAATTTGCTCAGAATTATGAGTGGATCAAGAACCCACATGGGAAAAACCGGGAACATCTGGGGGAGTCGCGGCAAACAATCCCCGAAAAAACCCCAGGCCCCGGCAGGGGATTTTGAATCCAGTCGCACTTGTGGCTCCCCAATCACTTGGCCGATCTCAAGCCCAAGACCATGCCCAGAACGCATGGTGAGGGTGGGTAGCTTTGAGCGCGGCGGGGCGGGTTTTCCGTAGTTTCCCCAGCGCAAGGTCCGCGCTAGGGTCTGAGCATACATTTTTGTTTAATTTATTGAATATTCCTCGCCGCTGCCTCCCTGCGCAGCGGTCACACCTCTACCGCCTGTTTTTTGGCAACTGACCGACGTTTTTGAGCGCTGCAATTTTCAGAACCACCTTTCTGTCCTTTCTTTGGAGGCCACTCATCATGCTTCACCACACCACTTGGACCTCACGTGCCATTGCTGCGGCAATTCTGATCTCAGGTGCCATGACCACCCTACCCGCGATGGCTGACGCCGTTGGCATCAGCCGCTGCAATGCCTCAGGCGGTACCAGCACACCGGTCCTGCATTTTGTGAATGGCGGAGAGCGCTTCGTCATCGGGATCGGCGAACGTGGATTGACCCGCAACGTGATCTCCAGCGAGCGCCGCGCCATCCAATGGGCCGCCGCCTCTGGCTTGTTCCCCGAGGGAACAGTCTTTGGGAACTACGCAGGTTACGTCTGCGGCCTGCAAAACGCGGATCCTGAACCACGCGCCCCCGCTCCCGCTCCCGCTCCCGCTCCTTCGGAGCCACCACCATTTACCTGTGAAGGCGAGGGGTGTGACGCCCAATAGTTCTAAGCCGCGTCATCACCCTGCGCTACGCGTACTGCGTCCACCAAAGCCATGGTGGACGCATCTTTGCCTGCTCCGTCTTGCACACCTGACAACACCGGCTCCAACGCAACGGCCAGTTCCTTGCCCAGTTCCACACCCCATTGATCGAAGGAATTGATCCCAAGGATCACACCTTCCACAAACACACGATGTTCATAAAGTGCGATAATCTGGCCAAGCACGAAGGGGGTCAGCTGGTTGTAAAGTAACGTCGTGGATGGCCGGTTGCCCGCAAAGACCCGGTGGGCCGCCTGACGCTCCAACTCCGCCCCATCCAGCCCCTTCGCGGCCATCAACGCACGGGCCTCGTCAAGGGACCGGCCCCGCATCAACGCCTCTGACTGAGCAAGGCAATTGGCCACCAGAAGGTGGTGGTGGTGGGCCAGATCCGGTTCATGCCCACGCGCCGCCACAAGAAATTCACACGGCACCACACGGGTGCCCTGATGGATCAGTTGATAAAACGCGTGCTGGCCGTTGGTGCCCGGCTCACCCCACACAACGGGGCCAGAGTTCACCTGTAATGCGCTGCCATCCATGGCGACGGATTTGCCGTTACTTTCCATCTCCAACTGCTGCAAATATGCAGGCAACCGGCTAAGCCGCTGGTCATAAGGCAGGACAGCGCGGGTGGCGTGGCCCTGCACCTGATTGTGCCAGATCCCCACCAATGCCAGAAGCACCGGAAGATTGTCGGCCAGATCCGCGTCCTGGAAATGGCGATCCATCGTGTGGCCACCAGCAAGGAACTGCGCAAACGCCTGCTCTCCCACCGAGATCATCAGCCCGAGGCCAATCGGTCCCCATAGCGAATACCGCCCGCCGACCCAATCCTCGAACCCGAAGACCCGCTCCGGAGGGATGCCGAACTCGGCCGCCTTGTCCGTGGCAGAGCTGAGGGCCAGAAACTGTTTGCTTGGGTCCGTCACGTTTGAAGCCATCCACTCACGCGCGGTGTGCGCATTTGTCATTGTCTCAATTGTGGTGAAGGTTTTTGACGCCACAATCACCAAAGTCCGTTGCGGATCAAGATGTTGCAAGACGTCGTGAATGTCGGAACCGTCCACGTTGGAAACATAATGCAGACGTGGCCCATCATGGTATGGGGCCAACGCCAAAGTCGCCATGGCCGGCCCAAGGTCCGAGCCGCCAATGCCGATATTGACCACATCGGTATAAGAACCACCCTGCCCGGCAAGGCTGCCATCCCGCACCGCTTCCGCAAAATCGAGGCACCGTGCGCGGGTCGCCAGCACCTCGGGCATGACGTCTTCGCCATCCACCAAAACCGACCCGGACGGCATCCGCAGGGCAGTGTGCAGCACCGCGCGGCCTTCGGTCTCATTGATCTTCTCGCCGCTGAACATGGCACTGCGACGGCTTTCCACGCCTTTGGAGCGCGCCAGTTCCAACAACAATGACAACGCCCCGGCGTCGATCCGGGTTTTCGAGAAATCGAAATAGAGCCCATCGGAGCGGGCCGAAAAATCTGCAACACGGTTTGGATTATCAAACAAATCCAATATCCTACGGCGCGACGTTGCGCGATCATGGGCACGATCATGGGCACGATCATGGGCGCGGAGTTCACTCCAGATGTCGCTCATAAAACCTACTCCGCCCAATGGACCGTTGCATCCGATAACACAGCGCGAATTGGGGCCTGTTCCGGCGGCAAATGACGCGCTCGCTCAAGCGCCTCACGTTTCTCCGCCCCGGTGATCACCACATGTTTTCTCATCGCGTCATTCAGCACGCGGGCGGTTAAGGTGATCCGTGGCTCCCCGGCGCCGTCGGCGCGCATTGGCATCAAAACAGGGGCATCAGAGGCCAGTGCGGCGGCAAGATTGTCGGCCCCCGGAAACAGGCTGGCCGTGTGCATATCCGTGCCCATCCCAAGAAGCAGGACCGAGATCGGCAAGTGCCCGTCAAACCCCGCGGCAAGGTCGCTTATTGCGTCTTCAGCCGCCACATCCGCCTTAAACAATGGGATCAACGTCGCACGGGAGGCATTTGATATCAAAAGCTTTTTCCGAAGCATGGCGGTGTTTGAACGCGCGTTACTTTCATCCACCCAACGTTCATCATTCAAGACGACCCAAACCCGGTCCCAGTCCAGCGCCTGCTCACACAAGACATCAAATATCGGCCCCGGCGTGGTGCCTCCGGGAACACATAATGTGGCGCGCTCATTTAGTCGCAGGGCCTCGGCCAAATTCCCTGTCAGGGTGTTGGCCAGATCCAGCATCATCAAATCCCGGTCGGGATATTCAACGAAGTTCATCACGATAGCTCCCTCCAGCGGCGTCCATCTCGGTGCATCAACATCAGCGCCTCCTCGGGGCCGGAACTGCCGGTCTCATAACCCACCGGCTTGTCGCCCCGCGCCTTCCAGGCGTCGATCGTCGGGTCAGTCCAGGCCCAGGCGGCCTCCACCTCATCCCCGCGCATAAA
>JAESTV010000204.1 GCA_016763475.1 Roseicyclus sp.
CCAGCGATACGCCAAACCTGTCCCCCCCCAACACATACGCGCCCCCCCTCACCCCGTCCGAGATCTGGTAGGTTGCGCCAAAGTTGAACGGCGATGCGCCAGAGATCAGATTGTCCGCCGCCTCAAGGCTATAGGTGTCCGAGGAATATTCCAGCTGCACCCGCAACCGGTCCGTGGCCTGCCATTCAACGCCGCCAAAAAACGCCGCATCACCGCGGAAAAACTGGTTGAAGTTCACCGTGCCGCCGCGCCCGACACTGCGCGGTGGCCGGGTCTCGAACCCGTCGTCGATGACCCCAAACGGGTTGCTGAACCCGTTACGCTCGCCCAATCGGCCCCAGCCGATCCCGGCAGAGACCGCAACCCGGTCATCGGCCCCAAAATGGCGCGTCGCCACCACATATTCGCTGCTGTAAAGGCCGGTGCCCGCAATGTCGCGCAGACCCACCGCAAACGCCGGCGACCAGCCCCCCACGGCGCCCTGGTCCAGAACCTGCCAATGCAGATCAAAACTGCGGTCAAAGAGTAAATTCCGCGGCGCGGCAACCGCAAGATCAATCCCGCTATAGCGGAACGTCGCTGTGACATCGGGCAGGATTTGAACCGACAACGTGCCCCGGTTGCCCACCGCAGAATGTGAGAACGTGAACCCCAACTCGCCATCCGGCAAGGTGCTGGCGCTGGGGGTGTCGATCAGGCCGGGAAGCCCGTAGCTGTTCAGGGTCGGGCGCGTCACAAGCGAGCGGGTCTCATCGGCATAACTCGGCACAATACTGGGAACCGTCAAAGCCAATGCCGCAACGCCAGAGCTGAGATACCGCCGATATTGGGTCATCTAACGCCCGTTCCACCAAACATTAACCGCAGCAAAGCCGCCTAAACCCTCTTAACAAGTTTTACACCCCACCACACACCCGCCGCAAAAAAATCAGCGAGTTCCACCACCAAAGATGCACGATAGACACGCTCCAATCCCGTCAGAATACATCACACAACAGCGCCGCAGAAACAGGCAATGACGCGTAAGAAACACCGCGGATGTTGCGCCCAGAAACGCGTACTCTCTAGGGGTTGGCTTTTGTCTGTTCCGGCTGTGCACCAGCCCTTTGGTATCCATTTACGAAGGTTTTGAGAGTGGTTCGGAGTGTTTTCGGGTCGCTGGCCTCGATGGCGTTTTTGACTTCTCGGATCATGCCTGCGACTTCGATCTGGCTGAGGCAGGTTTCCTGGGCGCGCAGGATCTTGCTGTGGGGTGTTGGGATCATCGAATCCGGGTTGATCAGCAGTTCTTCGTAGAGTTTTTCGCCGGGGCGCAGGCCGGTGATCTTGATCTCGATCCCGTCGCTGTCGCCCTCTTCGCGCACCTTTGCGCCGGACATCTCGATCATCCGGCGGGCGATATCGAGGATGCGCTTCGGCTGACCCATATCCAGCACAAACACATCACCGCCGGTGGAATAGGCCCCCGCCAGAAGCACCAGCCGCGCCGCCTCGGGGATGGTCATGAAGTAACGTGTGACCTCGGGGTGGGTCACGGTCACCGGGCCACCAACGGCGATCTGGTCCTGGAACAGCGGCAGGACCGACCCTGACGAGCCCAGAACATTGCCAAAACGCACCATGGAGAACCGGGTGTTTTGCGCGCGGGACGCCATGTCCTGCACCACCAACTCGGCCATCCGTTTGGTGGCCCCCATGATATTGGTGGGCCGCACGGCTTTGTCGGTGGACACCAGAATGAAGCGCTCCACCCCCGCCGCCTCCGCCGCTGCGGCAACCACCTGGGTGCCGATGGTGTTGTTGCGCGCGCCTTCCAGCTCGTTGTCTTCGACCAGGGGCACGTGTTTGTAGGCGGCCGCGTGCAGGATAATCTCAACGGCCTCATCGGCAATCACATCACCGACGCGGCGGGCGTCAATGACCGATCCGAGGCGGGCGGCGACCTCGATCCCACGGTCGGTCGCGGCGGCGCGCAATTCCCGGTCAATCTGATACAGCGCCAACTCGGATTGCTCATAAAACACGATGCGCGCGGGATTACACTCCAGCAATTGACGGCACAACTCGGACCCGATGGAGCCACCAGCCCCTGTCACCATGACCGAGCGGCCTGCGTAGGCTTTGGCGATGTCGGGCACATCAAGCGCCACCTTGTCGCGACCCAGAAGCGCGTCAGGAGACACCGTCTTCATCTCTGCGCCACGTCCCGCAATCATATCCACATAAGACGGCAGCACCTGCACCTCACAGGGCAAATCCGCCAGGCCAGCCAACAGCGCTTCGGTCTGCGCCTTGGGCAGGGATGGCATCGCCACCAGGATCTGCGCCACCTGGCCCTGCATCACCATGGCGCGCATCCGGTCCGCTGAGATCACCGACAGCCCCGAGATGATCAGGCCATGGAGGGTGGGGTTGTCATCCACAAAGGTGACGGGGTGAACTTCGGTGCTTTGGCGCAGGGCAGAGGCCAGCTGGATCCCCGCCGCTCCGGCCCCGTAGATCGCAACCGATACCCCTTTGTTGCCCCGGAACGCGGCGTTCAGGATGATTGCGGCCAACATCCGGCCACCGACCGATAACGTGAAGAACAGCACCATCAGCAGGATCGGGATCGACCGCGGCGCCCCCAGCGCCAGCAAGTAACTGGCGGACATCGCCGCAAGCCCCAGCATCACCGCCGCCAAGGCAATGCGCCCCAGCGCCGTCATGTCCAGCGCCATCAGTTTGATCCACGGCAGGCGCAACGTGACGGCCACCACCGGGCCAAACAGGCTCATGATGATCAGCAACGGCAGCGCCGCCTCGACATGGGCACGCGGCACCCCATCGCTGAAGCGCAAGACATACGCCAACACCAGGGCCACCGGCACCAGGGCACTGTCAAACGACAGAAATATATACCGCTTTTGGCGTCGTGACAGCTTATTGAGGGTCACATTATTCTCCAGAAACCACAGCACAAAACGCAGCACAAACGCCGCAACACAAAGCCACACTCAAGCGCCACACTCAGATGGGCCGCCTAAGTGTGCATAAAAGATGGCGACTTAAGAATTAGTTAATCTGAGTTTACAGATCGTTAATTGCCTTAAGCGCTAGACACTTAGGCAAAATTACGCCGAACAGGCAGCGATAAATGTGCCGAACCCGGCGGAATATCGCCAAGGGCGAACCCGGCGGGGTGCGGCCAGGGATGGGGGCGCTCTGGGATATGTCTTGCAGCATGCCTTGGGGGAGGGATGTTTATCGGGGGGACAGACACGGGGCTCTGGGCAGGTCTCGGGCGGGATGCGCGGAGTATCACCCCCCCCACACACGCCGCGTTAACCATTCCACCTGCTGACAAGCCGCCCACATTGGGTTAGGGCTTGCACGGACACCATAAAACGCGCCCACACCGGCGAATAAACACTGATCCGAGCAGCTTATTTACGTGAACACACCTAGCGACCCGATCTCTGATGATATCGACATTGTGGCCCTTTTTGGGGTGCTGTGGCGGGCCAAGTGGTGGATCATGTTGTGTGGCATCCTGGGCATTCTGGCGGCAGGCTATTACGGCACCCAGATGGCGGTGCCGATGTATCCGGCGCGCGCCACCATTGCGCTGGAGGGGGAAGGCCAGCAGCAGGTCATCGCGGATATCGAGAGCATTTTTGCCGGCGGCGGCACCGATACTGTTGCAATCAACACCGAGATCGAGGTGCTCCGCTCGCGGACCCTGATCGGGCGCTTGGTTGACGAATTGGCCCTGGTTGATGACCCGGAGTTCAACGGCATCAGTGCGGAGCCGGGTTTGCTTACACAGGCGCGCATGGCGGTGTCGGACTGGGAGCCCGGCGTGGTCACGGATGTGGCCCTGCGCAACCGGGTGATTGACGCCCTGATTGCCCGCATCAGCGTCAGCAACATCCGCCAATCCCTGGCCTTCAACATCCAGATCGAAACCACGGACCCTGAGAAATCTGCGTTAATTGTGAACCAGTTGGCCGAGATCTACATCGAGAACCAGATCCGCCGCAAACTTGACGAGGCCACCCGCGCCATCGAGTTCCTGTCCCTGCGCACCACCGAATTGCAGAGCAATGTCGAGATGCTGGAGCAGGGCCTTGCGCAGCGCATGGAGGCCTCTGACGCCATCGACACCGAGCTGTTGCAGGCGCAAAACCTGCAACTGCGCGACCTGCGTGCGCGGGTGGCGGACGCCGGGGAAACCCTGGCAGAGGATCGCGCCCTGCTGGACGCGATCGGGGCTGCTGGTGGGGCTGCAAATGGGGCCACAGATGGCACCCCTCCAGAGACCCTCACGGCAGACAACATCGCGGCGATTGTGGATTTGATCGAGGCCTCGGGGGATGGCCGCTTTGGCGGCATTGTGCAGCGTATCCGCGCCGGGCGCCTCAGCCCTGAAGCCACGGAGGTGGCGCTGGCGGGCATTGTGGCTGATCTGGAGGATCGCATCCGACGCACCCAGGCCCAGCTCCGCTCGCTGCAGGGCTCTGCCGAAGAATTGACCGCGCAGATCCGGGTCGAATCCGACGAGTTGATCCAGATGCAGCAACTCGATCGCGAGGTTGATGCCGCCCGCCTGCTGTACCAGATATTCCTGACCCGCCTGCAGGAGGCCAGCATCCAGCAGGGCCTTGAAACCGCGGACGCGCGGGTGTTGTCACACGCCGTGCCCCGCACCGCCTCCAGCCCACGGGTGATGATGCTGATGGTGTTGTCTGGCGCGCTGGCAGGCTTCTTTGGCGCCCTCGCCGCCCTGATCCGCGAATGGCGTTTTACCGGGTTCCGCACCACGGACGAGTTGCGCAGCACCATCAACATCCCGGTTCTGGGCTCGCTGCCCGCGATGTCGGTGCGCAACCGGCGCGACGTATTGCAGGCCCTGAAGGACAAGCCAAATTCGATCTTCGCCGAGGCCGTGCGGAACCTGCGCACCTCGATCCTGATGGCCAATCCCGACAAGGAACCCCAGGTGATCCTGGTGACCTCATCGGTGCCCGGTGAGGGCAAAACCACCCTGTCCCTGGCCCTGGCACGGTACTTCGGCTCGCTGGAAGGCCGGCGGGTGTTGCTGGTTGAGGCCGACATCCGGCGCCAGACCCTGCGCGCCTATGTCAGTGACACCCGCGAACCCGGCGTGCAGTTGATCGATGTGGTTCTGGGCAAGGTCCGGCTTGATGGGCTGGACCTGATGGACCCGGATCTGGGGGTTGAGGTGCTGATGGGATCAGATGGCGACTTCAACGCCGCTGACCTGTTCGAATCGCGGCGCTTCAAAGAGCTGATCACCAACCTGCGCGGGCGCTACCACCATATCATCATCGACTCGCCCCCGGTCCTCGCGGTGCCCGACGCAAGGGTGCTGACCCGCTACGCCGACCTCAGCGTATTTGCGGTGCGCTGGAGCGCCACCTCCCGCACCCAGGTGCGCCAGGGCCTGGAAATGTTAGGCAGCGTCGGACACCCCGCCGACGGCGTTGTCCTCACCCAGGTCGACCAGCGCAAAATGAAAAACTACGGATACGCAGGACAATACGGCTACGACGGATACGCAAAAGGCTACTACACCAAGGAGTGAGGCGGAGGCGGCAGGCAGACCTTAGGGTGCGGCAGGCAGGGTGTGGTTGGCAGGGTGCGGTTGAGCTGGCCTTAGAGTGTGGCGGCCGGGTGTGGCAGAACCCGCCAAACCTCCACCCTGCGATCAGCCCTCAAACAACTTGCCCCACCAACGTACCAATTGCACTTGTGGCCGCCATCGCCAACGCGCCCCAGATCATCACCCGCAGAGCGGCACGAAACAACGGCGCTCCACCGGCCTGCGCCCCAAGCGCACCGAGAGACCCAAGCGCCACAAGCGTGGCCACCCCGACCCAAACCACAAGGCCCTCTACCTGCACAAACGTGGCCACCCCCAAGGGCACCGCAGCCCCAGCGGCAAATGTCAGGGCCGACACAACCGCCGCTTGCAGAGGCATCGGCGGTGACAGGTCCGTCAGCCCGATTTCATCACGCAAATGCGCCGCCAGCGCATCGGTGGCGGTCAATTCTGCGGCCACCTGGGCCGCCAGATCGGGATTGAGCCCACGTTCTTCATAGATCGCCACCAGTTCGGCCAATTCGCCCTCTGGATTGTTCTCCAACTCGGCCCGTTCGCGGGCGACGTCAGCACGTTCCGCATCAGCCTGAGACGAAACCGAAACATATTCCCCCGCCGCCATGCTCAAGGCGCCAGCCACCATCCCGGCAAATCCCGCCAAAAGGATTGTCGGCTTGTCCGCCACCCCAGCCGCAACACCGGCAATCAAGGATGCGGTCGACAGGATACCGTCGTTGGCCCCCATCACTGCTGCGCGCAACCAGCCCGAGCGCCCCGAAAGGTGCGGCTCCACGTGGGCGGAGGGCACGCCGAAATTCTGTGGGCGGTGTTCAGCCATTGGGCAACATCATCTTTCCGGGGTTGAAGATATTGAACGGATCAATACCCTGCTTGATCGCCGCCATCATGTCCATGGCCCCTGCCCCCAATTCGCGCTCCAGATACCTGGCCTTGCCCTGGCCGATGCCATGTTCCCCGGTGCAGGTTCCATCCATGGAGATCGCCAGGTCATTAAGCCAGCCAACATACCCCTCAGCCCTGGCAATCTCATCAGGGTTTTCCATGTCGATCAGCAGCAGGGTATGGAAATTACCATCCCCCACATGGCCCACAATCGGGGCGGTGAAGCCAAGTTCGGCCAGTTTCTCCTGCGCTCCTGTCACACAATCGGCCAACCGGCTGATCGGCACACACACATCCGTTGAAATCCCCTGCGCGCCGGGTCGCAATTGCAGCGCCGCCCAATAGGCATCGTGGCGCGCCTGCCAAAGCTGGCGGCGCTCCTCCTCTCGGGTGGTGAAGGTGAAACCGTCGCCGCCATGCTCAGCTGCGATTCCCCCGAAAACTTCCGCCTGTTCCGTGACAGCGGCCGGCGTTCCGTGAAATTCCAGCAGCAGCAGGGGGGCTTCGGGGAGGGAGAGCTTGGAATAGGCGTTGCAGGCTTTCACTTGCAGCGCGTCGAGCAGTTCGATCCGCGCCACAGGCAGCCCATATTGAAAGCTGGCGATGACAGCGTTGCAGGCGGCCTCCACCGACGGAAACGAACAGGTGGCCGCTGACGTGGCTTCGGGGATACCCTGCAACTTCAGCGTCAACTCGGTGATGATCCCAAGCGTTCCCTCGCTGCCCACCATCAGCCGCGTCAGGTCATAACCGGCGCTGGTTTTGCGGGCCCGCGCGGCGGTTTGCACAATCTCTCCCGACGGCAGCACCGCTTTTAGGGCCAGCACGTTATCCTTCATTGTGCCGTATCGCACGGCGCAGGTGCCGCTGGCGTTGGTGGCCGCCATCCCCCCGAGGGACGCATCCGCGCCCGGATCAACCGGGAAGAACAGCCCGGTATCACGCAAATGCGTATTGAGCGTTTTGCGGGTGACACCGGGCTGGATCACCACATCCATATCCTGCGGGTGAACCGCAAGGATTGCGCCCATCTGACTGAAATCGAGGCTGATGCCACCTGCGGGCGCATTCACATGCCCCTCAAGTGAGGTGCCGGTGCCGAAGGGAATGATCGGCACCTTATGTGTTGCACACACGCGCACAATCTCCTGCACCTCTTCGGTGGCCTGCGGGAATATCACTGCGTCAGGCGGTTGGTTGCGCAACCAGGTGGTGGTGTGGCCGTGTTGTTCGCGCAGGGTCTGCCCGGTCTCGACACGAGGCCCGAAGGTTTGCCTCAGGACACCAAGCGCCGTCGCGATTCCGTCTTCGTTGCGCGGTAAATCTGCCAAAAGTGCCATACCTGATCTCCGCCGCTTCGATGCAGCCAAGTTAGGGCGCTCCGCTCACAGCCTCAAGGGATTGTGCTCACCTTGCAGGCAAAACTTCACCGCGACGGGGTTTTACGGGGGCAGCGTTGAGTGTCTGGACGTGTTCACGCCGGGTTTGGATGCCAGTCTGGAATACAGTTGGTTGAGTAATAGCTACACGGCTTTCCCGACCGCGTGAGTGAGGCTCAAGGTCATTATCTTCCTGATTGGCGCCGGTTATTCGGTCTGAACCTGCCGGGGCCAGCGTTACACTTTTAATGTAAAACAGGCCGTAATGTGAAACAGGCCGTAATGTGAAACAGGCCGACACATCCCACGTCGGCCTGTTTGATTCACCAGCCTCGGGGTCGCTTGCGCCTTTGCCCGTAATTCTATTCAGCCGCCTGTTCGGGCGCCTGTTCGGGCGCCTGTTCGGGCGCCTGTTCCGCGGCCTTCGCCTCAGCCTCAATTGCCTCAGCCCGCGCTTCGACCAGCTCCACGATGTGCTCAACCATCCGCTCATTGCTCAGCTTGTGGCTTTGCTTGCCCGCCAGATAGACCATGCCACTGCCCGCGCCGCCGCCGGTAAAGCCGACGTCAGTCATCAGCGCCTCACCGGGGCCGTTCACCACACAGCCAATGATCGAAAGGGACATCGGCGTCTTGATATGCTCCAGCCGCCGCTCCAACGTCTCAACGGTTTTGATCACGTCAAAGCCCTGCCGCGCGCACGACGGGCAGGAGATGATGTTGACACCGCGATGGCGCAACCCGAGGGATTTGAGGATCTCAAGCCCGATTTTCACCTCTTCCACCGGGTCCGCAGACAGCGACACCCGCACCGTGTCGCCAATGCCCGACCACAGCAGATTGCCAAGGCCGATGGCGGATTTCACGGTGCCGCCAACGTAACCACCCGCCTCTGTAATGCCGATGTGGAATGGTGCGTCAGTTTGCTCCGCCAGTTGGCTATAAGCGGCGGCGGTCATGAAGATATCTGACGCCTTCATCGAGATCTTGAAGTTCAGGAAGTCATTGTCTTCGAGGATCTTGATATGGGCAAGGCCGCTCTCGACCATCGCATCCGGGCACGGCTCACCATACTTTTCCAGCAGGTGCTTTTCCAGCGACCCCGCGTTCACGCCAATCCGGATCGAACAGCCGTGATCACGGGCGGCTTTGATCACCTCTTTGACCCGCGCCTGGTCACCGATGTTGCCGGGGTTTATCCGCAGGCAGGCAACACCAGCCTCTGCCGCCTCAATCGCGCGTTTGTAGTGGAAATGGATATCCGCAACCAAAGGCACCGGACTTTCGCGCACGATCTCATGCATCGCACGGGCGCTGTCCGCATCTGGCACTGACACACGGACAATGTCGGCCCCCGCCTCTGCCGCTGCCTGCACCTGTGTGATGGTGGCCTTGGCATCCGTTGTCAGCGTGTTGGTCATTGTCTGGACAGTGATTGGCGCATCGCCGCCAACAGGGACGTTTCCCACCATGATCTGACGGGATTTGCGGCGGCCAATGTCGCGCCACGGACGGATCGGATTATGGGACATGGGCGGCCTCTTTGCGCTGCGCGTCAGGACTTGTTGGCAAGGTAGACATCTCGGGCGTGGTGGACAATGTGGGACGGGATGCAGAGGCGAAAAAACCGGCGCACAGGCGGAAGGGACGCCCCTTGTGGGCCAGGTTCAGGAACAAGAAGCGGGTGCGCGACCTAAGGGTGCGCGGCCTAGGGGCGCTGGGTTGGGCGCATGTCATCAGCGCCGGGGGTCAAAACAACAACCGGCGCGTCAGGTCCGTATGGGTCGTAGGTAAGGTCCGCAGAGGTCGACGCGCCGCCACTGGCAGGCACCACGGGGACCACAGGGACCACATCAGGTACGCTTGACGCATCGAACATCAGCGACGCCACTTGCGTCAGGTCCGGGTCTGCGTCCATGTCAGCCATCTGGTAGGTTGCAGTGATTGCATCTGCTGTCATTTCCACGTCGCGCACAACCGAGGCCCCGACACCTGCCGGGCCAAGGGCCACGCCGTTGACCACAAAGTAGAGCGACCCGGCGTTGCCCGAGCGGAGCAGCGGCGCGCTGGCGCTCTCCGGAATGATGTAGCTGTCACCGGCGTTCAGCGTGGCTTCATAAATTGTGGCCCCGGTGGCGGATGTGACCCGCACCCATGTGGCGCGGGTGGCAAAGATCATCACTTCATCCGGGCGCCCTGCGGTGACCTGCACGCCACCTGTGGTTGCGGCTGCGGCTGACGGGACCTCCGGGGTTACACGGGTGATGTCCTGCACACCGAAGAATGTGCCACCCTCATCAGGGTTGATCGACGACAG
>JAESTV010000205.1 GCA_016763475.1 Roseicyclus sp.
AGACAGCTACACCACAACCTTCGCCACAACCTTCGCCTGAGCCTTGCGGGGCCGTGTCTCCGCGCCTACATTCCCTAGTGAAACGTCCCGAGCCCCCTACCGAGCCCCCTACCGAGGATGCCGCCCAGATGCCCATCACCGCCCGCCAGATCGAAGATATGATCCGCGAAGATTTTCCCGATGCCCAGATCACCGTTGAAGGGGATGACGGCGCCCATTTCGCCGCACAAGTGGTGGACGAGAGTTTTCGTGGCAAAAACCGGGTGCAACAACAACGCGCGGTTTACGGGGCGTTGAAAGGCAAGATGGACGGCTCTGCGGGTGAGTTACATGCGCTGGCGCTGACCACAAAGGCACCGGAATAGATGGAAGACGGTGTCCCCCTTCCCTTTCCACTAGATATGGCAACCGTCCCGATTGTTGTTTGGAGTTTGGTTTCGATAATTTTCGTTGTTGGGGTCATCGGGATATATCGGAGTGCAGTTCGGAAAACGAGTGCCCCGCGTACACAGAGAGGCGTTAAGCCTGGACGCGGCGACAGCTTATCAGCTGAGACCGGTGCCGGAATAGAAGATAGCCATTCCGCACCTGTTCGCGTTCCGAAAGATCCCATCGCATACGGGAAATTCATGATGCCGACCCGCAAAAATTAAGGATATCAAAGCCATGAGCGCTGAAGATCAGATCAAAGAGGCCATCACCAGCAACGATGTTGTCCTGTTCATGAAGGGCACCAAAGCGATGCCGCAGTGTGGGTTCTCCTCCCGCGTGGCGGGGGTGCTGAATTACATGGGCGTCGAGTTTGCCGATGTGAATGTGCTGGCGGATGAGGCTGTCCGTCAGGGGATCAAGGACTTTTCCGATTGGCCCACGGTCCCGCAGCTTTACGTCAAGGGTGAGTTTGTCGGTGGCTGCGATATCATCACCGAGATGATGTTGTCCGGTGAGTTGGATACGTTATTTGCTGAAAATGACGTGACTTACGACAAGGACGCGGCTGACAAGATTCGGGAAGCCAACGCCTGATTTGACTTCGCCCCGGCTTGTGCCGGGGGCGACCAACCGGGGGCTCCGCCCCCGGACCCCCGAGGTATTTTTGGCCAGATGAAGGGACGAAGGGGCGTTAAGCCTTTTTCGTCTCGCCCTTCTTCACGTGTTTTGTCAGCCGTGAAGGTGTGGATTTCTTGCGGTTCTTGAAGGGGTTATCTTCTGACTGGCTGCGCATCCACAGGCGGATCGGCGTGCCGGGCATGTTGAAATCTTCGCGCAAACCGTTGACCAGATACCGCGAATACGCCTGGGGCAGATTTTGCGGATGTGAGCACATGACTACAAACCCCGGCGGCCGGGTTTTCACCTGTGTCATGTAGCGCAGTTTGATCCGGCGACCACCCGGAGCGGGGGGTGGGTGCGCCTCGATCATCGCCGACAGCCATTGGTTCAGGCGCGCGGTGGAGATGCGGATATTCCAGGTCTCGTGGATTTTCATGATAGCGGCGTGGAGCTTGTCGAGGCCTTTGCCGGTTTTGGCAGACACCGTCACCAGAGGTGCGCCGCGCAGCTGCGGCAGCAGTTTTTCAAACCCGACCCGCAGATCTTTCAGCTTTTGCTGCTTCTCGGGTTCCATGTCCCATTTGTTGACCGCAATCACCACGGCGCGCCCCTCACGTTCGGCGAGGTCGGCGATTTTCAGATCCTGGGTCTCAAACGGAATTGCCGCGTCCAGGAGCACAACCACCACTTCGGCAAACTTCACGGCGCGCAGGCCATCCGAGACCGAGAGTTTCTCTAACTTCTCCTGCACCTTGGCGCGTTTTCGCATGCCTGCCGTGTCGAATATCCGCATCGGAACATCGCCCCATTCAAACGGCACCCCAATGGCGTCACGGGTGATTCCGGCCTCTGGACCAGTCAGCAGGCGTTCTTCCCCGACGATCTGGTTGATCAACGTCGACTTCCCCGCGTTTGGCCGCCCGACAACTGCAATTTGCAAGGGTCTTGAGGTGGTTATGACGCGATCTTCACTGTCTACATCAACGTCCACTTCGGTCTCTTGTGCCGGGGCAGCGGCCTCGATCAAGGGGCGCAGGGCCTCGACGAGGTCGGCCATGCCTTCGCCGTGTTCCGCGGACAGGGCCAGTGGCTCTCCCAACCCGAGGGAGAAGGCATCAAGCAACCCGGATTGGCCCGCGTTGCCTTCGGCCTTGTTGGCGGCCAGCAGGACCGGGCGTCCGGTTTTGCGCAGGATATCGGCAAAAACCTGATCGTTTGCGGTCACACCTGCACGGGCGTCGATCACAAACAGGGTTGCGTCAGCCATCGCCACCGCACGTTCCGTCAGGCGGCGCATCCGGCCTTGCAGGCTTTCGTCGTGCGCATCTTCCAGACCCGCCGTGTCGATCACCGTAAAGCGCAGATCCGCCAGGCGTGCAGCGCCTTCGCGCAGGTCGCGGGTGACGCCGGGCTGGTCATCAACCAGCGCCAGTTTGCGGCCCACAAGCCGGTTGAACAGCGTCGATTTGCCGACATTGGGACGGCCAACAATGGCAAGTGTGAAAGACATCGGGGCACCTCGAGAGCGCAATCTGAAAAGGGTCGAACGGTTCTGGATCAGATGGCGCGGCAACTGACGATCAAGCGGCGGCTCTACGCCTATTGGCGCGCCATTTCAAGCGCCAGCACGCCTTCTGGCGCGTTATGTCAAACGACGCAGCGCGGTCTCCAGCGCGTTGGAGAAGCTTGAGCGGTCCTTATTGGAAAACGGTCGTTGTCCGCCGATCCCCTGCCCGTCCAAGCCGGCGCGGATGTCAGCCATGATGGCGCGGGTGGCGACCTGGGTGCCGATGGAATTTGCGGTGAAGGCTGCCCCTTTGTGGTTGAGGACCGCGGCCCCTTTCTCAAGGCACCGTTCGGCCAGCAGAATGTCAGCCGTGACCACCAGCGATGCGGGTGTTGCGGCCTCGAAGATCAGGTCATCGGCGGCGTCAAACCCGTCTCCTGCCATTTCCATGGAAATCAACGGGTGGTTGGGGTGGCGCAAGTAGCTGCCTGCCACCAGCCGCACCGGGATATTGTGCCGGTAGGCGGCTTTGTAGATTTCCTCTTTCACCGGGCAGGCGTCGCCGTCGATGAGGATTTGCTTTGGGTGCGCTTTGGGGTGCGCCTGTTCGTGCCCCTCTGGGTCCCCTTGTTTGTGCCCCTTCGGGGCAATTTGTTTGTGCCCCTCTGGACCCTCTTGTTTGCGCCCCTTTGGACCCTCTTGTTCGTGCCCCTTTGGACCCCCTTGTTTGCGCCCCTTCGGGTCAACTTCCTCAGTCAAAATACGCCTCCGGGAATGGGATTGAAACAGTGCCGCCGCCGCCGTCACGCAGGTGCAATTGGCCATCATTCAGGGAAACATCCACCAACTCCGACCACCCCGGTGGGCGCGGCAGGGACACCATTGCGTGCCGGATGACGTGGCGCGGGCCGAGGGTGAGTGTCGTCGGTACTCCCAGTGCAGTCAGCCGGTTGTCGCCGGTTGCAGCGCGCAGGCCTTCGCCGCCCATCGCACAGCCATCCTCAATCCCCAGAACCCCGGTGTGACGGCTGTTCCAGGGGGTGAAATCGCGGGCCCCATTTGACACCCAAAGCATGGTGACCGGCAGCACCTGCGGGTCTTTTAGGACAATCAGTATGTCGTCTTCTGCATTGCGCATCAGGCAGGTCCAGCCAAGCACCGCCCCACGTGCCTCGGCCAGAATGCAGAAATCCTCCACCACATGGCCCGCCGGATAGGTCCGAAGGTCCCATTGCGTCCCATCCTCCCGGTCCAGTTTAAGATCACCGCGTAACTGGTTGAGAATCCACAGGTTCGCGCCTTTGTGTTGCGCCACGGGATCGGTCAGAACCGCCCGTTTTGGCGAAAATGACAGCCGTCCACCCTCGGACATCCGCGCCATCGGATGATGGGCAAAGGTGACCTCACCCGTGCCGCCCTCAACCACGTGGGTTTGCAGCAGGCACGGACCGACCAGGCGCACTTCTTTGGTGACATGGGCCCCCAACACCCCGGTGCTCAACGCAAACCGGGCCATTGCCACGTCCTGCTCCACCAAATCCCACCGGTCGTTGGCGGTCGGGCCATGGATCGGGCCGCCATTCACGTCGTCGCGGCCAAAGGGCATACACAGGAAATCCCCTGCCAGACGTTTATCGACCAGAGCCACGGCTGGGTCATTCTGAACCTCTGCCTCATCACGCCATGGTGCGGCGTGAAGCGGCGTTCGGCCCAAAACCCGCCAAAACGGAATATTGCCCACCGCCGGATCAATCCGCGCCTCAGCGTCGCCATGGATGATGCGGATCACCTGAGAAACGGCGGGTGTGCTCATCGGGTCGCCAGAGCCGACAGCCCGGTTTGCAGCAGCCATGCGTCTGATCCGCAGCCAAGGAAATTGACCCCCGCCGCCACCATCCGCGCCTCTGCCTCCGGCCCGGTTACAATGATGCCTGCCGCCTTGCCACCGTCCCGGATTGTGCTGATCCCGGCCTCGATCACCTGCCACAGGTCCGCGTTGCCCAGATCATCGCGGTACCCCATGTCCGCACCCAGATCAGCTGGCCCGATAAAGACGCCGTCAACGCCGTCAACCGCCGTGATCGCCGCAAGATCCTGCATCGCGGCGCGGCTTTCGGCCTGCACAATGATACAAATCTGCTCGTTGGCTGATGCGGGATAGTACCCGATGCTGCCGTAGCCTCCCGCCCGCGCCAAAGCTGCGCCCAAACCGCGCACCCCGTCTGGTGGGTAGCGACAGGCGCGGACCACGGATGCGGCCTCTTGCGCCGAGTCCACCATTGGCACCAGCAATGTCTGCGCCCCCAGATCAAGCGCCTGTTTGATGATCCAGTTGTCCGCCACCGGCACCCGCACCACCGCTGATGCGGGCGTTGAGGCCAGCGCCGTCAACTGATCGCGGATACCCGCAGGGTCCCATGGTGCGTGCTCACCATCAATCAGGCACCAGTCAAACCCTGCGTTTCCGGCAATTTCGGCGGGGACAGTGCCGGGCAGGTTCAGCCACACCCCGCGCTGCATGTCCCCCCGTGCAAGGGCGGCCTTCAAGTGGTTTACAGGTGCGGCCATGGTAAAAATCTCCTTGGTAAAACGCGCGCCCCCACTGAGACCAAATCCGCACGGGGCCCGCAAGCCCATGGCCCGGTATCCCGATCTACATCCCCATCTACCGGCAAACCCATCCAATGGCGCGCTTCACAAATTCCTCCTTGGCTTCCTGTGAGCCACCCGGTTATTCTGCGCGCTGGAGGGGCACCGCAAAAGAGGGCCTCGTATGTCTCGGGAGGACTACCATGAATCATCTAACCACAACCGCGATCTGCGCGGCGCTGTCGGTGTCGTTTGTTGGAGAAGCCATTGCGACCGAATGGAATGTCTCGGTCTGGGGCCAGCGACGCGCGTTCACCGAACATGTGGAATATCTGGCTGAAGCAGTGTCCGAAGCCACAGACGGCGCGTTCACCCTGAACATTTCCTACGGCGGCCTGTCCAACAACCGCGAGAACCTCGATGGCATCTCCATCGGCGCATTCGAGATGGCGCAGTTCTGTGCCGGTTATCACCGCGACAAGAACCGCGCGATCACCGTTCTGGAGCTGCCGTTCCTTGGGGTTGCGAACCTTGAAGAAGAAGTTGCCGTATCTCAGGCGATCTACGCCCACCCTGCCGTGATCGAGGAAATGGCCCAGTGGAATGCGCGGATGCTGATGACCTCGCCGATGCCCCAGTACAACCTTGTTGGCACCGGTGAGCCTCGCGACACAATTGCCGAGTTTGATGGCATGCGGGTACGTGCCACCGGCGGTCTGGGTGAATTGTTTGCCTCCGTTGGCGGTGTGCCAACCTCTGTGACCTCGTCCGAGGCCTATAGCGCGCTGGAAGGCGGCACCGTGGATACGGTTGCGTTTGCCCAACACGCGCACCTGTCGTTCCGCACCATCGACATCGCCGATTGGTGGACCGAAAACCTGAACCCCGGCACGGTGAACTGCCCTGTGGTGGTGAACATCGACGCGTATGACGCGCTGACTGATGATGAGCGCGCCGCACTTGATGGTGCGGTTGAAGGCGCAATTGACCATTACCTCGCCAATTACGCCGAGTTGATCACCCGTTGGGATAGTGTTCTGGAAGAGCGCGGCGTTGAGCGGGTGACGGTTCCTGACGAAACGCTGGAAGCGATGGCCGCCAACGCACAGCCGATCCACGACGCCTGGATTGCTGACATGGGGGCTCAGGGCTTGCCTGCACAAGAACTTTACGACCTTGTGTTCTCAACCTTGGCCGAGCATCGCGGCGAATGATCTGAAACAGGGGCCCCACCCGAACCAGGTTCGGGCGGGGCCCCATTTTCCCAATGGCCATTGCCTCAAACGTACTCACCGACAACAGCGTACCGTCATTCTTTGATCGTGCGCTTTTACGTGTCGAATCGTTCCTGAACCTTCTGGGCGGGATCACCATCATGGCGCTTGTCCTGATGGCCGTCTGGCATGTGGTGGGCCGCAAATACTTTGCCGCTCCGGTTTTTGGCTACGTGGATTGGATCGAGCAATTCATGATTGTCTTCGCCTTCTTCGGGTTGAGTTATTGCCAGCGTGAAGGGGGGCATATCCGCATGGATATCGTGGTGATGCGCCTGAAGGGGCGCGCGCTTTGGCTCGCGGAATGGCTGTCGACGGTGTTCATGCTGGTTCTCACGATTGCGCTGATCTATGGCACCTGGATGCACTTTGACCGGTCTTTTGATCTGACACGCCCGCTCTTTTCGCGTGACAGCTCGATCGACATTGCGCTGCCGATCTGGCCTGCGAAACTGATTGTGTCGGTGTCCTTCGGCCTTCTCGCCCTGCGTCTTGCGATCCAGCTTGTGATCTACAGCCGCGCCTTGATTACCGGCGAAGAGCGCCCCGCAGGTGTGCCCCTGCCCGAAGACCCGATGAAAGTTGCAGCCCGTGAGGCGCTTACCGTCTCCGGCGCAGAGGACAATACCAAATGAACATGCCTGACTCCCGGCGCCTGACGGCTGAAAACACGCGTGGACACTCCCGGTAATGGACAATTTCATCGACATGCGCGCGCTGCTGGACGGCGTCGATATCTTCAACGTGGCGCTCTGGCTGTGCGGTCTGCTGCTGGCGTTGGTGCTGATTGGCGTGCGGGTGGCCTTTGCCGCCGCATTTGTCGGCATCGTTGGCCTGTGTGTGTTTTTCATGGCCCGTCAGGGGTTTGACCGGGGGCTGGTGACTGCGCTGCTGACCGCAGGCCAGGTGCCCCATTCCAAGGCTTCGGGTTACGCGCTCAGCCTGATCCCGACCTTCATCCTGATCGGCTATCTGGCCTATTACGCGGGCCTGACCAAAAGCCTGTTTGAGGCTGCAAAGCGCTGGGTTGGCTGGATGCCGGGTGGCCTCGCCGTTGCCACGGTATTTGCCACCGCAGGGTTTGCCGCCGTCTCTGGTGCCTCTGTCGCAACCTCCGCCGTGTTTGCACGTATCGCGATCCCCGAGATGTTGAAAGAAGGCTACGACAAAGCCTTTGCCGCCGGGGTTGTGGCCGCTGGCGGCACCTTGGCGTCGTTGATCCCGCCTTCGGCGATCCTGGTGATCTACGCCATCATTGTTGAGGAATCTGTGGGCAAATTGCTGTTGGCAGGGTTCCTGCCCGGCTTCGTCTCAGCCCTGATCTACGCGGGCCTTGTCACTGGCATGGCGTGGCGCAACCCAAAACTCGGCCCCCCCGTGACTGGCTTCACCTGGGGGGAGAGGTTCAGCTCACTTCCCGGCACCCTGCCGATCATCTTCGTGATCTTCATCATCATTTTCTCGATCTACTACCGGGGCGAAGATGGCGCCTGGGCGACGCCAACCGAGGCCGGCGCGCTTGGCGCGTTTGTGGTCTTCATGATGGCGATGTTCAAAGGCATGAAATGGGATCAGTTGAAAACCGCCCTGATGGAGGCGGCCAAACTTACCGCGATGATCTTTGCGATGATCTGGGGGGTGCTGATCTTTGTGCGGTTTCTGGGTTACGCTGATCTGCCCAACACCTTCGCCGCCTTCATCTCGGGCCTCGATTATTCGCCGTATATGATCCTGCTGGCGATCCTGCTGGTTTATGTGGTCCTGGGCATGTTCATGGACGCCATCGGGATGTTGATCCTGACGTTACCCGTGACCTTCCCGGCAATCATTGCGCTGAACGGCGGCCCGGATGTGACCCGCGAGGCGGCGGCGTTTGGCATGACGGCTGAGGAATGTGCAATCTGGTTCGGCATTATTGTGGTCAAGATGGCGGAGCTATGTCTGATCACCCCCCCCATTGGCCTCAATTGTTTTGTGGTGGCCGGGGTTGCCAAGGACAACAAGCTGCCGATCTCGGTGCAGGATGTTTTCAGGGGTGTCACACCTTTCTTCGCGGCAGATGTCGCCACCATTGCGGTCCTCATCGCCTTTCCGGGCATCGTTTTGTGGCTGCCAAACCTTGTGGGGCAGGGCTAGCGTATGCCCCTTCCCCTTTGCAAACCGCACGGCTAATCTCGTGCCACCAAGGGCGAACACGTCCACTTCAGGGAGATACAACATGAAAAAGTTTTTGCTGGCCTCGGCCGCAACCCTCGCACTGACCGGTGCGGCCGCAGCTGATGGCCACCAGGGTGATGTCACACTTGGCGTGATCCTCGGCTTCACCGGCCCGATTGAATCCATCACACCCGCCATGGGTGACGGTGCTGAACTGGCGATGGCGGAAGTCACCGAGTCCGGCAATCTGTTCGGGGGCGTCTCGGTCACGTCGATCCGCGCCGATTCGACCTGCGTCGACTCGTCTGCGGCCCAGGCCGCCGCTGAACGTCTGATCACCTCCGACGGCGTTGACGGCATTGTCGGGGCCGA
Organism: Roseicyclus sp.; assembly: GCA_016763475.1. GTDB lineage: Bacteria > Pseudomonadota > Alphaproteobacteria > Rhodobacterales > Rhodobacteraceae > Gymnodinialimonas. The sequence goes on from JAESTV010000205.1 coordinate 8,953, forward strand.
TTGCTCCGGTGTGACCGGTTCCATCCTTGCCAACGTGGCGCTGCCCAACGGCATGGTGATGATCTCACCCTCCGCCACATCCCCCGGTCTGTCGACCGCTGAAGACAACGGCCTGTTCTTCCGCACCGCTCCGTCTGACGCCCGCCAGGGTGTTGTGATGGCCGAGATCATCCTCGAGCGTGGCATCGACACCGTTGCGCTGACCTATACCAACAATGACTACGGCCAGGGTCTGGCTGATGCGTTTGCGGCAGCTTTCGCAGAGCGCGGCGGCACGGTAACGCTTGCGGCGGCCCATGAAGATGGCCGTGCGGATTACTCCGCTGAAATCGGCGCACTGGCCTCTGCCGGCGGTGAGGCGCTTGTGGTTGCGGGTTACGTGGACCAGGGCGGATCGGGTGTGATCCAGGCGGCACTGGACACCGGCGCGTTTGAAACCTTTGTGTTCCCCGATGGCATGGTGTCTCAGGCGCTGGTCGACAACTTTGGCTCCGACATCGACGGCTCGTTTGGCCAGAACCCCGGCACCGACAGCGAAGGTGCGGGCCTCTATCAGGCGATGGCAGAAGCTGCAGGCTTTGACGGCACCTCGCCGTTCTCCGCCGAAAGCTATGACGCCGCCGCCCTGATCATGCTGGCCATGCAGGCCGCTGGTTCCACCGCACCGGGTGATTACGCCGGGTCGATCATGGATGTCGCCAACGCACCGGGCACCGAGATCCTGCCAGGCCAACTTGGCATGGCCCTTGAGATGCTCGCCAATGGCGAAGAGATCGACTACGTCGGCGCTTCGGCTGTTGATCTGATTGGTGGCGGCGAGTCCGCTGGCAACTACCGTGAGATCGAGATCTCCGGTGGTGAACTGACGGTTGTTGGCTACCGCTAAGCCGGAACAATCTTGACAATAAGCAGCCCGGTCACACGCCGGGCTGCTGCATTTCAAAAGACCTTCTTTTTTTGGGGAAATGACCCATGATTGTCGTCGAAGACCTGCATAAGCATTTTGGCGGATTTCACGCCGTTGACGGCGCAAGCCTGACAATTGAGACCGGCTCCATCACCGGGCTGATTGGCCCCAATGGGGCAGGGAAAACCACGCTGTTCAACGCAATTGCGGGTGTTTTGCCGCCGACCTCGGGCCGGGTGATGATGGATGGTGAGGATATCACCGGCCTGCCGCCCCATGTGCTGTTCGACAAAGGCCTGCTGCGCACCTTTCAGATCGCACATGAGTTTTCGTCCATGTCCTGCCGCGAAAACCTGATGATGGTGCCCGGCGGCCAAACCGGCGAGACCTTGTGGAACACCTGGTTCGGGCGCAAACGCATCGCAGATGAGGAACGGGCGCTGGCGGCGAAAGCCGATGAAGTTCTGGAGTTTCTGACCGTCGAACATCTTGCCGACCACCCGGCGGGGGCAATTTCCGGCGGCCAGAAGAAGCTGCTGGAACTTGGCCGCACCATGATGGTTGACGCCAAGATCGTGTTTCTGGACGAAGTGGGCGCCGGTGTGAACCGCACGCTGCTGAACATGATTGCCGATGCAATCCTGCGCCTGAACCGTGAGCGCGGCTATACGTTCTGCGTCATTGAACACGACATGGATTTCATCGGAAAGCTATGTGGCCCGGTGATCTGTATGGCCGAAGGACGGGTGCTGGCGGAAGGTACGCTTGATCAAATCAAAGCCAATGACGCGGTGATTGAGGCGTATCTGGGCACCGGCCTCAAGAACAAGAAACAACTGCAAGGAGAACCGGCATGATCCGCGCCCTCCTTCCCCGCGCGTTCCTTTCAGTCGCCCTCATCGCGCTGGCAGGTGTTGCCTCAGCGCAAGGTGTGCCCAAACCAGACGATGTCCCCTCCGCAACCGCCCCGGTTCAATCAACCCTCTGCCCGTACATCGTCAGCCCGTTCCGCTTTTGCGGAGTGCCGCCAGAGTTTGTTCTGACCCCCCAGAATGACAACCCCGATATCTCGGCTTATTTCGCAACCCTTGAAGATATCCTGGCCCTTGTTATTGTTGAACCATTTGGAATTAGCACCGGGTTTACTATTCCCGGGCTTCAGGACGCTGCCCTCGAAGTTCTTGCCGCCGAGGCCGGGATTCCGGCCTCCTGGATCCAGATTTTGGAGCGCACAACTGTCCCTATCGCAGGGGCCGAGCAGCCGAACCTTGTCTATTCTGGCGTCGTTGACGGTGTGGCAATTGTGTATTCCAACTCGATCGTCTTGCTGGATAACGCCCTCGCACAATTCATCACGCTGGAATTTAATGTGACCACCTACACCCCTCGCCACCGGGACCTGCATACACGGTTTCTGGCCAATGTTCAGGTAACGCCATGACCGTCACGGGACCGCAATTGTCACATCCACAAAGGCTCTTGAGGGGGGTGTTGGCGGCTTTGCTGGCTATCACACTGATGTCTGGCCCTGTTTTGGCGCAATCTGCCGTCGGACGCTCCTCAATCGAAGGCCGCACGGTTACGCTCTTGTCCGATGGCACATGGCGATATGATGTCCCGATTGCCTCCGGCGCCGGGGCCGCCTGCACCTTCATGGCGTTCGAGATCTATTTCTGTGGCGATCGCTCCGACTGGGCCGTCAACCCAGGCAACAATCCCCTAGCCCAATCCGAATTCCGACTGAATGATCGCAGCTACGGCGCCCTCATTGCGGAGTCAATCGGGGTACAAGACGGAGCCACAAATGAGCTGTACCGGCGCGCCATCATCGAAAATGCCGCGAGGAGCGTGGGTGTACCCTCCGCCTCAATCCCGATCATCGAAATCTATGATGTGACCCTTCAGGACACTTTACTTGAAACACTGGTCTATCATATCAATATCGACGGGCTTGACTTCGTTTTTGCCAACTCCGTTCTGCTTGCCGAAACTTATTCCGCGCAATTTACTAGCTATCACATTGGCAGCGCTTTCACGTCGGAAAACCGTGCGGCTCATGCCTCGTTCCTGGCTTCCTTCAACATTGAAGAGTGATCCATGCCGCAAGATAATCTCGCCGTATCACCTACCCCTGACGCCGCCACGCCGTTCCTGATCGGGGATACGATGACCGGCGGCTATGGCTCGGGTGCGGATATCCTGCACGAATGCACCATTGCGGTGAACCCCGGTGAGATCGCGGTGATTGTGGGGCCCAATGGCGCGGGTAAGTCGACGGCGATGAAGGCCGTGTTCGGGATGCTGAACCTCCGGATTGGCCGTGTAATGCTGGATGGAGAGGATATCTCAGGGCTGACACCGCAAGCGCGGGTGGCCAAGGGCATGGGTTTTGTGCCCCAGACCTCCAACATCTTCACCTCCCTGACGGTGGAAGAGAACCTGGAGATGGGGGCGTTCATCCGACGTGATGATTTTCGCGCCACTCTGGAGCAGGTTTATGACCTGTTCCCGATCCTGCGCGACAAGCGCTATCAGGCGGCAGGTGAATTGTCCGGGGGCCAGCGCCAACAGGTTGCCGTGGGGCGGGCGTTGATGACCCAGCCCAAGGTCCTGATGCTGGACGAGCCGACGGCGGGGGTGTCACCTATCGTGATGGATGAGCTGTTTGACCGCATCATCGAAGTCGCGCGGACCGGAATTCCGATCCTGATGGTTGAACAGAACGCCCGCCAAGCCCTTGAGATCGCAGACAAAGGCTATGTACTTGTGCAGGGGCGCAACGCCTTTACCGGGACCGGCAAGGAACTGCTGGCTGATCCCGAAGTGCGTAAGTCGTTCCTGGGCGGCTGAAGGATGCCACGGGTGTGGATGGTTGGCGTGTATCTGGGCCTGATG
>JAESTV010000206.1 GCA_016763475.1 Roseicyclus sp.
GCCCTCCCCCTTGTTCGGTCCCACCCTGCCTTTGATCGGCACCGCATGCACGGGTCACGCGGTTGTCCACGCGCGACTCGGTTCTGCACAATTCTCCCATATCGCCAACGTCACCTTCCGGTTTTCCTTACCTTCTGACATCATGCACCCATGCTTAGATCGCTTCAGATGGACTGAAGTTACGGAGCCTAAGGGTGCAAATGGCAGGAGGGAGAGACATTTGAGCGGTATCGGACGGACAACACGCCGGGGCCTTCTGCTCGGTGGCGGGGCGCTTGCTGGTTACATCGGTGGACGCGCTTGGGCGCCGGGCCTGTCGCAACTGGATGGCGTGGCGCGCATCGGCGGTGATCTGACAGATCCGACACGCTCTACCCCTTTGACATTCCTTAACGATGCCAGCGAGTTATCGGCCACGCCGGTCCACATCCATACCCGTCTGCAAGCCCACGGCGATGGGTTGATCGAGGCGTTCCGCGCCGAACTCACCGCCGCCCGCGCCCAAAACCGCGCTGTTTGCGTCAGTGCTGCGCGCCACTCCATGGGGGGGCAATCCATCCCCCGAAACGGCCATGCAATCACCGTTGATGATGCCACAATCGAACCTGACACAAGCGCCCAAACATACCGCGTTAACGGTGGCGCACGCTGGAGCGATGTGATCCAGGCTCTTGATCCGATTGGGTTTTCCCCCGCCGTGATGCAATCCAACCACTACTTCGGGGTGGCCGCGACGTTTTCGGTCAACGCCCACGGCTGGCCGGTCCCCTACGGCCCGATGGGCGCCACTGTGCGCAATATCCGTATGGTTTTGCCAAGCGGAGACCTTGTCACCGCGTCGCGCACCGAAAACCCGGACCTCTTCAACCTTGCCGTCGGCGGATATGGCCTTGCAGGCATGATCGTCGATATGGAAGTCGACATGGTCCCGAACCAACGCCTGGTCCCCGAATTCACCGGGATGCCTGCCGCCGACTTTCCTGCCGCCTTCCAAGCGGCCATAGATGATCCCACCAAACCAATGGCTTACGGGCGGCTTAACGTCACGCGAGAGACGCTGTTTGACGACGCACTCCTTGTCACCTATTCCCCCACGCCGGACCAGACAGATATCCCACCGGCGGCGGAATCGGGTTGGATGTCGTACGCCGCGTCATACATTTACCGGGGCCAGGTTGGCCGCGAGGGCATGAAAGACTGGCGTTGGTGGGTGGAATCCGGTCTCGCACCCCGTTTCGCAGGCGAGTCCACCCGCAACTCCCTGATGAACGAACCCGTCATCACCCTGGATGACCGCGATTCCAACCGCGTCGACATCCTGCACGAATATTTCGTGCCTTTTGAAGCGTTTGACGGGTTCCTACAGGCGTGCCGCGACGTCATCCCCGACGCTTTTGTCGAATTCATCAACGTCACTCTGCGGTTTGTCGACAGCGATTCCGATAGCCTCCTGCCCCATTCACCCGGCCCCCGCATCGCCGCCGTCATGTCCTTCACCCAGGAGTTGACCGCGCGGGGCGAAGCCGACCACACCCGTATGACACGGGCCTTGATTGACCGGATAATTGCTATCGGCGGTACATATTACCTGCCATACCGCCCCCACGCGACAGTGGCCCAGTTCACTGCCGCCTACCCCCGCGCGCCTGAATTTGCTGCCGCAAAACGCGCTCTCGATCCGCAACTCACCCTGCGCAACAACTTGTGGGACACCTACCTGGAGGGACTATGAGCCTGATCCGCCGCCTGTGCCTGATCTACGCAATCATCCTTCTGGGAGCTGCCGCGATCAACTATATCCCCGGCCTGACCGACGATCAGGGCCTCGCCTTCGGCATCTTCGCGCTTGACCCGTTTGACGACGCACTTCACCTGGTCAGCGCGATCTGGGCGTTCCTCGCGGGCCTGATCTCCAACCGCTCCGCGCGGACGTTCCTGATCCTCTTTGGCGCGGCGTATCTGGGTGATGGCGTATTTGGGATATTTACCGGCTGGGGTTATCTGGACTTCGGTATATTCACCAATGAAAACCTCGGCATGGACTGGTCGTACCAGCGCATCGCGGCGAACCTGCCCCACATCATCCTCGGCTTCGTGGCGCTTACTGCGGGTCTTATCATGGGCCGGCGCCCATGAGGTTTCTGGGTCGCAGCCTCAAGCGTCTGTTGCAGGCGCTGCTGATCCTTGTGCTGACCCTCGCGGCCCCGGTTGTCTACATCGAGACCATGTGCCGGGGGGATGCCATACCTGCGCCCTCCACGCCGTTATCAAATGAACTCCGGCCCGAGATCCGCACCCTTCTGACCTATCCCGAATGGCATATCGTCCACACTTATGACGACTACGCCGCAACCATCCGCGATAACGACCCCCATGATTTCAGATACTTGCAGGCGATCTTCGGGTATTGGGGTTCGCTCTGCACCTTAACCGAAGAAGCCGCCGGATTGGGTGAGATCAACAGCGAAACCCGACAGTTGGTCCACATCATCGGGGTGTCCTTCACCTTCGAAATGCTGATGAAAGCCGCCTACGAGGAAACCGTCGGCCGTGTCGCCACGATGATCCGTGGGCCACAACACGCCCGGCTCGATAACCTGTCTGCGCAGCAAGCGGCCGAATATGCCACCTTCCTGCAGCAACTCCCTTGGTATCGCTATGATTTTCGCGGTGACGCGGCGACCCTGAATGCCGCCGCTACGGACGCGTTCCGCGATCAGGAACGGGCGTTTTCCCTGGGGTTGGAACACCTTGGTCGCGCCGCATATGCGGGTGTGATTGCGCAAGCGGTGGCAAGCACCGGCTTCGATGATCTGACCCTGCAGATGGTCGTCACCGGGCTGTCGCCGCAACAGATTGAAGCGGTTGAAGGCGTCACAATCCTGGGGGCGGTGTCCGGCGGCGTCGAGGTTGAAACACCGCGCTATCGCGAACTGACCGGTATCCTCGCCAGTTGGGCGGAACAAGGCGCCACGTTCCTCGATATGGCGGGCAACGATCAGATCATGTTCACGGCGATCTCAGACCAGCGGACCCAGGACGGTGCCCTCGCAGACCTTGCCCGCCAGGGTTATGGCGACACACGACATCTGTTCCTTGTGCCGGTCACCGACCTGGCCGACACCCTGCGTGGCCTGACGGCGCGGGGCCTGCGGCTGGAACATATCCATGACTATTAGACGCCTGCTGCTTGCCCTGCCGATCCTGTTTTTCGGCTGGATCGCAACCCTCGCCGTGGTGATGCGCGCAGGCGGCGAGGCCCCCGCCGCCTTTGTCCCCTTCCCCTCTGCGGTGATGATCGCCGCCTTGCCACAGGACATCGCGATCACCGGTCGCTCTCCCGTGTCCCTGACCCTGCGCAGCGACACCGATGATCTGACGATGCGGCTTTACCGGGCTGGCGCATGGTTGGTGCTGCCAGCGGGGCTGGAGGCGTGTATCCCGAATTTCCTTCGCGACCGCTCCGTTTCAGGGTAGTCTGCTTCGATGACACCACCCGTCCCGCCACCCGTCCC
>JAESTV010000207.1 GCA_016763475.1 Roseicyclus sp.
CAGTTGTTCCGCCAGGAGCAGTGCTGGGTAGCTATGATCGGACAGGATAACCGCTGAAGGCATCTAAGCGGGAAGCCCCCTTCAAAACAAGATCTCCCTGAGAACCGAGGTAGACCACCTCGTCGATAGGCCAGAGATGTAAGTGCAGCAATGCACTCAGTTGACTGGTACTAATTGTTCGATAGGCTTGATTTGATCCAGTGAAAGGCAGGAATGCACTTCATTCGGACAACAAGCATCACCAACACCATAGTGTGTTAAGATGGGTAGAAGACGCCTCCGGGCGTAAGCTGATGGTTGTTTCTTTCTTGGTTTGGTGGTCATAGCACGAGCAAAACACCCGGCTCCATTCCGAACCCGGCCGTTAAGTGCCGTTGCGCCGATGGTACTGCATCTTAAGGTGTGGGAGAGTAGGTCACCGCCAAACCTAGTAAGAAACAACAACGTATCTCTCTGACGATAACCTTCCCCATCAAACAAACGTTCTGCGAGGGTCAGCGGCTTGCTGTGTCCTGGTTGCGAATACTCCGTTCACTTTTCTCCATTTTGGCCCGAATTCCGTTCGGGTTCCAGTTTGGTTGACACGGTTAGCCAGGGTGATCTCGGGATGGGCTCATCTCTGTAAGCGCCTGATACCGCAGATTATTTCATCCACAATTGACCCAAAGCCGCGCGACGCCCGGCCTCAGCACCCATCGCTGTGAAGCGTCTAATCCGTTTCGGGTCGCGCTCATCGGTGGCTGTCCCTGTCCGGCAGTGCTGAGCCACCCTCACAAGACGCCTTCCGGTCCCTTGCACTCGCCCAAACCCTTCATCACGCCGTAAGCGGTGCGCACAACGCGTCCATTTCCGACCTTTCACGACCTCTCGCCTGCTGATCTGTTTCCCGAGATCGGTAATTTGGAAGGTAGCAACAAATGGGCAACATTTGTTAGGGGAGCCACTGGGCAATACAACCAGGTTGGAAGTTCTGGAGGGCCCGACGGGCCGCCGGGCCTGGCCGGATGACGTGAAAGGGCGGATTGTTGCAGAGTCGTTTGAACCCGGTGCCCGGGTGGCCGATGTTGCCCGCAGGCACGGGATGGCGGCGCAGCATTTGTCGACTTGGCGTCGGCTTGCGCGGGATGGCAAGATTGTTGTGCCAGTATATGAACCGATGTTCGCGCGCCTTGAGGTTGCACCACAGGATGAAGCGGTTCCGGAACCACCGACCGATGGGTTGGTCGAGATTGACATGGGTGGCATAACCATCCGGTTTTCGGGCGGCTGCACGGCGGGTCGGATTGCGGATGTGGTCTCGGCGCTGAGCATTGGTCGGTGATCATCCCATCCCAGGCGGTAAAGATTGTGGTGGCGACAAAGCCCCCCTCTCGCGCATGCAAGCATGCGCTGCCGGGCAATGGTACATTTCCGCAAAGGCCATGACGGATTGGCGGCGGTGGTCCAGAACGAGCTGGGGCTTGACCCGCATTCCGGGATCATCGTGGTGTTCCGGGCCAAGCGCGGCGACCGGATCAAGGTTTTGCTTTGGGACGGGACCGGATTAGTGATGGCCTATAAACGTCTGGAACAGGGTAAGTTTGCCTGGCCGGGGATCAGTGACGGTGTGATGCGCTTGTCCAAGGGGCAGTTTGAGGCCCTTTTTGAAGGCCTGGACTGGCGGCGTGTTCTGGCGCGCCGGGTTTGTCGGCCGGGTGCGGCAGAGTGACTCTCAGGGTGTTTCCGACCCTGCATTCCGGGTGGTTTTGCTGTATGAAACAGGCATGGCGAAAGCTCCTGAACCCATTGATTTGACACGGCTTCCACCGGATGTTCGGGTGGTGGTTGAAGCCTTGCAGGCGCAGGTTGACGACTTCCGGGAAGCCAACGCCCGGCTTGAGCATCTGGTCAAGGAACTGAACCAGGCGCTGTATGGCAAGAAGTCGGAAAAGCTGTCCGAAGATGAACGTCAGCTTTGCTTTGAAGGCCTTGAAGTGGCAGTTGCCGAATCCGAAGAACAACAGGCCCGTCTGCAGCAGGATGTGCCCGGAAAGAAAGCTGCCGCGCCCAAACGCAATCTTGGCAACCTGCCCGAGAACCTGCCGCGCATCGAGACCGTCATCGAGCCGGACAGCATCCTTTGCCCTTGTGGTTGCGGTGAAATGGTGCGGATTGGCGAGGACCGCACGGAGCGTCTGGATATCGTGCCCGCACAATTGCGGGTGATTGTGACCGTGCGGCCCAAATACGCCTCCCCGGCCTGCAAGGGTGGCGCAACCCAGGCGAAATCACCACCGCATCTGATTGAGGGCGCGCTGCCGACCGAGAGTGCCATTGCGCATGTGCTGGTTAGCAAATACGCGGATCATCTGCCTCTCTACCGGCAAAGCCAGATTTACAAGCGCTCGGGTCTCGATTTGCATCGGTCCACGCTGGCTGGATGGGTCGGCAAGGCCTCGTTCCATTTGACGCCGGTTGTCGACCGGATGGCCGAGCATCTGAAGGCATCGACGAAGCTCTTCATGGATGAAACCACCGCCCCGGTGCTGGATCCGGCGCGCGGTAAAACCAAAACAGGTTACCTCTGGGCTCTGGCGCGCGATGATCGGGGCTGGGGTGGGGATGACCCGCCGGGCGTGATTTACTTCTATGCCGATGGGCGTGGTGGAATACATGCCGAGAAGTTCCTCGCAGGCTTCAAGGGTGTTTTGCAGGTCGACGGTTATACCGGTTACAATCGGTTAACCAAGAATACCCGCGCCGACGGCCCCCTGACGCTGGCGTTCTGCTGGGCGCATGCGCGGCGCAAGCTGAAGGAGGTATTCGACCGAGACGGGTCTGAAATTGCCGCCGAGGGCCTGCGCCGAATAGCCGAGTTCTACAAGATCGAGGCGGAAATCCGTGGCACCGCGCCCGGTCCGCGCCTGTCGGCCCGCCAGACCCGGACCGAACCGCTGGTGGCCGACTTTGGCCTCTGGCTCAAAGACCAACGCAGCCGCATCTCTGCCAAATCCCGCCTTGGCGAAAAGCTCGCCTACATCAGTCGCCACTGGGATGGTTTGCAAATCTTCCTCACCGACGGACGGGTCGAAATCGACAGCAACCCAGTTGAGCGCACCATTCGGCCAATAACCCTCAATCTGGAGTTGGAGTTCCCCCGGTTTGAAGGACACTTTTCACTTGAAGAAGGAGTGTGTTTGTCATGCCGAGACCGAGGAACCCGTACCCGACGGAATTCAGGGATCAATTGGTTGCGCTGGCGCGAGCCGG
>JAESTV010000208.1 GCA_016763475.1 Roseicyclus sp.
CCACCAACAGCCCACACCTCACCCGATCCGGTCCAGATCCGGCACCAGTGCGCCCACACAGGCCCGCCGCCGCAACGATCAAGGCAAACCCCGACAATCCGAAAGGTCGGAGGTGTTTGGCGCGGCGTCGTTTCCGGCCTTGGGTATAGGCCTGAAACACCTATTGTGGGCGGCGATTCACTTCGCGGGGGCGATGCCATGTTCTTGAGTATTTTTGACATCTTCAAGGTCGGTATCGGCCCGTCCTCGTCCCATACCATGGGTCCGATGACCGCTGCCGCACGGTTCCTTGATGACCTCCGCACCGGGCGTGAGAAAGAACCCGGCGCCGGTGAGCTGGCCGCTTTGGGCTGTTCCCTCCACGGCTCGCTGGCGTTCACCGGCAAAGGCCACGCCACCGACAGGGCCGTGATTCTCGGGCTTTCGGGATTTGAACCCGCAACCCTTGATCCTGACCGCGCCGAAGCGCTGGAGGCTGACGTCCGGCGAAACGGTCAGGTCACCCCCGAAGGCCTGCCGCCGCTGCGCTTCGTCCCCGAAACCGACCTTGTCTTCGACTACGACACAAGTCTGCCGGGCCATGCCAACGCCATGGTGCTGCGCGCATTTGACAGCAACGGGAACCTGTTTCTGGAAGAGACCTATTACTCCATCGGCGGCGGCTTTGTCCTGACGGCGCGCGAGTTGGCCGCGCAGGGTCAAGGCGGCGCTGAAGCTCTGCACGCTGAAAAGGAGGCCGAAGGGTTTCGCCATCCCTTCGGGTCGGCGGCCGAGATGCTGGCCATGGGACAGGCATCAGGCAAGACCATCGCGCAGATGAAATGGGAGAATGAGACTGCACTGGCCCCGCGCGCGCAGGTGCAGGCCGGCATAGACATGATCTGGGCGGCGATGGACAATTGCATCAACCGGGGCCTGCGCATGGACGGTGAGCTGCCCGGAGGCCTGCGGGTGAAACGTCGCGCCAAAGCGATCCATGAGCAATTGAAGGCGGAAGCCGGAACCAATCAGGTGCAACCCCATGTGGTCAACGATTGGCTGAGCGTCTACGCCATGGCGGTGAACGAGGAGAACGCAGCAGGCGGGCGTGTTGTGACCTCCCCCACCAACGGCGCTGCGGGTGTGGTGCCTGCGGTGCTGCGCTACTACCGCGACCATTGCATCGGCGCTACGGAAGATGGCCTTCGCACCTTTCTCATGACCGCCGCTGTCATTGGCGGGTTGATCAAGAACAACGCCTCGATCTCGGGTGCCGAGGTCGGGTGTCAGGGTGAGGTCGGGTCCGCATCCTCCATGGCCGCCGCCGGGTTATGTGCCGCTTTGGGTGGCACCAATGAGCAGATCGAAAACGCGGCTGAAATTGCGCTGGAACATCACATGGGCATGACCTGTGACCCCGTCGGCGGGCTGGTGCAGGTGCCGTGTATCGAGCGCAACGGCCTTGGGGCGATCAAAGCGGTGTCTGCCGCGTCGCTGGCCCTGCGTGGTGATGGCTCCCACTTCATGCCGCTGGACAATTGTATCGAAGCCATGCGCCAGACCGGGCTGGATATGGACACGAAGTACAAAGAGACCAGTTTGGGCGGCTTGGCGGTGAACCTGCCCCAATGTTGAGGGGCAAGGCTGAGCATTCGGTTGGCCACTGACCTATTGCCGCTTTACGTCAACTTGCGGGCCGCTCTTGGCGCCCCACAAGCCACGACGTTTCCACCAGGCCAATGCCCTTTACCTCGATCTCTCCACGCCGCTCGAATGCAAAGCCATCCCCCAGTTGCGCCCGCGTGGCCCCTGTTACCAAAACGCGCCCCGGCGCTCCGTGACTTTCCATTCGGCTTGCGATGTTCACGGTCTCACCCCAAACATCGTAGAACAGCTTCCGATTGCCGATGACACCGGCAACAACCGGACCAACGTGAAGACCAATCCTGATCTCGAACCCCTCCGGAACCACCGTTGAGGAGGCAAGCGTCACGTCGAGCATGTCGAGCGCCATTTCCGCCGCCCGGTGCGCCGGATCGACACATTCATTCGGCATACCGGCGGCCACCATATAAGCGTCGCCAATGGTCTTGATCTTTTCCAACTGATGCCTGTCGGCGAGATTGTCGAATTCGGTGAATACATTGTTCAGGAGGGTGACAACCTCTTTCGGATCGAGCTTGGCCGACATCGGGGTGAAATTCGCAATGTCGGCAAATATTATAGCGACGTTGGACAGGCTGTCGGCGATGGTCTTGTTTGGGTCTGCCTTGAGGCGCCCGGCAATTTCCCGAGGCAGCAGACTATAGAGCAGTTCCTCGGATCTGGCGTATTCCGCTTCAAGGGACCGTTCCGCGATGTCGGCATGCAGAAACCCCACATATACCCCAAGGGTGACAAAGCCGGTCACCAGAACAAACGCGCTGATCTGAAGCAGACGCAGAAAGCTGTCGTCAACCTGAATGAACGCCGCCGGGCCAGAGAGCGAAATCTCGGCGAAGGCCATTATTGCGGCGCAAATCGTGGCAAGACCCAGCAGCAGCCAAACCCGTTCGGTTCCAAAACAAATGACAGAGATGACCGGGATGCTCAAAAGAAACAGGTGTAAGCCGGAGTCAGGCCCCAGAAGCAGCACCAGGCTGGTTTGCACGGTGACCGCAACCCCCGCCCCATAGAACATCGCGGCAAATTCATTCCTGGCCGCGATTTTCGGCCAAAACAGAAACAGCGAGAAGAGCGAAACTACCACCGCCGCCGGCCAAAGGCCCTGAGCGTCCACCAGCAGATACAACCCGGCGTAGGAGCTTCCCGAAATCGGAATGAGCACGGAAATTACATTCAAGGTGCGTCGTTGGCGAAGCTCAGGCCCGCTGAGACCTTCGGTTCCGTAGCTGGCGTACCAAACCACCCAGTCCGGCACCCGCCAACCGCCCAAATAGACATTTGGTGGCATCTTCACGACTCCCCAAAAAGCGTTCCCGCCTTCTGTCAGATTATTCGACCGAAGCGAACCTCTATCGCAGCGAGTTCGATGGCTGCTTTGCGGAACGCCAACCATCCGAAAAATTACTATTTCTTTCGCAAATTTGGTATTTTTTGCCCTGCTTCACATGAAGCAATCAATACGCCGAGCCTCCTTAACCGCGTTTCTTCCTTTTTGGCACTCATTACCCACCAGATAGAATCTCTTTTGTATGACGGTGCCAAATTAGTAAGGAAAACCCAGGCTGGCTGATTTGCCTTGATTTGCGCTTCATACGCACTGGCAAGCGGCACATTTCTATCTTCAGATGTATAGCCTTGTGCATCGGTTCTATTGTTAAAGAGGTGCATTCCTGCGAGTTTCATCTTTCCAAGAGGTATAAGTGCCTCTACCTTTTTTACGTTCACAGCGCTCCATACACTCGTTATTTTGCGCGGCGTAAAGCGAATCTTATAGCTTTGTTCATCAATGCTTTTTCGTATACCGTCGATCCACCCAAAGCAAAGAGCGACATCTACCGATGCAGACCACGTAAGACTTGCACGCCCTGTACTTTTCCTGAAATAGCCCACCCAAATTTCGCTGGCTTCAGCATGATTTTCCAACCAATCGCCAAATTCTTCTTGGTTGTTGAAAAAAATTGCATCCGCCATCCGCTTGGTCTCCATACTTAGCCGCTAACTTTTACGACCTCCGGTCAAACCGGAGGGCATGGGTAACCTTGAAATGCTCTTGGGGCTAGGTGGCAGGCGCAAGGAAGCGGCCATTGATAGCTTCCGCAGCATTGAGCGTATGGGCTCAACCGGCATTCGCCGCGCGTTAAACGAAGGTCCGTTTTTCCGTTTTGGTCAGTTCTTGACGTAAAGGTCAAAGTCATCTGACGTTCAACATCGGCATCTGGCCGTCGGAGACCGGGATTCGACGTTGCAAGATGGGTTGAACAAGTGGCCGCATTGTCCGCTCAGCAGGCGCACGCCACCCCCGGGGCCTCCCCCCAGACAAATGGCCAAACCACCACCCAAAAACCCTTAAAGTACCATATGGGACGATCCAGGGCCGAAATGGAACCATCCGTCCCGCCTGAAATCAGCGCCCGCGCACCGTATCGCCGCGCACCGTATCGCCGGGCAGGAATTCCGGCTCCAGCCGCACCACTTCTTCGGTCAGGGTATTGGCGACGATCATCTCGGCCGCCCGACGGCCAATCGCTTCGCGCTGGCTGTCCATGGTGGCGATCCGCATCGGCAGACCGTCCAACACTTCAAAGGAATTGAATCCAGCGAGGCCAATCTGGCCGGGGATATCCATGCCTTTTTCAAGGCAATACAACAGCCCACCGGCGGCGTTCATATCGGTGTTATAGTACAGAAAATCTAAATCCGGCGTGCGCTGCAACAGCGCCTCGGTCATGCTGCGACCGGTGCCGAAACCTGATGCGCCGTCATAGAAAATCTCATCAGCCAGCTGCAGGCCCGCCACCTCAAGCCCGGCCTTGAGCCCGCGATATCGCTTCTGCGCTCGGGCGTCCGAGATCGAGCTAGAGCCTAGATATCCAACGCGAAAATACCCACGCGCGATGATTTCGGCGGCCATTGCACGGCCTGCCGCCTGGTGGCTAATGCCAACCGCGCCCGCAACCGGGTCACCGTCAACGTCCATGACCTCAACCACCGGCACACCGGCGTTACGCATCGTCGCCCGTGCGGCATCGGTGTGTTCCAAGCCCGCCACGATCAACCCCGAGGGGCGCCACGAGAGCATCTCGTAGATCACCTTCTCTTCGCGCTGCGAATCATACTGCGAGGTTCCGATGACCGGCTGCAATTCTGTATCGTCCAGAACCGCACCAATGCCGTGCAGGACATCGGGAAACACCATGTTGCTGAGCGACGGAATAACCACACCCACAAGGTTCACCCGGTTTGACGCCAACGCCCCCGCGATCTTGTTGGGGACATAGCCAAGCTCTCGTGACGCTTGAAAAACCCGCTCTCGCGTCCGGTCCGAAACATCGCCACGATTGCGCAAAACCCGGCTGACCGTCATTTCACTGACACCCGCCGCATCCGCAACGTCACGCAGGGTCATCTGCGGTTTGCCATCAAATGGATTTCGTCCGCGCAAGGGGGCATCCTTCGATCGTGCGCCACTTGGTATTGATACGCACGGCAGGTGACGTTCCGCAAGCGCTTGCGGGATACGGACAAATCACCGAAAACAACCCTGCAGGCCCCGTGGCTCAACTGGATAGAGCAATCCCCTCCTAAGGGATAGGTTAGTGGTTCGAATCCACTCGGGGTCACCAACTCCTTTGTTTTGACGCCAGGCAGGCGTGGCATGGCGTGGCATGGCGTATCTTGCCCTTGTTGCGCCTCGTAAACGTTGGGGAATATGCCCTTCCAGGGTCAGATTTCTCCCTCCTGTCAAATGACTCTCCTTCGAGAACAAAACATGAATATACTGCCCCCATGGGATTCGCGGAACTGTCCATTACCTCCAACTTCACCTTCCTCACGGGCGGATCGCACCCGGAGGAATACGCCCGCCGTGCCGCCCTCCTGGGGTTGGAGGCGATTGCGATTGCTGATGAGAACTCGGTTGCCGGTGTTGTACGTGCGTGGTCCGAGCTAAAGGCAATCACCAACGAGATCGCGGACGCCA
>JAESTV010000209.1 GCA_016763475.1 Roseicyclus sp.
CCACCCGGTCAACGCATAAACCGAGATTGCGAACGGCGCGGTCCAGATCCGGATGAAGATGTATTGGCGGGCCAATTCGGCCACTTCCGGTGTCGTCGGGCCCCACGAAAACGCGGCGAATATGATCAGCGGATAAAGCGCGATCAGCAACACGCCCGCCCCCCCTGCGACAATCAAGGCCCGCGTCAGGATCGCCGACACCTCGGCGTGATCCCCCGCGCCTTCGGCCTGCCCCACAAGGCCAACGGTGCCCATGCGCAGGAAGCCAAAGATCCAGAACACGCTGGTCAATATGATCGCGCCGATGCCCACGGCGCCAATCGGTGCGGCCTCACCCATCTGGCCCACAACACCCACATCAACGATGCCCAGAAGCGGCACAGTTGCGTTTGACACCACAATCGGCAGCGCAATTTTCAACACCCGGCGGTGGGTCAGGGGGCGTGGTGGGGTGCTGGCGTCATCGGATGAATGCGCGGATGAGTGCATGGCTGCTCAGGGTCGCTCGGGCATCAGAAAATGCCCGGTGGCCTGCGCGAAAAGTTTCTGTCGATTGTCCTGCCACGCCTCAACATGCACCGACGCATAGCGCCTGCCAAAGCGGTTCACCCGCGCCCGTGCATAGGCATCTCTGGGCAGGCCGGTGCGCAGGTAATCGACTGTAAAGTCGATGGTCTTTGGCATTCTCGGCAGGGTTTCCGGT
The DNA here is from genome assembly GCA_016763475.1 of Roseicyclus sp. GTDB lineage: Bacteria > Pseudomonadota > Alphaproteobacteria > Rhodobacterales > Rhodobacteraceae > Gymnodinialimonas. The sequence continues at coordinate 704 of JAESTV010000209.1, forward strand.
GTCAGGTTTTCGGTGCTGAGGCGGCCGTTTTCAATCTCGTCCCACAAAATGTGAAACCCAAGCTCGATGATCGCCGCAACCTCAAGAAACGAGGCCGTCGCGCCGCCGTGAAGCGCTGGCAATAGCGGGTTGCCGATCAGCATGTCCGAATAGTTCAGGACCGCCGTCAATTCATCCCCACGCCGGTCAAAGCTGATCCCCATGGTGGAAATATAGGGGACACCCTGGACCAAAGCCGCCAGGGTTCGGTCGCGGCGTTCTTTGACGATGTGGACAGGCTCGGGGCGGGTTCGGGCCATCTGCTCAGGCCTTCCGTGCGACGGTGAAAGCACCGGTTGCGGCGGCCACGGGGCGGGCCTCATCTGCATCAAACGCCTCGGCACGGATAAACGCAACCGAGCGGGTAACATGGTAACAATGGGCACGCGCGGTAATCCGCTCACCGGGTGTGGCCGGGCGCATATAGTCGATTCGCAGATCAAGCGTCGCAGTCACCGACAACGCCTGAGGGTGGCTCATCACCGCTGCACCGCTGCAGGTGTCCATCAGGGCCGAAACCGCGCCCCCATGGATCACACCGGTGACAGGATCACCAACAAGGGCTGGGGAATAGGGCATGGATATCACGGCCAACCCATCGCCAACCTCATCCAGGCGCATCTGTAACGCCTTGGAAAACGGAATCGCCTCGATGAATTGCCGCGCATTGCGCGCCGCAGCGGCGGCCTGCGCGTCGGTGTTTGTGTTGTCTGCCATGGCACCTTTCCCACATATCTGGCACTGGTGTCGCGCCACCGATCACCGGGTGCAAGGGGAAGTTACTTAACAACTCGCCCCACACACGGCATACTTCCCCCGGGGAAGTGTACGTGGGGACACCAAATCATGTCCGACGAACGGCTGGATTTCAAACAGATGTGCGCGCGCTTTGATGTGACGCCGCGCACATTGCGCCATTATGAATACATCGAACTTCTGTCACCCGAACGGGAAGGCCGGTCCCGGTTTTATGGCCCAAGGGAGGTGGCGCGGATGACGTTGATCCTGCGCGGGCGGCGGTTTGGGTTTTCGCTGGAGGGCATTCGCCAATGGCTGGAAATCTACGACCGGGGTGAGGGTTGGGAAGGGCAGCGGGAAATCTGGATCGCGAAGGCGGATCATCAGTTAGAGGAGCTGCGGGCCCGGCGGCGAGAGCTGGACGAGGTGATCGCAGAGCTGAAATCTTTGCGTGACGCGTCAGTGGCCGAATGATCCGGGGCCGCTGGCTGGCCTAAACAATTTGCCGCGCGCTGGCCGTCACGTCCTTGTGTCAATCGCAACCGGAAATCTGCGATCCACCACAACGGGCCATCCACCACAACGGACAGTGACGCGACGGTTTTAACACTCGTCCGTGCGCCCGGTCTGGAAGTGGCACGGGTGCCCCTGAGCAATTATCAGGCGGCGCAATTTGGAGCAGGCAGTATCGACCTATCGGTGGAGCACCGGTTACACATGTTCAGTCGATGGCTGGGTCAGTCGATGGCTGGTTTTTCGATACGCCTGATGGGCAAGGCTGGCACATCGGCACCGCCAGCATCTGGAACGGCACTGAAACGAGGGCGAAACGACGATGAAACCCGGATTTTCCAAGACGCAAAATTTCGCCTGACCCCACGTAAAGTTTCCTAAACTTTCGTCTCCGCCAATGTGACGTGACGTCTGGCTTACGTAAACGTCATCGTCCCTTGTATGGTGCCTCGACGACTCGCAGATTAAGGGCAGAACACCATGTTTGACAGTACCGAGAGCCTGACCATGACGCCCAAGACAATGACCATCCGCGAGATGTGTGACGCTTTTGACGTCACCCCCCGCACCCTGCGCTTCTACGAGTCGAAAGAACTTCTGTATCCGATCCGGGAAGGCCAGCGGCGGCTGTTTACCCGCCGCGACAGCGCGCGCCTGAAGCTGATCCTGCGCGGCAAGCGCTTTGGCTTTTCGCTGGAAGAAATCCGCCAGTTGCTGGACCTCTATTACGTTGGTGACAGCCAGGAAACTCAGTTGGTCAGCGCCTTGTCCATCGCCCGCGAACGCTTGGGTGATATGGAGCGCCAACGGGCTGAGCTGGACGAAGCGATTGATGAGTTGCGCAACCAGATGAACTTGGTGGCCGATATGTTAACCGGCCGCATTTCCGCCGCCCAGTAATACCAAAACTCGCCCCTCCCGGAGAACATCATGCCAAGTTACACCGCCCCCACCAAAGACATGCAGTTCATCTTGCATGATGTTCTCAACATCTCTGGCGCCGACATTCCGGGTTATGGCGATCTGGACGCCGAGTTTACCGGCGCAATCCTTGAGGAAGCCGGAAAGATCAGCGCAGAGGTCCTCGCGCCCCTGAACGCCGTCGGTGACACCGAGGGTTGCGTGATGGAAAACGGCGTGGTCCGCACGCCGACCGGCTTCAAGGCCGCATTTGACCAAATGTCCGACGGCGGCTGGCCCGGCATCGACATGCCCGAAGACTATGGCGGCATGGGCCTGCCCTATGTGATGAACACCGCCGTGGGAGAGATGTTTTCGGCCTCCAACATGGCCTTCACCATGTATCAGGGCCTGACCCACGGCGCGGCTTCGGCGATCCTTGTCCATGGCACCGAAGACCAGAAAGCCACTTATCTGCCCAAGATGGTGTCGTGCGAATGGACTGGCACCATGAACCTGACGGAATCCCATTGCGGCACCGATCTTGGCCTGATGCGCACCAAGGCAACGCCCCAGGGTGATGGCAGTTACAAGATCAGCGGCCAGAAGATCTTCATCTCGGCGGGTGAACATGACCTGGCTGACAACATCATCCATCTGGTCCTGGGCAAAATTGCCGGCGGGCCAGAGGGCATCAAAGGTGTGTCGCTGTTTATTGTGCCGAAGTTTTTGGTGAACGAAGACGGCTCGCTTGGCGCACGCAACGCCGCCACCTGCAGCAAGGTCGAAGCGAAGATGGGCATCCACGGAAATTCCACCTGTGTGATGGATTACGACGGAGCCACGGGTTACCTTCTGGGGGAAGAGCATAAAGGCATGCGTGCCATGTTCACGATGATGAACGAGGCGCGTTTGGGGGTCGGGATGCAGGGCCTGGCACAGGCCGAGGTCGCCTACCAGAATGCGGTGGAATACGCGTTGGAGCGCCTGCAGGGTCGTGACGTGACGGGTGCGAAAAACCCCGATGGCCCCGCTGACCCGCTGATTGTCCACCCCGACATCCGCCGCAATCTGATGGAGCAAAAGAGCTTTGTTGAGGGTGGCCGCGCATTCCTTCTGTGGGGCTCGTTCCAGATCGACCGCGCCCATCGCAATAAAGATGTGGCCGCTGACGGCCTGATCTCCTTGCTGACGCCGGTTATCAAAGGTTTCCTGACGGACAAAGGGTACGAGATGACCGTTCAGGCGCAACAGGTCTTTGGCGGGCATGGCTATATCGAAGAATCCGGCATGTCCCAGTTCACCCGCGATGCGCGGATTGCGATGATCTATGAAGGCGCAAACGGCGTGCAGGCGCTGGATCTGGTGGGCCGCAAGCTGGCGCAGGACGGCGGCAAACATGTGATGGCGTTCTTCGATCTGGTCAAAGGGTTCTGCAAGGAGAACGCCGAGGTTGAGGGCATGGAAGAGTTCATCGCACCTCTGAAAGCCGCCTCCAAGGATTTGCAGGCGGCGGGGATGTATTTCATGCAAGAGGGCATGAAGAGCCCCAACAATGCTCTGGCCGGGTCCTATGATTTCATGCACCTTTTCGGCCATACCTGCCTTGGCCTGATGTGGGCGATGATGGCAAAAGCCTCGCTGGCGGCCCTGGCGGACGACACCTCCGATCCGGCATTCCATGAAACGAAACTGACAACCGGGCGTTTCTATATGGCCCGCACGTTGCCGATGACGGCAATGCACCTGACCCGCATTCAGGTGGGCGGCGTCAATGTCATGGCGCTGGACCCGGCGAACTTCTGATGGCACCGCGAGGCGCCGGTATTGGGCGGCAGGAGGCATTCAGCCTTGTTGCAGCCCGGATACTCGCCATGAGTGTGGCACGCACAAGAAACAAGGATTTCAGATGCCCAAACGCCTCCGCCTGACCCGCCGCCCCAACATCGCAATGACCGAGGACGGCTACCGCAAGCTGCGCGCTCTGGCGACGGAAGCGGGCCTGGATGAGGGCGAATTCCTGTCGTTCATGTTCGAGAATTGGGCCAGCGTCATCAACGAAGAGAAATTCATCGCTCGCATCCGGATATTCAATTCCGAGTTGGACGAGCGGAAACGGTGAAATTTGCACGACACGCGAATTTCGAAACAAGCAAAAGGGAAGGATTCGATATTTATGAAAAGATGAAGCCGGGCGGTCGAGCGCCGTGTTGAACTGAGTGTTCCCCCGAGCCACGTGGATACGCGGGGGCGCTGCACGGAACCACACGACGCCTTCACCTTTTACGGTCATCGGCTTCGCAGCCTGTACCGCAATTACAATGGTGACACTTTGTTCTTAACGCTTCGTTACCCACGTCCATTCATCTTTTCAAAAATATTGCACGGGGGCGTGCGATCTTTTTCGTTTGAAAAAGACGCAGGGGGGGGTGTGAAACCCCCAATGCACTGTCCGCAAAAACACATACGACACCACTTATTTCGCCCGGGAGGTTTGCCATGACCAACACTCTTTACTGCTTCGGAGAAAGCGGAAATGCCTACAAGGCGGCGCTGGCGTTGGAACTGGCGGATATCCCCTGGCAGCCGCGCCATGTGGATTTCTTCAAGGGTGAGACCCGCACAGCTGAGTTTCGCGCGATCAATCCAATGGGAGAAGTCCCGGTGCTGGACGCTGACGGGCTGATCCTGACGCAATCGGGTGTGATCCAGGACTGGGTGATGGAGACCAGCGGCAAACTGTGCGGCGACAACACCCGCGACACCCCGCGCGATGTGCTGCGCGATGTGCTGCGCTGGACCATTTTCGACAATCAGAAGATCTCGGGCATGGCGGGGCCTCTGCGGTTCATGATGAATTTCATACCGGAGGAAAAGCGGAATGCCGATGTCATTGGCTTTCTCGCAGGACGCCTGCGGGCGTCCCTAGCGGTGTTGGAGGGTGAGCTTGCCCAGCGCGATTGGCTGGTGGGCGGGGCGCTTTCCTGCGCCGATATCAGTTGCGCCGGGTATCTGTTCTACCCAGAGCCGTTCACGTTTGAGCGCGCCACCTACCCCGCCATTGACGCCTGGCTTACGCGGATCAGCGAAACGCCGGGCTGGAAACACCCCTACGACCTGATGCAGCCTGCGTTTGCGTCATGAGTCAGCCCCTTGCCATATCCTCTCGGGCGCTCAAACCTGCACCGCTGACCCCGACCGCAGATTGTTCTGCGGATGCTCGCTCATACCGACACCTGACACGCACCCCGGTTGCGTCCGGGCAGATGTCGTTCCCATATTTACCCCTTCCCCTGCCCGCGCAGCGGCACCAGATCTCTGGAGTACCCCAATGAAAGACGCTTATATCTACGACGCGATCCGCACTCCACGCGGCAAGGGCCGCAAAGACGGCGCTTTGCATGAGGTGACCGCGGTCCGGCTTTCGGCCTTCACCTTGAACACCCTGAAACAGCGCAACAACCTTGAGGGCCATGCGGTTGAGGACGTGATCTGGGGGAATGTCACCCAAGTGATGGAACAGGGCGGCTGCCTGGCGTGGGCGGCGGTTCTGGCCTCGGACCTGGACGAATCGATCCCTGGCCTTGCGATCAACCGCTTCTGTGCCTCGGGCCTTGAAGCGGTGAACCTTGCCGCCAACCAGATCAAGGGCGGCGCCGGAGATGGCTATATCGCTGGCGGGGTCGAGATGATGGGCCGCGTGGCCATGGGCAGTGACGGCGCGGCAATGGCCGTGGACCCCCAGGTGGCGATGGGCAGCTACTTTGTCCCCCAAGGTATCAGCGCTGACATCATCGCCACAGAATACGGCTTCACCCGCGAACAGGTTGATGCTTTTGCGGTCGAGAGCCAGAGCCGCGCCGCCGCCGCTTGGGCTGACAACCGTTTTGCGCGCTCTGTCATTGAGGTGCGTGACCAAAACGGCCTGAGCATTCTGGACCGGGACGAATACATGCGGCCCCAGACCGATATGCAATCCCTTGGTGCGCTGAAGCCTGCGTTTAAGGACATGGGCGAAGTCATGCCCGGATTCGATGCCGTGGCTCTGATGAAATACCCGCACTTGGAGATGATCAACCACATCCACCACGCCGGCAACTCGAGCGGAATCGTCGATGGCGCCGCCGCAATCCTGATCGGCAACAAGGAGTTTGGCGAACGCTGGGGCCTGACGCCCCGCGCCAAGATCCGCGCCAATGCCAAGATCGGCACCGACCCCACAATCAACCTGACCGGCCCGGTCCCGGTGACCGAGAAGATCCTGCGCGAAAACGGGATGCAGATCGGCGATATTGATCTGTTTGAGGTCAACGAGGCCTTCGCCTCGGTGGTGCTGCGGTTCTTGCAGGCGTTTGATGTGGACCACGGGAAGGTCAACGTGAACGGCGGCGCAATTGCCATGGGCCACCCATTGGGCGCGACGGGTGCAATGATCCTCGGCACGCTTCTGGATGAGATGGAGCGCACGGACAAGGAGATCGGCCTGGCGACGCTCTGCGTTGCGGCGGGCATGGGATCAGCCACCATTCTGGAACGGGTCTGACGGGCGGATGGTGAAGGACGTGAGCACATGAACACCTCTGCGATCACATCCTGTCAGACCTTCCCCGACCATATGGGTGAGGCGCTGCGTGCCGGCATATGGGGGGCAATCGATTCCAGCCACTTTGCCCGTTGTGTGTCGTGCTCGAACATCCAGCCCAGATCAACAGAGGTGCCTTGTGCCGATTGAAACGCCCGCTCTGTTGCCAGATCCCCATTCGATCTATCAGGATTGGCTGGACACGGCGTCCGCCGCGTTGATGGACGGCAATGTGGAGGAATTCGTGTCGATGGCGTCATTGCCGTTCATCCAGCGCACCAGCAGGTGTGAGACGGTTTTGGAAGACCGGGCTGACCTTTGGAATGACGTCGAAAATGTCGTGCAGGCCCTGAAGGGGGAGCAAGTCACCCACTACATCCGGTTGGTCAAGAAAGCGCGATATCTGGACGAGGACGCAATTGAAGGCTGGCACACAACTTACGTGCTGCGCAATGCCACCGCCGTGACGCCGACCTATGGCAACCGGATGATCCTGCGCAAAATTAGCGATTCCTGGAAGGTCACTGAAGCCGATCATGAACTGTCAGGTGACCGGTTCCCAGTGATGGTGCTCCGGTCCGATCCCGGCAGTTTTGAAAAGGTGTGGCGCGGCGCAAAGGCGGATATCAGTGCCACCCATGCACGAGCCGAGCCAATTTATCAGGTGTTCATCGATTCCATGAGCGAGGCCATGAGCGCCTCAGATTTCGCGAGTTGGTGTGAGCACTTCACTTTCCCGTACGATATTCACTTCGACGATACGGATATCCGGGCCGAAAGGCCGGAAGACATTCGCGCTTTCTTCGACATGATCACCGACCAAATTCGCGACAGCGGCGCAGATCGTATGATCCGCAGTGCCCGCTATGCGGAGTTCCTGTCTGATGATCGGATTTTCGGCTACCACGACGCCATCATTGTCAAAGGTGACGACACCATCTTCGGCCCCGTCAAAAGTCGCATGATGCTGATCCATTCCGAGGGCCAGTGGCGATGCAACTCTGTCACCAATTCATTGTCGGAAAACGATCGGTCCCAGACCGATTTCGGGGTCTTGGGCGACCTGCCGACAATGCGCAAGATTCAGGAAAGGATGCGTAAATGAGCGATTTCACCATGGAGGTTGGCGCTGATGGCGTCGCGGTGATCACCTGGGATGTCCCCGGAAAGTCGATGAACGTGCTGAACCGTGAGGCGTTCACAACCTGTGAAGACCTGCTGGATGAGGCGCTGTCACGGGACGACGTCAAAGGCATCGTCATCACATCGGGCAAGTCCAGCTTTGCGGGTGGAATGGACCTGAACGTGCTGGCCTCGATCCGGTCCGAGTCCGGGGACAACCCGGCCAAGGGCCTGTTTGATTTCACCATGAACGGCCACCGCATCCTGCGCAAAATTGAACGTGCGGGAATGGAGCCCAAGACCAACAAAGGGGGCAAGCCAATCGCCTGCGCCATCACCGGCACCTGTGCGGGCATCGGCACCGAAATTGCGTTGGCGTGTCACCGTCGGTTCATGGCTGACAATCCCAAAGCCAAGATCGGCCTGCCCGAGATTCTCGTGGGGCTGTTCCCCGGAGCCGGCGGCACCACCCGTTACTCACGTATGGTTGGCGCAATGGCGGCAGCGCCAGTCCTGCTGGAAGGCCGGATGCTGGACCCAAAGAAGGCCAAAAGCGCGAGCCTTGTGGACGAGGTTGTCCCGGCGGATGGGCTTTTGCAGGCGGCCAGGGATTGGGTGCTTTCCGCAACCCCCGCTGACATCGTGAAGCCATGGGACCTGAAGGGCTACAAAATGCCCGGCGGCGCACCTTACCATCCGGCGGGGTTCATGACGTTTGTGGGTGCAAACGCGATGATCCACGGCAAGACCAAAGGCGTCTATCCGGCGGCCAAGGCGCTGCTGTCGGCGATCTATGAGGGCGCGCTGGTGGATTTCGACACCGCCCTGAAGATCGAAGCACGGTATTTCACCCAGATCCTGATGGACCCGTCATCCGCAGCGATGATCCGGTCATTGTTCATCAACAAGGAAGCGTTGGAGAAAGGCGCAAACCGACCGTCCGCGCCGGATCAGGCCGTCAAGAAGGTCGGCATCCTCGGCGCCGGTATGATGGGGGCCGGGGTCGCTTATGTCTCGGCGTTGGCAGGCATTGACGTTGTGCTGATTGACGCCGCTCAGGACAGCGCTGATCGCGGCAAGGCCCACTCCGAAGCTTTGCTCGACAAGGGTATGAAACGCGGCAAGGTCTCCGAAGAGAAGAAGGCGCAGGTTCTGGGCCGGATCACGGCAACCACCGACTACGCCGCGCTTGACGGCTGCGATCTGATTGTGGAGGCGGTGTTTGAGGACCCCAAGGTCAAAGCCGAGGTCACCGGCAAAGCCGAAGCGGTGATGCTGGCGTCAGGCATATTCGCCACCAACACCTCGACTCTGCCGATCACCGGGCTGGCCAAAGCCTCGTCCCGCCCTGAGCAATTCATCGGCATCCACTTCTTCTCACCGGTCGACAAGATGGCGCTGGTGGAGATCATCAAAGGCCGTGAAACCGGGGATATGGCCGTCGCCAAAGCGCTCGATTTTGTGCGCCAGATCCGCAAAACACCTATTGTCGTGAATGATGAACGCTTCTTCTACGCCAACCGCTGCATCCTGCCTTACATCAACGAGGGCCTGCGGATGGTGCAGGAAGGTGTGAAACCGGCGCTGATCGAGAACGCCGCCAAGCTGGTGGGGATGCCATTGGGGCCACTTCAGTTGGTTGACGAGACCTCAATTGATCTCGGCGCAAAGATTGCGCGCGCCACAAAAGCGGCGATGGGTGCGGATTATGACGATGCGGCGGATGAGCTGATCTTCTGGATGGAAGAGGAGGGCCGCCTGGGGCGCAAAGCCAACGCTGGGTTCTACGCCTACGACGACAAGGGCAAACGGCAGGGCCTGTGGGACGGGCTTGGCGCCCGTTATGACGTGGCGGATGACCAGCCGGAGCTGGTCGAAGTGCAACACCGCCTGCTGTTTGCACAAGTGCTGGAGGCCGTGCGGGCGCTGGAGGCGGGTGTTCTGATGGACATCCGCGAAGGTGACGTTGGTGCGATCCTCGGCTGGGGCTTTGCGCCCTGGTCCGGGGGACCGTTCA
>JAESTV010000210.1 GCA_016763475.1 Roseicyclus sp.
GCCGCTTGCCCCGCCTCCTTGATGTTCATGTTGTCCTGCCAATCCGGCGCAACCGCAGGGCGTTCCCAAGGACCGAGACCGACGACAAAGCCATCGCTCCGGCCGCAAATGCAGGGGACAACAGCAGCCCCAACCAGGGGAACAACGCCCCCGCCGCCACGGGGATCAACGCGGTGTTGTAGGCAAACGCCCAAACCAGGTTCTGGCGGATGTTGGTCATGGTGCGTTTGGAGACATCCAGCGCCGTCACAACACCGATCAAATCCCCCGACATCAGCACCACATCAGCGCTTTCTATCGCCACATCGGTGCCGGTCCCGATGGCAATCCCCACATCCGCATGGGCCAGCGCCGGGGCGTCGTTGATCCCGTCCCCCACAAAGGCAATACGTGCGCCGTCTGCGCGCAGCTGGTCGAGGGCGGCCACTTTGCCATCTGGCAACACCTCTGCAATGACCACGTCCACCCCCAGCTCTGCCGCGATGGCCTCGGCGGTGGCGCGTTTGTCGCCGGTGATCATCGCCACACGCAGGCCTTGCGCGTGTAACGCGGCGATGGCGCCGGCACTTGTGGGTTTCACCCGGTCCGCAACCGCGATCAGCGCGGCGCCGCGGCCATCAATCGCGATATACAGCGCGCTATGGCCCCGTGCAGCATGGCTGGCGCCCGCTTGCGCAAAGGTGGCCACGTCCACCCCTTCCCGCTCCATGAACCGGTCCGCCCCCACCAGCACCCATTGGCCCGCAACCCGTGCGCGGATGCCGTAGCCGGGCAGCGCCTCGATATCCTCAGCGGTTTGAAGGTCTCCGTCAAAGGCGCGCAGGATTGCGCCGGCAATCGGGTGTTCGGAATGGGCCTCCACCGCAGCCGCAAGCGCCAGAACCCCTGCCCGCTCAAAGCCATCTGCCAGCACCACGTCGGCGACCTCTGGCCGCCCCTCGGTGATGGTTCCGGTCTTGTCGAATGCCACCACATCAACCGAACCCAACCCCTGCAACGCATCCCCCCTGCGGAACAAAACGCCAAGTTCCGCCGCGCGCCCGGTGCCAACCATGATTGACGTCGGCGTTGCCAAGCCCATCGCACAGGGACAGGCGATGATCAGGACCGAAACCCCCGCCACCAACGCATAGGTCAGGGCCGGATCCGGGCCAATGGTCAGCCAGGTCAGGACCGTCAATGCGGTCACGACAATGACCACCGGTACAAAATACATTGTCACCTTATCCACCAGCGCCCGAATCGGCAGCTTGGCACCCTGAGCGTCCTGCACCATGCGGATGATCTGGGCGAGCGTTGTGTCCCCCCCAACACGTGTGGCGCGGATTTGCAGCGCACCCGCGCCGTTGACAGTGCCGCCGGTGGTCGGATCACCAGGGGATTTGGTGACCGGCACAGGCTCCCCGGTGATCATGCTTTCGTCAATGTACGACGTGCCGGTTGTGACCACGCCATCAACCGGCACCCGTTCACCGGGGCGCAGGATCAGGATCTCGCCAACGCCAATGTCTTCAATCTCCACGTCCTGCGCCGCGCCGTCACGCAGCACCCGTGCATGGCGCACCTGCAGGCCAACCAATGCACGGATGGCAGCACCTGTGCGGCCTTTGGCGCGCGCTTCCAACGCGCGGCCCAGAAGGATCAACGTGACGATCACCGCTGCCGCCTCAAAATACACCACGCGGGCTTCCTCGGGTAGTAACCCCGGCGCAAACGTGGCCAGTACCGAGAACCCAAAAGCAGCACTTGTGCCAAGCGCCACAAGGCTATTCATGTCCGGCGCACCTTTCAGCAGTGCTGGTATTCCAAGGAGGTAGAAGCCACGCCCAGGCCCCAGCAGCACCACGGAGGTCAGGACAAACTGGATCACCCAAGACGTCTGCAGACCGATACTCTGCTCAATCCACATGTGGAACCCGGGCACCAGATGTCCGCCCATCTCCAACACAATTACCGGCAGGCTTAACCCAGCCGCCCACCACATTCGGCTAAAGGCCACGCGGGCTTCTTCGGCTTTGTCAGGCCCTGCCTCCGGCATTGCCTCTGTCGAGATCACACGGGCCGGATACCCCGCCTGCGTGGACACATTGGCCAATTCCTCGGGGCTGACCTCATCCGCCTGAAACCACACTTGCGCGGTCTCGACAGCTAAATTTACGGTGACCTCATCTACCCCCGGAACGGCGGCCAGGGCACGCTCAACGCGCCCCACACAGGAGGCGCAAGTTAGGCCCTGAACGGACAGGCTGACGGATGTGGCGGCGGACATGGTGATGGACCTTATTTATCAATACATCTCCCATATAAGCCTTCCAGTCACTGGAAGCTCAAGGGGTATGATCAAAAGACCCGAAACCATTTTTTGGGGGGCGGTAATAGCCTGATAAATTTCGGAAAACAGCATGTGACACCCTCCGACCCCGCCAAACTGGACGGTGAGAGCGGCCCTATGACCAAACCCAAAGCGCCCTTCCGGCAACAATCGGTGGCCGAGCATCGCGCCGGGTGCCGATGCCAATCGCCGCCGTTGTCGGTGCCATGTCAGCGCCGCTCAGCAGCGCGCCGGTCCCGGCAATCAGCGGTAAGTGACCCTTGGTCCGATCATCGAAAAAATGCGCAATCTCGACACCGTCGGTGACTGTTTCCACGGCAGATCAGCCCTCTATTTAGGGGCCGCCGCCGCGGGCTGTTCGAAAATGTAATGTGTCTATTTCAGGTGACTCGCTGGCGCGCCAGATATTGTGGCGTGTCCCACAGCCTGTCCCGCATTATCTCGGCCAAGATCGCCGCCGCCCCCGTCACGTCTCCCTCATCCAGATAAAGCGGCGTGAACCCAAACCGCATGATGTCGGGGGCGCGGAAATCACCAATCACGCCGCGAGCGATAAGGGCCTGCATCGCGGCGTAACCGTTCTCGAAGTGGAATGACACCTGGCTCCCGCGTTGCGCCGGGTCTCGGGGGCTGGCGAGGGTCAGGTCGGGGCATGTCTTTTCAACCTCGGCGATGAACAGTTCGGACAGCCGGATGGAGGCCGCGCGCAGGTCATCCATGTCAACCTGGTCCCAAAGCTTCATCGCCTGCTCCAGCGCGGCCAGTTGGATCACCGGCGGGGTGCCGATGCGCATCCGCTCAACACCTGCGCCGGGGCGATAGTCCCGATCGAAGGCAAACGGCGCCTCGTGCCCAAGCCACCCAGAAAGCGCCGGGTCGATGTCATCCACGATATCGGAGCGCACATAGATGAACGCTGGTGCGCCGGGTCCGCCATTGAGATATTTGTAGGTGCAGCCAACCGCGAATTCGGCGTTCGACCCATCAATATCCACGGGAATCGCACCTGCGGAATGGGCGAGGTCCCAGATCATCACCGCCCCTGCCCCATGGGCTTTTGCGGTGATGGCATCCATGTCGTGGACGCGACCTGTCCGATAATCAACCTGCGTAATCAGGACGGCCGCAACCGAGTCGTCGATGGCATCCGCCACCTCTTCCGGGGCCACAACCCGCAACTCGTGCCCGTGGTTCAGGTGCCTGATCAACCCTTCGGCCATATACAGATCAGTCGGGAAGTTGCCGCTGTCACTTAGCACAACCTTGCGGTCAGACCGCATTTGCAACGCCGCTGAAAGCGCCTGATAAACTTTTAGGGACAGAGTGTCCCCGGTCATCACCGAACCCTGAGGTGCCCCGATGAGCCGCCCGATCATATCCCCAACCCGCGACGGCTGCGCCATCCAGCCATCGACATTCCAGCCTTTGATCAGGTTTGCACCCCACTGCTCTATGATCATCGCCGCAACCGTTTCGGCCACACCTTTGGGCAGTGGACCCAGAGAGTTTCCGTCGAGGTAAATCATCCCCTCGGGCAGCTCAAAACAATGCTTCATCGGCAGCCTCACAACTGCCCCCGTACGTTCCACAACTCCGGGAACAACTCGACTTCCAGCATTCGCCGCAGATATTGCACGCCGGACGTGCCGCCAGTGCCGCGTTTGAAGCCGATGATGCGCTCCACGGTGGTGACGTGGTTGAAGCGCCAGCGGCGGAAATAATCTTCCAGATCAACCAGCTTTTCGGCCAACTCATACAATGTCCAATAGGTGCGCGGATCACGATAAACTACGGCCCAGGCATCCTCAATCTGCGCAACCGCCTTGTGGGGAGTGTTGCGGGGGCTTTGCGGCAGGTCCACGTGCAAAGCCGTGCCCAAATGCCCGATCGCCACGTCATAAAGCGACGGTCGCGTCAGTTCAGCCGCCAACATTGCGTGCAGGTCACGGCGATGTTCATGCACTTTCATCATCGCAATATTGCGATTGCCGAGGATGTATTCGATCAAGCGATATTGGTGGGATTGGAAGCCGCTGGATTGGCCCAGATCCTCCCGGAAAGCGGTATATTCCGACGGCGTCATCGTGCGCAGGACATCCCAGGCATTGTTGAGTTGCTCAAAAATCCGCGCCACACGGGTCAGCATCTTGAAAACCGGCGGGAAATCAGCGGCTTGTAATGCGGTTCGGGCGGCGTCCAACTCGTGTAACGCCAGCCGCATCCACAACTCAGACGTCTGATGCTGGATGATGAACAACATCTCATCATGGGCATTCGATATTGGCTTGGATGCCCCCAGAATCGGATCAAGTGACAGGTAGTCACCGTAACTCATGGTGCCCTCAAACGACATGCGGGCGCCGTCTTTCTCGGGGTCGTTTTCGATGCCGGAACTCATGGGATTTTCGCCGTTGCTTCAATCTCCACCAAAGCCTCATCCTCGATCAGGCCCGCCACCACAACCACGGACATCGCCGGGAAGTGGCGCCCAAACGTGGCGCGATAGGCCTGCCCAACGTCCCGTTGTTTGGCCATGTATTCCGCCTTGTCGGTGATGAACCACGTCAGGCGGGTGACATGTTCCGCGCGGCCCCCGGCGGCTTCGACAACCGCCACGATATTGGCCAGGGTTTGTTCAAGCTGGCCAACAAAATCATGGGCCTCAAACACCTGATCGCCGGTCCAGCCGATTTGCCCGCCGACGTACAACGTGCCGTCAGGCGCAAGCATGCCGTTGGCGTAACCTTTGGCGGCCTTCCAGCCGTCGGGTTGGATGATCTTCATGGCGTGCCTCCCGGCGTCAGACGGAAACGTTGGATCTTGCCGGTCTGGGTTTTGGGTAAACTGTCGCAGAACACAACACTGCGGGGATATTTGTACGGGGCAATTACCGCCTTCACATGGTCTTGCAGGGCTTTGGCATTACCTGTGCAATTGTCATTCAAAACCACATGGGCCTCAACAATATGGCCACGCGCGTCGTCCGGTGCGGCGATGACGGCACATTCCGCGACGTCTGAATGGGCCAGCAACGCGGCCTCCACCTCTGGGCCGGCGATGTTGTAGCCGCCCGAAATAATCATATCATCGTTGCGCGCAGAAAAATGGAAATAGCCGTCCTCGTCACGCCAGAAGGTATCGCCGGAGATATTCCAGCCATCTTGCACGTACTGCGCTTGTTTCTCACCAAACAAATACCGGCAGCCGGTTGGGCCGCGCACCGCCATCCGCCCCATTTCGCCCGCCGCCGCCTCAGACCCATCCTCGGCCAACACCTTGGCCTGGTAACCGGCCACCGGTTTGCCGGTACACGCGGGGCGGTGGTCGTCGAAACGGTTGGACACGAAGATATGCAGCATTTCGGTGGCGCCGATCCCGTCGAGCATTGGCTTGCCGGTCTTGGCGATCCATTCATCGTACACCGGCGCAGGCAGAGTTTCCCCGGCGCTGACGGCGGCACGAAGGCTGGACAGGTCGGCACCATCATCCATCGCTCGCAACATCACCCGGTAAGCGGTGGGGGCGGTGAAACAAACGGTGGCTTTGTATTGCTCAATTATCTTTATCAGATTGGGAGGGGAGGCATTTTCCAGCAACGTCGCCGTGGCCCCAAACCGCAGCGGGAAGATCGCAAGCCCCCCAAGGCCGAAGGTGAACGCAAGTGGCGGCGAGCCGACAAATACGTCGTCTGATGTCACGCCCAGAACCTCTGACGCGTAGCCGTCCGCGATGATCAGCAGATCCCGGTGGAAATGCATCGTGACCTTGGGCTCTCCGGTCGAGCCGGAGGTGAAGCCAAGCAAAGCCACATCGTCCTGTGCGGTCTGGATCGCGTCGAAGCGGACCGGCTTTTCCAGCGCCAACCGGTCCAACTCCGCATCGTGGTTCGAGGTGCCGTCAAAGCTGATGACCCGAGCGTCGCGGCCCTCAACCGCAGCTTCCATCTCTTCCATCAGGCGCGCATCACACAGGGCAAATTGCACCTCCGCCTTGTCGAGGTATGTGCCCAGTTCACCCGCCCGCAGCATCGGCATCGTGTTGATCACAACTGCGCCCACTTTTGTCGCGGCCAGCCAACACGCCACCATTGCGGGGTTGTTTGCGGAGCGAATAAGCACACGATTTCCGGGCCTTACGCCGATATCTTCAACCAGCGCGTGAGCAAGCCTGTTGGTCCAGTCCGTCAGCTCCTTATAGGTTCGCCTGCGCCCATTCCCGATCAACGCTGTGTAATCGCCGAAGCCGCGCGTGACCATGGCATCGGTCAATTCAGCGCCTGCATTCAGACGCTCGGGATAGTCGAACTGGTCCAGCAACAGGTCTGGCCAATCGGCTTCGGGCGGCAGGTTATCCCGTGTGAAGGTATCTTCATGGGCTGACGGAAACATGGGCCTATCCCCCCTTGTGGGCGTTGAGAACCTGGCGCGCGATGATGATTTTCTGCACGTCACTTGCGCCCTCATAGATCCGGAGCGCCCGGATTTCGCGGTAAAGCCGCTCCACCACTTGCCCCGTGCGCACCCCGTCACCGCCGTGCAACTGCACCGCCTTGTCGATGATGACCTGCGCCTGTTCCGTGGCGAACAGCTTGGCCATCGCGGCTTCCCGCGTGACCCTCGGCGCGCCGGTGTCTTTGGTCCAGGCCGCCCGGTAGATCAACAAGGCGGCGGCGTCGATATCTGTCGCCATTTCAGCGATATGCCCTTGAACCAACTGCATGTCCGCCAACTTCGCGCCTTGCACCTCGCGGGTGTTGACCCGCACAAGGGCCTCGTCCAACGCCCGCCGCGCAAAGCCCAATGCCGCCGCTGCCACCGTTGTGCGGAACACGTCCAGCACCGACATCGCCACCCGAAACCCCTGCCCCGGCGCGCCCAACATGGCGCTGGCAGGCACCCGCACGGCGTCAAAACGGAGCCGCGCCAACGGGTGTGGCGCGATAACCTGCAAGCGTTCGGCCACAACAAGGCCCGGAGTGTCCGCGGCCACGATGAAGGCCGACAGGCCCTTGGCGCCGGGCGCCTCACCGGTGCGGGCAAAGACCGTATACACATCCGCAATCCCGCCGTTGGATATCCACGTCTTTTCGCCATCCAGCACGTAGGAATCGCCGTCTCGCGTCGCGGTCATTGTGGAGTTTGCAACGTCTGAACCGGATTGAGGCTCGGTCAACGCAAAGCCACTGATCATCTGCCCGGAGCGGGTCAGCGGCAACCATTCGGCCTTCTGCGCCTCAGTTCCAAACAGGGAAATCGCAGCAGTTCCAAGGCCCTGCATGGCGAAACTAAAGTCAGCCAAGCCATCGTGGCGCGCCAACACCTCACGGGTCAGGCACAGGGTCCGCACGTCCAATGGGTTACCGGCGGATGTGTTACTGACTGATGTGTCACTGGCGGTCACCACCAATAACCCGGCGTCGCCCATGCCAGCGACCAAAGCCCGGCACGCCGCGTCGGGGTCGGAGTGATCCACTGCGCCCAGATTGGCACCGGCCCAGTCTTCCACACGGGCGGCCCATTTGCGGTGGTGATCCTCAAGAAACGGCCAGTTCAGGTAAGTTTGGTCAGCCATCAGTCACCCTCGAACACGGGGCGTTCTTTGGCAACAAATGCCTCATACGCCCGTCTGAAATCGTTGCCTTGCATACAGATTGCCTGCGCCTGCGCCTCGGCCTCAATGGCCATATCCAGGCTCATGGACCATTCCTGCGCCAACATCGTCTTGGTCATTGAATTGGCAAAACCGGGGCCATCCGCGATGCGGGTGGCCATCTCTGTTGCCGCCGCTTCCAACTCCACCCCTGTAACCAGGCGATTGAAAAAGCCCCACCGCTCCCCTTCTTCCCCTCCCAGAGACCGGCCCAGGTACAGCAATTCAGCCGCGCGGCCCTGGCCGACAATACGCGGCAGCATCGCACAGGCGCCCATGTCACAGCCCGCAAGGCCGACG
The DNA here is from genome assembly GCA_016763475.1 of Roseicyclus sp. GTDB lineage: Bacteria > Pseudomonadota > Alphaproteobacteria > Rhodobacterales > Rhodobacteraceae > Gymnodinialimonas. The sequence goes on from JAESTV010000210.1 coordinate 8,282, forward strand.
CGGTTAAACAGGAACGCAACCTTCGCCTCCGGCGTGCCGATACGCAGGTCGCTGGCCATGGCAATGATCGCCCCGGCGCCGGCGCAGATACCGTCCACAGCGGCGATGATCGGTGTGCCGCAACCCACCATCGCCTTTACCAGATCGCCGGTCATCCGAGTGAAGGCCAACAGCTCTTTCATCGTCATCTTCGTGAGGGGGCCAATAATGTCATGGACATCGCCACCGGAGCTGAAATTGCCGCCATTGGGTCCGAACACCACGGCCCGTACGTCATCATCGTAGGCCAGGTCCCGGAACCAGTCGCGCAGCTCCGCATAGCTTTCAAAGGTCAGTGGGTTTTTGCGATCTGGCCGGTCAAGGGACACCCGCGCGATGCCGTTTGCAATGTCACACCGGAAATGTTGCACATCAGTTCGCATGGTCAGCCTCCAGATGGTCTGTAATGTTGTCCAGCTGCGCCGCAAGTGCGGCGATATCAGCCTCATCAATGCCGCCAAGCATCGTGTTCAACCAGCCCTCATGGGCTTGCGCCAGCCGCTCAAACGCGGTGATGCCCGCAGGTGTCAACCGCGCCAGTTGCGCCCGCCGGTCCCCCGGAACCGCCACACGGATCACCTGTCCGTCTTCCACCAGCCGGTCCACAATCCCGGTAACATTCCCGTTCGAGACCTTTAGCAACCCACTGATCTGGCTCATCTTCAGGCCCTTGGAGTGGCGGAAAAGCGCACTCATCACATCAAACCGCGGCAGGGTGGTCGCGGAGTCTTCGCGCAGGCGGCGGCGGATCTCGGCCTCGATTGCGCTTTGTGCCTTGAGCAGTTTCAACCACAGGCGAAGACGATCTTTTGAGATGTCGCCACTTGGGGTGGCGTCGGGGATCATATCTCACCACCCGACACGCTGAGCGCGTGGCCGTTGATTGATCGCGCGGCGTCGGAGGCGAGCCAAAGGGCAGTTGCTGCCACCTCCGCCGGGTCAATCAGGCGGCCTTGCGGGTTGCCTGAAACCACCATTTTGGTGGCACGCTCGCGGTTCACCTCAAAACGGCCCATGACCCCGGTGATCGCGGCCTCCGCCATTTCGGTATCAACGAAACCGGGGCAGATTGCGTTGCAGGTCAGCTCCTTTTTGGCGACTTCCTTCGCCAGGCTGCGCACCAGCCCCAACACCCCGTGTTTCGCCGCCGCATACGCCGCAATATTTGAGCCACCCTGGAGGGCGGCGGTGGAGGCGATGGCGATCAGGCGGCCACCTTGGGGCATGTCGCGCAGGGCTTCCCGAAAGGTCAGGAACGTGCCGGTCAGGTTCACCGCCAGGGTGGCGTTCCATTGGGCAAGTGTGGTGTCGGCAACCTTTGTTGCGGTGCCCGCACCGGCATTGGCGATGACAACATCAAACTCCTGCTCAAACAGCGCCGCAACGGAGGCTTCATCCGTCACGTCCGCCGTACGCACAGTGATGTCGTGGCCCCGCGCGGTCTCCTCAAGCGGTGCCAGGCGGCGCCCGGCGATGGTCACGCCATGGCCTGCCCCGGCGAAACAATGGGCAATTGCGCGCCCAATGCCGGTGCCACCGCCGGTTACAAGAACGCGCTTCATGGGCGGATCACCTCTGCGTCCTTGTCAGCCAATCGCCACGCCTGATCGCGCCCGGGAAGGTACGGGAGCGGCCAATCCTCTGCGCCACGATCACCGATCTTGGTGGCTTCATGTAACGTCCAATACGGATCACTCAGATGGGGCCGCCCGACAGCAACCAGATCAGCCCGGCCCGCCATCAGGATCGAGTTGGCGTGATCCGCCTCGAATATATTGCCGACGGCCATGGTCGGAATGCCGCCCTCATTGCGGATCCGGTCCGAGAATGGGGTTTGGAACATCCGGCCATAGACGGGATCGGCCTCGGTGCTGGTTTGCCCGGTAGATACGTCGATCAGATCAGCGCCTGCGCCATGGAAGGCCTTTGCGATTTCCACCGCCTCACCCGGCGTCACGCCGGCATCACCAACCCAATCATTGGCCGATATCCGCACCGACATCGGCTTGCCTGAGGGCCAGACCGCACGCATGGCCGCGAAGACCTCCAGCGGATAACGCAGGCGGTTCTCCAGATTGCCGCCATAGGCGTCAGTGCGGATGTTGGAGGTTGGGGAGATGAAGGATGACAGCAGATAGCCATGGGCCGCGTGCATCTCGATCATGTCGAAGTGCGCGCGGTTGGCCATTTGCGCCGAGGCCACAAATTGCGCCTTCACCCGCGCCATTTCGTCGAGGGTGATCTCGCGCGGTGTGGCGTTGTCCTTGGACCATGGGATCGCCGAGGCGCTGACGGTTTCCCAATTGTTGCTGGTCAGGGGCGCGTCCATCACCCCCCACCCCACCTGGGTGGAGCCTTTGCGGCCGGAATGGCCGATCTGGCAGCAGATTTTGGCGTCAGTTTCAGTATGGACGAAATTGGTGAGGCGCGCCCAGGCGGTCTCATGGTCCGGCGCATAAAGACCGGGGCAGCCGGGGGTGATACGGGCCTCGGGTGAAACGCAGGTCATCTCGGTGAAAACCAGCCCTGCGCCACCTTTCGCACGTTCGCCGTAGTGGATCAGATGCCAATCAGTTGGCGCGCCGTCTACGGCTTTGTACTGTGCCATGGGGCTGACAACGATGCGGTTCTTCAGGTCCATTTCGCGCATTGAATATGGTGCGAACATTGGCGCGCGCACAGGGGCGCACACGGGGGCAGATGATGGCGCCCCGTCAGGCTTTCCGGCGCCAGTCATGAACCATGTCTCAGCAGACGCGAGCCACTCCGCATCCCGCTCCCGCAGGTTTTCGTGGCTGATCCGTTGGCTGCGCGTAAGCATGGAGTAGTTCAGTTGCACCGGGTCAAGGTGCAGATAACGCTCCACATTCTCGAACCATTCCATGGAGTTCCGGGCCGCCGATTGCAAACGCAGAACCTCCAGACGCCGCTCATCCTGGTACCGGGTGAAAGCGGCTTCCAGGGTTGGTTCGGTAGTGACATATTCGGCCAGCGCAATTGCGGATTCAAACGCCAGTTTGGTTCCTGATCCGATTGAAAAATGTGCCGTGGCACTGGCATCGCCCAAAAGCACCACATTGCCGTGGTGCCAGGTCTCACACAGCACCCGCGGGAACCGAATCCAGGCCGAGCCCCGGATATGGTTGGCGTTTGTCATCAGAGCATGGCCGCCCAGATGTTTGGCGAATATCCGTTCACAAATTGCGATCGACTCGGCCTGAGCCATGTCCGCAAAGCCAAACCCGTCAAACGTGGTCTGGGAGCATTCCACGATGAACGTCGCCGTCTCATCATCAAATTGGTAGGCATGGGCCCAGATCCAGCCGTGTTCGGTGTCTTCAAAAATGAAGGTGAACGCGTCGGCGAAGGTTTGCTTGGTGCCAAGCCAGACAAACTGGCACAGACGTTCATCGACATCCGGTTGAAAGGTGTCGGCGTAAAGCGCGCGGGTTGGTGAATTCAACCCATCACAGGCAACAACCAGATCATAATCGGCGCGGTAATCTTCGGCACTTCCGGCCTCGGTCTCGAACCGAAGATCAACCCCAAGTGAGCGCGCCCGGTCTTGCAGCAGCAAAAGCAGCGCCTTGCGACCGATCCCACAGAAGCCGTGGCCGGACGACACAATCCGCTGGCCGTCTTTGACCAGCGCGACATCGTCCCAATAGGCGAAATGGCTCCGGATCGCTTCAGCGGATACCGGATCGTTAGCGGCGAGGTTGTCCAGCGACTCATCCGACAGCACCACACCCCAACCAAACGTATCATCGGCGCGGTGGCGCTCAATCACGCAAACCTCAGCAGACGGGTCGCGCAGCTTCATGGATATCGCAAAATAGAGGCCCGCAGGCCCACCGCCCAAACACACAATCCGCATCAACACCCCCTTTGATTGTGGTGATGATCGCAGGTTTGGAATTTATCTCAAGCCTAAAGTTTCAGGCTTGAAGTATTTAGGGTGCGCCGATCTTCAACTGGTCCCCGGACACAACCACCGGCACCGGGTCCAACGCGCAGCCCTGCCCATGCCCATCCACGCCCGCGCCGGTGCAGGCATCAAATCCGGCATCATGGTTGGAACACCGCAGCACCCCGCCGTCAGCAGACAGGATATTTTCGGACCGCCAGTCAAGCGGCAGAAACTGGTGCGGACAGGCGTTCACATAAGCCCGCAGGCCGTCACCTGACGCCACAAGGATCAGGGGGAAGCCATTGAGGTCAAAGCTTTTCACGCCGGTTTGCGGGACGTCAGCTGCTGGACAGATAACGGTGCCGGGCGCTGGCGCATTTGGGAAGGTTGTCCAGGCGGTGTGGTTCATCTCCATCACCCCCCAGCCGCCACGCCAACCCGACCGCGCGCCGGGCCAAACAGACAGGTGAGGCCCAGGATCGCCCCGGAAACCGCCGCCACCATTCCAGCCGCTGATACGGAACTGGCAGCCCCGATCCAGATCGGTCCATACCCTGCCAATACATAGCCGAGGATCGCCGATAGCACTGCAAACAGCAGGCTCCACGCCACCTGGATACCAAGGCGGTTGGTCATCAGGCGGGCAGCGGCAGGTGGGCAGATGAACATGGCAATGACGATAATCGACCCCACCGCATCAAAAGCCGCAACGGCAGCGGCGGCGGCAGCTGTCACCAGCCCAAGGCCGATCAGGTTTACCGGCAGGCCCATGGCGCGGGCAAAGCCTTCATCAAAACTCGCAAGCTTCAAAGGCCGCCAGAAGATCATTGTGAGCAACCCGATGATCGCGGCAATAAGAGCCATACGCGGCAACTCTTCCGGAAGGTGAGCCAGCGCCACGGGGTCAAGTAATGAGCCCCAGCCATCAGCGCGCAACCAGATAAGCTGCTCCAGATTACCCATCAGAGCGTGCTCCACATCAAGGTGGACAGAGGATGTGTCCGATTGCTCCAGCAACAAGACGCCACCTGCAAACATTGAGGTGAAAACAACACCCATGGCGGCACCGGGTTCGATCTTGCCAACCCGGCGGACGACCTCGATCAAGACCACCGCAACCAGCGCCGCCCCAGCCGCACCAAGCAACATCGGCCCGGTTGTCACCACACCAGTGATAAGGAACGCCACAACGATGCCGGGCAAAACCACGTGAGATATCGCGTCGCCGATCAGTGCCTGACGGCGCAGGATCAGAAAGTTGCCGGGCAACGCGCAGGCCACCGCAGCGAAAATGCCGATCAGGATCGGCGTCAGCGAGAACTGGACAAATTCGGCCCCCATCTACACCCCCTCCGCTGCTGGCAATCCGGCATCAAATTGCGCGATCTCATCGCGGGTGAAGACCTCGTCTATCGGGGTAAGGCCATCATATCGCCCAATCAGGGCGGTGTCGTGGTGCAAGCGGCGGGCGATCGACCAGCGCCGCTCGTCACGGGCAACCCTGGTGCTGGCGATGCCACCTTTGTCGGTGGCGACACCATCAGCCCGCATCAGGCCTTCACGCCGCAGAATCCTGAGGGTCAGTGGATCGTGAACAGGCTCGGAGCGGCTAAGCGCCAACAGGCCCTGGCGGCGATGCACCCGCGCCTGAAATGCACGCCGCGCCAGGATGGACGCCAAGACGCCACGGGCCGGAGCAAACAGCAATGACAGCGAAAACAGCCCGGCAGAGATCAGCACAATGATTGGCCCGGTCGGCAAATCAGGTGCAGAGGCAGACAGCGCCGCCCCCACCCAACCGGACACCGCGCCGATCACACCTGCCGCCCACACAACGGTTTCGGCCCGCTCCGACCAGAACCGCGCGGTGACAGGGGGGATAATCAACAAGGCCACAATCAGGATCAGGCCCACCAGTTTGAGGCCAATCACCGTGACAGCCAACACCAGCCCCACCATCGCCAGATCAACGCGGCGCACATTCATCCCGCGCGCTGCCGCAAATCCGGGATCAAACGCCACCATCGTCATTGGCCGGCGCAGCAGCCAGATGATGGCGACAACAGCCGCCCCGCCGCCCGCGATCAGGACCGCATCCTGAAACAACATACCGGCGGTGGACCCAAGCAAGAAACCCTCAAGCCCCGCCTGCCGCCCCTGGCTCATGGATTGGATGATGGTGAGCAGCACAATGCCGATGCCAAAGAACACAGACAGGATTGCGCCGATGGCGGCGTCTTCGGACAGGCGGGTGCGGCGCACCATCCATTCCACCCCCAACAGCCCCAACCAAGCCGTAATGGCAGACCCCAGAAGCAGCCCCGGAAGACTGCGCCCGTCACCGCCAAGGGCCACCATGACGATAAACGCCAGACCAACCCCCGGCAGAGTTGCGTGGGCGACGGCATCTGACACCAGCGCGCGTTTGCGCAGGAACAGAAAGCTGCCGCCAGCACCCGCAGCAAAGCCCAACAGCGCCGCGCCCAACGCCACCAACGCAGCGTTATACCCGGCTTGCAGAAAAAGAGCGTTCAGGAACGTTGCCATCTAGGTGCCCACCAATGCCAAACCCTCGATCTGGAGGGCACCAAGGCGGCCACCATAGGTCTCGGACAGGGTGTCGGCGGTGAAAGCCGTGGCAATCGGGCCTTCGGCAATGCGGCGCAAGTTCACCAGTAAAACATGGTCGAAATAGGCGGACACAGTGCTGAGATCATGGTGCACGGCAACAACGCTGCGCCCCTCAGCTTTCAGGGATTTCAGAACCTCGATAATCGCGGCTTCGGTTGCGGCATCAACACCTGCGAATGGCTCATCCAGGAGAAACAGATCGGCATCCTGCGCCAGCGCGCGGGCCAGAAAAACCCGCTGTTGCTGGCCGCCAGATAGCTGCCCGATCTGACGATCCGCAAAGTCGGCCATGCCGACACGGTCCAGACAGGCCCGCGCGCGGGCCCTGTGCGCGCCGCTGATCCGCCGCCAAAGGCCGATCTGACCGTAAAGGCCCATCAGCACCACATCAATTGCAGTTGTCGGAAAGTCCCAGTCCACGCTGGCGCGTTGGGGTACATAGGCGATCCGGTCGCGGGCACGATTCACGTCGTGGCCAAAAATTGTGACCTCCCCCGAGACCCGCGGAATCAGGCCAAGCGCTGCCTTGAGGAACGTGGATTTACCCGCCCCGTTAGGGCCAACAATGGCTGACATCGCCCCCGCCGGGAAGCTGGCATCAAGCGAAAACAGCGCCGGTTTCTCGCCGTAAGATACAGTTAAGCCACGCACAGCCAAGGGGCTTGCGGGATCAAGTGTGGCGGGTGATGTGACCACGTGCAGGTCGCTCATTGTAACAATCCTTGCATCCCACCATCGGGCACATCGCCGCCAAGGGCACGTGCAATCGTGGTGACGTTATGGTCAATCATCCCAATCCAGGTGCCTTCATAGGTGCCGTCCGGCCCCATCGCGTCTGAATACAACTCGCCGCCGATGACCACCTCATGACCACGTGCCGCCGCCCCTTCGATGAGCGCGCGGATGTTGCGATCCGAGACCGAGCTTTCGACAAAAACCGCATGAATATTTCGCGCAACAAGCATATCCACCAACGCGCCCATCCGTTGCAGGCCAGCCTCGGATTCCGTGGACATCCCCTGGATACCAATGACCTCAATGCCATATGCTGCTCCAAAATAGCGGAAAGCATCGTGGGCGGTCAGCAACACACGAGAGCCATCGGGCACACTGGACAGGACCTCGTGTGAATAGGTGATCAACCCGTCGATCTCAGTTTGAAGGCTGGCCGCATTGGCGGCAAACACATCCGCAGAGGTCGGCATTGCTTCGGATAACACACCTTCAATGCGCTGCACCACATCAGCCCAAATTGCGGGGTCCATCCAGACATGTGGATCAAAAAGATCCGGATACGCCTCGGACCCCAACAACAGATCGCGCGAAAGGGATTCGGCCACCGGAACCACAGTGTTGGTCTCTGCCAGCTCCAGCAAGAACCCCTCCATCTGCGATTCCAGATACAGGCCGTGCCACAAGACAAGATCTGCCCGCGCCGTGGCCACAATGTCAGATCTGGTCTGGCGGTAGGAGTGTGGGTCCACCCCTGCCCCCATAAGCGCCTGAACCTGCACCAATTCCCCGCCGATTTGGCGTGCAGCGTCAGCGATCATGCCGGTGGTGGCCACGATGCTAACCGGTTCGATGCTAACCGGTTCATTGGCCTGCGCCGTCGCGGGCAACAGGGTCGCTGTTAGGGCAAGGGTCGCAAAGGCGCGTTTCATGTATTGATCTCCATCAGGGACGTCCATTGGGGATCTCCATCAAGGACGTCCGATGGATGGTTATATGAGAGTCATTCGCAAAAGATCAAGGCAATTGCGAATGAGTTGCAATAGCGCGACTTTGCCGTTTCAGACAGAGTTACGAAATATAGTGCAAATTCTTGAATTTACGCCGAAATACCGCGGTTTCAGTTGCCAGAGCCTCTGGCGCGTCACTTCGAAGCGCGCGGGCAATCAAACTGGCCAGCGTATCAATATCGCCGTCCTCCTGCCCAAATCCCCAGCGCACAAGTTCCGGGGTGCCAAAGCGGATCGCGTTCATGTCACCGGGAATGTCCGGCCCCGGAATGCCAATCCCACAGGCAATCAACCCGGCGCGGTACAGGTGTTTTGAGGCCATCTGCCCGCCAGAAAATTCATAGGCGGGGATCGCAAACTGGTGGCTTTCCGTCGGGCCACGTGTGGTTTCGAACATTGGAATACCTTGCGCCTTCAGGGCGTTGGCCAATCGCTGCGCCACCCGGATCATCTCAGCCGCATACCCCCGCCCATGCTCACGCCAATCCAGCAAGCTGCGCGCCAATGCGGCGGATTTTGAGGCATCAAAATTTGCGGTCATACCCGGAAAGGCGATGGCATCCAGGCGTTCTGCGATCCCGGCGTCGTTGGTGAGCAGCAGGCCGCCCGCTGGCCCGCCCAGGCTTTTGTAGGTGCTCATCGTCATCAGATCTGCGCCCTCAGCCAGTGGATCAGGCCAGGCCCGTCCCGCGAACAGGCCACATTGGTGTGCTGCATCCATCAAGACTTTGGCGCCGACGCGATCCGCGATCTCTCGCACCTCAGCCACGGGATGGGGCAAAAGGTTGAGGGAGCCGCCAACAGTTATCAACGAAACGGAATGATCTGCGACCATTTTAGCCAGACCGGGTAAATCAATGGAATAATTCTCGCCATTGATCGGAGCTTCAAGGATATTCAACCCAAACAGCCCCGCACAGCCCGCCGAATGGTGGGTGACGTGGCCGCCGATCGACGCGGGCGGCACAATGATGGTGTCCCCCGGTTTGCAGGTCGCCATGAACCCGTAAAGGTTTGCCATCGCGCCGGAAGCGACACGGATCTCGGCGTAACGGGCCTGAAAAATTTCGGCGGCAAGTTCAGCCGCTATCACCTCGGCCTCTTCAACCGCTTCCAGCCCCATTTCGTACTTGTCACCGGGATAGCCGAGTGATGGGCGTGATCCCATCCCATTGGACAACAGCGCCTCGGCCGCCGGGTTCATGATGTTGGTCGCAGGGTTGAGGTTGAAGCAGGTGTCCTGGTGAATGCGGCGGTTCTCAGTGCCAAGCGCGGTGAGGCGGGCGGCGATATCAGCGCTTGCGGTGTTGGCGGTTTTGGCTGCGATGCGCTGAACGAGGGCTTCGGAAGCGGCGGGCACCCATGGGCGGTTGGAGAGGGTCATGAAACAGGCCTTTGCTGGTCGAGGTGCGGGGATCATGGCGGCTGGGCGTGGGCGCTGCAAACCAGATAATCTGCAAACCTGTGTCAGGAAACCTAGGCCTGTGTCAGTTGCCCCTCCGCACCCGAAATTGCCGGTGCTGAACAGGTTACGCGCCTTTGAAGCGGCGGCGAGGTGTGGCGGGTTTCGTGTGGCGGCGGCAGAGTTGTGCGCCACACCTGCCGCCGTGTCGCACTCTATCCGCCCATTGGAGGTGTGGGCGGGGGCACGTTGTTTGTGCGCCAAAGCAATGGGGTGGCTTTTTCCGGGCATGGCACGGGCATGGCGCGGGGATGGCGCGAGCAGTTGCTCACGCATTGTTGGCGGGTTGCGCGATCTGTATGTCAGAAAACCGCAGCAATGATCGGCAAGCTGGCGGGCTTGCCATCAGTGACGTGCGGCAATTGTGGCAGCTTGGGTGTTACAAACGGCGGCCGGTGTCGGCGTCAAACAAATGCACGGCGCCGGGTTTGACGCTGAGTTGCATGAGACCGGTTGTGGCCTCTTTGTCCTTCGGCACAGCGACAGAGAAATCCTGCCCCGCCACACGCCCGTGAAGCAACCGCAGCGCGCCCAACTCCTCAATGATATCAACGTCGAACGCCAGGTCACCTTGTGGGTCTGGCCAGACATCTTCAGGGCGAATTCCGGCTTGAACCGGGCCATCATTGCCCTCAGTGCCGGTGTGGAGCACGTCTTGGTCACTGCCCAGAGTGACCTTGCCGCCACCAGCGATGCCTTGGAGCAGGTTCATCGGCGGAGCGCCCATAAACGACGCCACAAAGGTAGAGGCCGGGTGCTCATATATCTCGTTCGGGGTGCCGATCTGTTCGATTTTACCGTCATTCAACACGATGATGCGGTCGGCCATGGTCATGGCTTCGATCTGATCGTGGGTCACGTACATCGCCGTGGTGGCGAGGCGCCGTTGCAAGGCGCGGATCTCGATCCGCATCTGGTTGCGGAGTTTCGCGTCGAGGTTGGACAGCGGTTCATCAAAGAGGAACAGGTCGGGTTCGCGCACAATAGCGCGGCCCATTGCAACCCGCTGGCGTTGGCCGCCGGACAGTTGCGAAGGGCGCCTGTCGAGGAATTCCGTCAGGTTCAGCATGTCCGAGGCTTCCCGGACCTTCGCCCGGATCTCGGCCTTCGACATGCCGCGGTTTTTCAGCCCGTAACCCATGTTCTGCGCAACCGACATGTGCGGATAAAGCGCATAATTTTGAAACACCATTGCGATGTTTCGATCCGCCGGATCAACGTCATTGACGATACGGTCACCGATGGACAAATCCCCTTCGGAAATCTCTTCCAGCCCCGCAACCATGCGCAAAAGCGTGGACTTGCCGCAGCCCGATGGGCCGACAAGCACCGCCAACTCACCATCGTTGATGGTGAAGCTGCACGGCTCCAATGCCTCAACGCCATTTGGGTAGATTTTTCGGACCGCATTAAGCGTGACTTGTGCCATTCTTGATTTCCTATTTATCGGACTCGGTCAGGCCCTTGACGAACCAGTTCTGGAAGAAGATCACGATCAATACCGGGGGGGTCATGGCAATGATCGCAAGCGCCGCCGCCTCGCCGTATTCCGGCGTGGAGGAGCCGTCGGCATAAGCCTGCATGATCTGGCGGATACCGCGCACCAGCGTAAACAGCGACTCGTCAGTTGTGATCAATGTGGGCCAGAGATACTGGTTCCAGCCGAAGACAAACATGATGATGAACATCGCCGCAATCATGGTGCGCGAGAGCGGCACAAGGATATCGATGAAAAACTTCACCGGACCCGCGCCGTCGATGCGCGCGGCTTCAACCAGCTCTTCCGGGATCGAGCGGAAGAATTGCCGGAAGAAAAACGTTGCCGTGGCAGACGCGATCAGGGGCAAAATCAGGCCGGTATAGGTGTTGGCGAGGTTCATCTGCTGGATGACCTCATAGGACGGCAGAATACGCACCTCCAGCGGCAACAGGAGTGTGGTGAAGATCATCCAAAACGCGAATGTCGCAAAGCGCAGGCGGAAATAGACAATGGCATACGCGGCCATCATGCCGACGACAATTTTGCCAATCGCAAAGCCAAATCCAAGGATCATGGAGTTCACCAGCATGGTGACGCCGTTCACGCTATTGGTGAAACCGCCATATTCAAACAGGGCGGCGTTGTAGTTCTCCAACCCATCGTCGCCGAAGAAGAACTGAAGGCCCTCCCGGTGGATCAGGATATCCTCGTGGGTTGACGACGCGAGGATCATGTAGACCGGCACCAACATCAACAGCGCGCCAGCGATCAGGACCGCGTGGTCCCCCACCGTTTCCCACTTGATGCGCTTTTTGGGGCGCGTGGGTGCTGCGGCGGTTGCGGTGTTGGTTGCGGTGTTGGTTGCGGTGGCGGTTTGGACGCCGGTCTCGGTAATGTCAGCCATGTGCCCTACCCCCCTATGTGTAGTGAATTCGGCGTTCCAGGAAACGGAACTGCACGATGGTAAGAACCAGAACAAGGACCATCAGGACAACTGATTGTGCGGATGATCCACCCAGATCACCGCCCCTGAATCCATCCACAAAGACGCGGTAGACAAGCGTCATCGGGTTATTGCCGGGTTCACTTTTAACGATGGTGTCAACGATGCCGAACGTATCAAACAACGAATAGGTGATGTTGATGATCAGCAGGAAGAAACCGGTGGGTGCCAACAGCGGGAAGGTGATGTCCCAAAACCGTGCGGTGCCGGATCGATTGTCGATCATCGCAGCTTCTCGAACCGACCGGGGGATTGCCTGCAACCCGCTGAGGAAAAAGATGAAATTCACCGGGATTTGCTTCCAGATCGAGACCGAAATCATGGCGCTGGCGGTGTCCCAGTAGTTCACACCAAGGCGGTATTCGATCCCCATCATGCCAAGAAGCTGGGTGATATTGCCGCGCGATTGGTCAAACAACATCACCCCCATCAAACCCGCGACTGGTGGCGCGATGGCGTAGACCCACATCAGAAGCGTGCGGTAACTTTTGGCGCCACGGATCACCTTGTCGGCCTTCACCGCCAGCAAAAGCGCGATGGCAAGCGCGAAGAAGGTTACCAGAATTGTGAAGATCAGCGTAAATTTGGCGGCGTCGAGGTAGTTCGAGGACGTTGCAAGCCGGGTGTAATTGTCCATGCCCACATAAGTGGACGTAAATCCAAAGGGGTCCTGCAGGAAGAACGAGGAATGAACCGCGTAACCTGCGGGCCAGTAGAAGAAGATCCCGATGATGGCGATCTGCGGAATAAGCAGCAGGATCGGAAACCCGATATGCCCAAATGCGGCGCGTTTCACGTGCGTGATCCCCTTAGGTTATTTTTTGATTGGCAATGTGGCCGGGCACGAAGCCCGGCCACTGCAGTGTCAAACGGCGATTAACCGCCTTGAGTTGCCGCAAAGCGCGCCAACAGATCGTTGGATTCTGCTTCGATGATAGCGAATGCGTCATCCACAGACGTCTCACCCGTCAGAATGCGACCGTATTCACGGTTCATCACGTCACGGATCTGGACGTAGAAGCCCATGCGGTAACCGCGTGTCCATTCACCAGCTTCAAGCGACAGCTGCTGGATGCCAACTTCGGCAGCCGGGAACTCAACGTAGTGCCCCTGCTCGGCAGCTTGCTCATAAGCGGCCGTGGTGATCGGCACATAGCCGGTTTCCATGTGCCACAGGACCTGTGTGTCCGAGGATGCGAGGAAGTCGAAGAACGCCGCGGTTGCTGCGTTTTCATCGGCCTCAAAGCCAGACATTGCGAACAGGGCCGCACCACCGATGAAGGTTTGTGTCGGCTCTGTCGTCACAGCTTCCCAATAGGGCAGCATGGTGGCGGAGAAGTTGAATTCCACCGATCCTGAATGCCACCAAACGAGCCGGACGAGCCGAGCCACATGGCAACTTCGCCTGCCTCAAACGGGTTCTGGTTGTCAGCCCAACCGGTGCCGTACCAGGAGAAAAGGCCAGCCTCCTGCCAGTCAACCAGCGCCTGGAAGTGGTTCCGGATGGCGGGGTGGTTCACCAGAATCTCGGTGTCGATGCCGGTATATCCGTTGTCATTGGTTGCAAACTGCAAGTTGTGACGCGAGAAGAAGTTCTCGGTAAAGATCCACGGCAGGTGGCTTTGTGCCAGCGGAATATAACCCGCAGCAGCAAGCGCCGGCCCGGTGGTTTCGGCGAACTCTTCCCAGGTGGTGGGGGCTTCAACACCGGCCTCGGCCAACGCGTCTGCGTTATAGTACAAGATTGGCGTGGAGGAGTTGAACGGCATGCCGATCATGGTGCCATCGGCGTCAGCGAAGAAGTAGCGAACGCCGGGGATGTAATCCTCGATATCGAAGGCTATGCCGTTGTCGGCCAGAAGCGTCTCAACCGGAATGGTTGCGCCTGTGGCCCCGATCACGGTGGCGGCGCCTGCATCAAAAACCTGCACAATATTGGGCTGCTCGCCGGCGCGGAACGCGGCGATCGTCGCGGTCAATGTTTCCTCATAGCTGCCTTTGAAAATCGGGGTAATGACGTAGTCACCCTGACTTGCGTTGAAGTTCTCGGCAATCTGGTTAACGGACTCACCAAGCTGGCCGCCCATCGCGTGCCAGAACTCGATCTCGGTCTGAGCCTGGGCCGCACCGGCCATAAGGCCAAGTGCAAGGCCGACACCTGCAGTTGTTTTGAAGGTCATTCGATTCTCCCATCTGTCGTGCAACCCGTTTCGGGCAGCTCAATACGCAACACACCGCCGACAATTTCGTCGGTCGGGTGGATTTCTCATTTTCCGGGCAACACAAATGCAGTGTCCCCCCCGGATCTCCGCGCGAGGTCTAACCTACACGCTGTTCGACAGAGTGCAAATGGCTTGGCGATGTATGCCAATCCGGTGCGTCACTGCCCTAGTACGTTGCCGATAGGCCGAGTCTGTGACGGGGGTGTGACAGCAAGTGAAATACAGCGTTGGGGTGGAATCACGCGAAAGTCGGGCCTGCGACGGGCGAATCCAATCTGATCAACGGGTTGGGGTTTTTGATCGAGTGTGGCGCGTTGACAAATGCCACTGCCTGCATCCGCCGCCCTATCCCCTATCCCCTATCCCCGGGCCCCTATCCCCGGGCCCCTATCCCCTATCCCCGGGGCCCGCGACCGGTTGGTGCGGTTTTTGGGGCGCGGTCCGGGGCTGGGAAAGGGCCGCCATGTGAGAGCCCCCTATAGACCCAGAGTACCAATCGCTGCGAAGACCACAACAACGGCAATCCATTGCGCGCCGCGCATCTGTTCGTGCAGGAATATTGCCGCAAGCACCACAGTGATCAGCCCAAATGTTGACGCCGCCACGGCCGCAAACTCGGGGTTTGCAAAATTTCCCGCACCTGACACCGCGCCCAAGGCCAACGCATCCAGCGAGCCCATGATGGCGAGTATCCAGACCGCCCCCCAACGGGGCAAGATCGGCGCGCGCATCACCAGTGCAATCCCGAGGATGGCAACAATTGCCGTGCCCCGCATCGGCAGCATCATCGCCCATTCATCGGCAAGCGCCGTCGCTTCCTGGCTTAGTGCAAATGCAATCGCGAAACCGGGACCTGACATCATCGACCAGAAGATCGCCCACCCTTTGCTGCCGTCCGATGCACCCGCATCACTGGTGATTGCGATATAGCCGACACCCGCAATCACCACGATGACCGCAAGCCAGTGCAGCGGCTCAACGGCTCCCCCGGATGTGGCGGCCCAGGTCATCGACAAGATTGGATAGGCCCCGATGATCGGAGCCGCCAAACGCACCGGGCCGATGGACAGTGCCTTATATAGCCCAAGTCCGGCGATGGCGTAAAATACACCCGCCGTTATGGCATACCGATAAGCCAGCAACGGAGCATCCGCGAAATTGCCAAACCCGACAGCAAACGGCGTGATCACCAGGGTTCCCAGAACCAACACCGCAATGAGGGAAGAAAATACGCCCACAGACGCGCTGACCTTGCGCACACACAGGTCGTGCACAGCCCAGAAAAACGCCGCAAATAGCCCCAGAGACAAGGATATCAAGCGCTAAAACCCGTTGCCAGCGGGGTCGACGGCTCGGGCAACGGGCCTATGCAAATAGCGACCGTATGATCGGAGAAAAGCGTCATTGAGCAGGGCCTTTGCATATTCACACTTGCATGCGGCACAAGTATTCTTAAAGATAAATTATTATTCCGCTGAGGCAACAGGGTTCTTGCCAGGAGGGCAGCGTGCTGGACAATCCCTACCCCACTGTAAGAGCCGGGCCACCGAAGCCAAGTACTGTCATCAAACCGGCTGTATTTTCGCTACCGCCAGGGACGGAACGATATGTGGTTGAAGGCTGTGGCGCAGTCCTGATCCCGATCGAACCGGGTGATCGGATACGGATCGAAAACACCGAAGGTGGTCAGCCCTGCGAAATCGTTTGCGCTGACGCCCGCGGGCGCTCGGACCTCGGCATTCTGGGAGAGGTTGGCGGCGCGCCAGCTGCCGGATTGCAACGGCTGCTTGCCGGTTCTGACCGGTCTTTGCGGGGCTTGCGTCTGGGATTGGAAACCCGCGGGATTGATCTGGCGCAGATCCAGGCGATCCACCTGTTTGAGGCCACGACGCCGGCGAAAACGGAGGCGGAATTCACCGCGACCCGCGACGGCGTGGTGGTGATAGCAGCCCCCCACCCCAACCCATCAGGCCAGATGGACTATGAGGTGCAGGACACCGCCTCTCCGCTGACGGTTTGGGTCACACGCGCGGTGATAAAGTCCCATGTGAAGTTTGAGCTGCCCGATCCCCTGGCGGAGCCGATCGATAACATTCGGGTCCACACATCCACCGCAGAAGCGTATTTTGTGAAAGCTGGCGACTACATCCAGATTATCGACGTTGATGGCCGCCAATGCACGGATTTTGAATGCTTCTCGGCACGTAAGCTGGACCAGGGCATTGAACATGCCCTCGACGTGACAACCACGCGAACCTTGATGGGGCGGGACTACCCGATGCCGGGGCTACACGCGAAATACTACGATCAGGAACTGCTGCCGCTGGTGCAGGTTGTGCAAGACACCTGCGGGCGCCATGACGCGTTTGCGCTGGCATGTTCGGCCAAATACTACAACGACATGGGTTACCCCGGACACGTCAATTGTTCCGAGAACTTCAACGCAACACTGGCCCAGTTCAATGTCGCACCGCGAAGCGGTTGGATGGCGATCAACTTCTTCTTCAACACCGCCATCGACGATCATGGCGTGATGTATGGGGATGAACCGTGGTCGCGCCCCGGTGATTACGTGCTGCTGCGCGCCCTGACCGATGTGGTCTGCGTAACCTCCGCCTGCCCCGATGACACCAGCCCGGCCAACGGCTGGACTCCAACTGACATTCACGTGCGCACCTATAGTGGTGCTGAAAGCTTCCAACACGCCATCGCCACTCGAGCGACACCTGATGCGGATCCAAAAATGACCAAACAAACCGGCTTTCACAACTGCTTCGCCCGTCACACCCGCAACTTCATCGAGTACAACGGCTACTGGCTGGCCAGTTGCTTTGCCGAGACCGGTCCGATTGAGGAATATCACGCCTGCCGTGAGGCGTGTGTGATCATGGATCTTTCGCCGTTGCGAAAGTTTGAGATCACCGGCCCGGACGCCGAGGCGCTGTGCCAATATGTGTTCACCCGCAACATGAAGACACTGGCCATCGGCGCCGTTGTCTATACCGCGATGTGTTATGAGCATGGCGGGATGATCGACGATGGAACCGTCTTCCGCCTTGGAAAGGATAACTTCCGCTGGATCGGCGGCAGTGACTTTGGCGGCGAATGGATCCGTGAGCAGGCCGAAAAACTGGGGCTCAAGGCCCATGTCCGCTCATCCACCGATCAGTTGCACAATGTCGCGATCCAGGGACCAAACAGCCGCGATCTGCTGAAAACACTGATCTGGACCGCACCCCACAACCCGGAATTCGAGCAACTTGGCTGGTTCCGCCACACCCCGGCGCGCCTGCGAAATGAAAGCGGCACTGCCTTTGTGCTGTCACGGACCGGATACACCGGTGAGTTGGGGTATGAAGTCTTGTGCCACCCCAAAGATTGCGAAGAAATTTTTGAGGCGATCTGGGAGGCGGGAAAACCATTCGGTCTGAGGCCCATGGGGCTGGAGGCGCTGGATATGGTGCGGATTGAGGCTGGCCTGGTCTTTGCAGGTTACGATTTCAGCGACCAGACCGATCCGTTTGAAGCCGGGATCGGGTTTACCGTGCCGCTGAAATCCAAACCCGACGATTTCATCGGCCGTGACGCCCTGATCCGCCGCAAGGAACACCCGGCGCGCAAATTCGTGGGCATCGATATCGACAGCAATATCGACGTGGCCCACGGCGATTGCATCCGCATCGGGCGCGCACAAATCGGCGAGGTCACATCCTCCATGCGCTCGCCGATATTGGGCAAGAACATCGCCTTGGCGCGGGTCGATGTGGCCCACCATGGGCTTGGCACAAAGGTAGAGATCGGCCAGCTTGACGGCCATCAAAAACGCCTCCCGGCTGAGATTGTGCCGTTTTCCCATTACGATCCACAAAAGACCCGGCCCCGGTCGTAAGTGATGCAGAGTGCCCTGGATCAGATCGGCGGCGAAGACGCATTGCAGCGTCTGGTGACCCGGTTCTACGACCTGATGGAAAGTGACCCAGCGCTCTATGCGCTTCATCGGCTACATTTTCGCGGCCACGGGTTAAGCCTTACGCGGGAAGAGCAGTTCAATTTCCTTTGCGGCTTTCTGGGTGGGCGGCGGTATTATCAGGAACGTCACGGCCATATGGACCTGCGTGAGATTCATGCTCACGTTCCGATCCGCAAGGCCGACGCAGAGATGTGGCTTGCCCTGATGGACCGTGCGTTGGCCGATTGCGGGATGAGCGGTGACGTGGTGGAAAAATTCCGTGTCGGCCTGAGGCGGGCCGCCCTGATGGTGGTGAATGAGGTGCCGGATTGGCGCACAGGGGAGACAAACGCGTGAAACACGTCTTGAGTGCGATATTTGGCGCCGCCCTTGCCGTAGGGGCGGCTCACGCGCAGCCCACGGCGGTGAAATTGACCGCCAGTGAAATCACCCAGCTTCTGACCGGAAACACTGCCATTGGGGTTTGGGAGGGGGCGTACCGGCAGTTCTTTGGGGCCGACGGGGTGACGTTGTTTGCACAGGATGGCGTAAGGACCGCTCGTGGGGAATGGCGGGTTGATGTGGAAGAGGACGAATACCAAAGCCTCTGGGCATCTGATGTGGATTGGGAGGGCTGGTTCATCATGCAATGGCATGAAGAGTATTACTGGGTCAGCCGCGCCACACCGCCCACCCTGTTTGATGTGGTGGAGGGGCAGCAATTGCTCGGGGAATGAATATCCGTCGCGACCCTTGGCACGGATTTTTTGATGGCCGTCCTGTTGCCCACACCCTTGATCGCGCAGGATCGGCCGTTTTGTGAGGCCATTGTGCAGTTGCAAACCCTTGCGCCGGGACCAGTCAATCATTCCGCTCTGCCCCATGTTCCACTACCCACGCCGAACCCACCGGAGCCGACGTGTGGCTTCACGCTCGGCCTTTCGGGGTCGCGGTCGGTCTATTGCGGGTGGCCGTTTGCATATCGCTCCGAGGTCGCCACCGAGGCCTTTGAGGCCCTGCTACATGCGGTTTCTGTTTGCGTGGGGGGCGCCGATACACCCGACTCCGGTAGCCGGGTCAATATCATCCTGACAGCTATGATCTTCGGCTATTTACCACCGCGAACACGACCTTGGCCGGGTCTTTGAAGGACAAGGCAAGTTTGCAGGAAACCTGTGTGTTCCTGCGGGTGGGGGAGGCGCCCTGACCTCTGCCGTCCCAAAAAACTGAGGCCAGTCCGGCGCCCCACCGCCCCCAGAAAAAGCTCAGATATCCAGCGTGTTGTCCTTCTCCCACTGGGAGAAGTGAGAGGTGTAGGCGTTCCATTCCTGCATCTTCAACTTGAGGAAAGCTGCGCTGAATTCTTCGCCCATTGCGGCTTTAAGGGCCTTGTCCTTGTCATACTCCCGCAGGGCATCCAGCATGTTCAGTGGTAACTTCGGCGCACCGCGGACCTTGTGACCTTCGGCATACATATCAATGTCGTGCCGTTTTCCCGGATCAGCCTTGCTGCGCAGGCCCGAGAGGCCGGTTGCAATGATGATTGCCTGCAGAAGGTACGGATTGACCGCGCCATCGGGAAGGCGCAACTCGAACCGGCCCGGGCCGGGCACACGCACCATGTGG
Organism: Roseicyclus sp.; assembly: GCA_016763475.1. GTDB lineage: Bacteria > Pseudomonadota > Alphaproteobacteria > Rhodobacterales > Rhodobacteraceae > Gymnodinialimonas. Next base: position 28,346 of record JAESTV010000210.1, read on the forward strand.
GTGCGGTTGTTGCCAGTCCACGTCACGGTATTTGGTGCCCATGTGGCACCTGACATGGTGCGTGGCGCGTTGATACGTTTGTAGCTGTTGACGGTTGGGTTGGTGATCGCCGCCAGGGCGGACGCGTGCTTCATGATGCCGCCAAGAAAGTGGCGGCCTTTGTCCGACAACCCAAGTTCTGCGGTTTGGCTGCTGTCATCGGGCTCCATCGCAAAGACGTTGACCTTCGACGCGGCCCCCGGCGCATCCCAGACCGAGATGTGGGCGTGACAGCCGTTGCCAGTCAGCCCCTCAACCGGTTTGGGCATGAATGTTGCGCGGAAGCCGTACTTCTCGGCCACACATTTGGCCATGAATTTGAAGAAGCTGTGCTTGTCAGCGGTCTTGAGGGCGTCATCAAAGTCCCAATTCATTTCCCACTGGCCGTTTGCGTCCTCGTGATCGTTTTGGTACGGGTTCCAGCCTAATTCCAGCATATGATCGCTGATTTCACGGATCACATCGAGGCGGCGCATAAAGGCTTGCTGATCGTAACAGGGCTTTTCTGCGGTATCAAAGGCGTCCGAGATCGCGTCACCTTGTGGCGTCAGCAGGAAAAATTCAGCCTCCACTCCGGTTTTGACGTACAGGCCATCTTTCGCCGCCTCGGCAATCAGCTTGCGCAGCACGTTTCGGGGGGCTTGCTCAACCGGCTTGCCTTCCATCACGCAATCGGCGGGAACCCAGGCAATTTCCCGGTTCCACGGCAGGATAATGACGGCGTCAGGGTCCGGCACAGCCAGCATATCGGGGTGGGCGGGGGTCAGATCCAGCCAAGTGGCGAAACCCGCAAAACCGGCACCGTCTTCCTGCATGCCGGCAATCGCACGTGCAGGCACCAATTTGGCCCGTTGCCCGCCAAACAGGTCAGTGAACGAAATCATGAAGTATTTGACGCCGTTTTCCTCGGCGAAGGCCGCCAGATCGATGGTCATTGTTGAGTTCCCTGTCGTATTCTTTTTGCCAGTCTTGAACCGGAATCGGGCAGGACCATTGCGGTCCCGCCCGATCGCCATTGTTAATAGGAGGTGCCCGGCTTTCCGGGATACCAATTGGTGCCCGCAAGCGGGATTTTGGCCATCGCCGCCGCCTCCATCGTCAAGGCGCACAGATCCTCAGGCTCCAGATTGTGGAGATGGCTCTTGCCGCAGGCGCGCGCGATGGTCTGGGCCTCAAGGGTCATCACCTTGAGGTAATTGTTGAGCCTGCGCCCACCCTCAACCGGATCAAAACGCGCCATCAATTCCGGGTCTTGTGTGGTGATGCCCGCCGGGTCACGGCCCTCGTGCCAATCATCGTAGGCCCCAGCCGTGGTGCCAAGCTTCTGGTATTCATCTTCCCAGCGCGGATCATTGTCACCCAGCGCAATCAGGGCGCCGGTGCCGATCGCCACGGCATCTGCACCCAAAGCCATACATTTGGCCACATCCGCCCCGGTGCGGATCCCGCCCGACACGATCAGCTGCACCTCCCGGTGCATCCCCATATCCTGCAACGCGCGCACCGATTCACGGATACACGCGAGGATCGGCTGGCCGACGTGTTCAATGAACACATCCTGTGTCGCCGCCGTGCCACCCTCCATCCCGTCAAGCACCACAACATCGGCACCGGCTTTAACCGCCAGCGTTGTGTCAAAATAGGGCCGCGCCCCGCCAACCTTGATGTAGATCGGGACTTTCCAACTGGTGATTTCACGCAACTCGAGGATCTTGATTTCAAGATCATCGGGACCAGTCCAATCGGGGTGACGACACGCAGAACGTTGGTCGATCCCTTTGGGAAGGTTGCGCATTTCGGCCACGCGGTCGCTGATCTTTTGCCCCAAAAGCATACCGCCGCCGCCGGGTTTGGCCCCCTGCCCCACCACAACCTCAATTGCATCAGCCCGCCGCAGATCGTCCGGGTTCATGCCGTAACGTGACGGCAGATATTGATAGACCAGTTTATTGGAATGGCCGCGCTCTTCCTGGGTCATGCCGCCGTCGCCGGTGGTTGTGGAGGTGCCCGCAAGGGTAGCGCCACGACCAAGCGCCTCTTTGGCGGGGCCTGAGAGTGCGCCAAAGGACATGCCCGCAATGGTGATCGGGATATCCAGCTCAATCGGATTGCTGGCGTGGCGAGCGCCAAGGGTCACAGAGGTCTCACATTTTTCGCGGTAGCCCTCCAGCGGATAGCGGCTGATCGAGGCCCCCAGAAACAGCAAATCGTCGAAACTGGGAACCTTCCGTTTCGCGCCGCCGCCGCGAATGTCGTATATCCCCGTCGCCGCTGCCCGCCGGATCTCGGCGTTGATTGACTGCGAGAAGGTGGCGGATTGGACCGGTGTTGTCTGCGGAGGGCCGTCGGTATCGGTGTCTTTCACAATCTTGCCCTCAATATGCGTTGTCGATGTTGAAATTATAGAGCTTTCTGGCTGAGCCATACCGGGTGAACTCCGCCGGCTTGGCGTCACATCCGCCACGTTCCAGCAGATCGGCCAGAATTGCCAGATGCTCGGGCCGCATCTCTTTTTCGATACAATCAGCCCCCAGAGATTTCACCGAACCGCGCACAAACAGCCGCGCCTCGTAGATGCTGTCCCCTAGGGCATCCCCGGCATTGCCGCAGACCACAAGGTTGCCCGACTGCGCCATAAACGCGCTCATGTGGCCCACGTTGCCATGCACCACAATGTCGATGCCCTTCATCGAGATACCACACCGTGACGAAGCGTTGCCTTTGATCACCAACGTCCCGCCGTTGCCCGTAGCCCCTGCATATTGGCTGGCGTCCCCGTCAACGATAACCGCGCCCGACATCATATTCTCGGCGACACCCGGCCCGGCAGAGCCGTGCACATTGATTGTCGCCTGTTTGTTCATGCCCGCGCAGTAATACCCGGTTGAACCCTTGATAGTCACCTCGATCGGGGCGTCCAAACCAACGGCAATCGCGTGGCTGCCACGGGGGTTGATGATTTCCCATTCGGTTTGATTGGTTGTCTCTGCCTGCCTATGCAGGGTAGAATTCAACTTCCGCAGGCCCTCGGCCTCAAGATCAAACGTCTGCATATCAGTGGTTCCAGAAATAGACGGTTGCAGGCTCAGGCTCCCATACCCGGGCGGTGTCGATGCCCGGCAGGTTGACCAACGCACGATACTCGCTGCCGAACGCCACATATTGATCGGTTTCGGCCATCACGGCGGGTTTGCACGCAATCGGGTCACGCAAGACCCCAAAGCCATCTTTTGTGCCGACCACAAAGGTAAAGAACCCATCCAGATCATCCAGCGAGCTTTTCAACGCTTCCCCTAATGTGGACCCGTTTTGCATCTTCCAGGTCAGGTAGGCCGCCGCGACCTCGGTGTCGTTCTCGGTCTCGATATGGACACCCTCGCGCCGAAGCTTCCGGCGCAGCGAGTTGTGGTTGGAGAGCGAGCCGTTGTGCACCAGGCACTGATCCGGGCCGGTGTTAAACGGGTGCGCACCCATGGTTGTGACGGCGGATTCTGTCGCCATGCGCGTATGGCCGATCCCATGGCTGCCGCTCATCTTTGCAACCGCGAAGCGGTCCGCCACATCCTTTGGCAGCCCCACCTCCTTGTAGATCTCTAACGTGTCACCGGTACTCATGACCCGAATCGAGTTGTCCAACTCGCGCAATGCGGCACGCGCCTCAGCCACCTTGTTCGTTGCAAGCGCCACAACTGCGTGGGTGTCCTTGGGTGTCAGGGTCACCGGGGTATCAATGGCGGCACTTAGCCGTTTGGCCAGCCCATCGAAGGCAACATCCGGGTTATCCGATTGGATCGTCATTTTCGCGTTGGCCGCGGAGCCATCACCGTAAATCGCAATTCCCGCACTATCGGGGCCACGATCCGTCATGGTGATGAGCATGTCCGTCAGCATTGCGCCCAACTGCGGTTCAAGCGACTTGTCTTTCAGAAATAGACCTACAATTCCACACATGCTGATTGGCCTCCGACTTGTGCGCCTTGATTAGACTCGGACGTTAGCACCGTTGTCCAAGTCTCTCAACTGTGGAGAAATAAATTTTCATGTCAGGCAAGACAGGGAGAGCGGACATCACTGCCCGCTCTCCTGATCGAATTCGTCAATTGTGGTCCAGATCAGTAACGTTCGATGCTTTCCCGAACCTTTTCGTGATCCACAGCCTTTTGGCGTGCCTCCTCCATCTGCTGACCTTCCTGCACAAACTGTATCCGGTGCCAGGCCAGCCAGAAGATCACCGCCGCGATGGTCATTACAACCTCCCATCCCTGGAACGGATAGATTGCCCCGACGTCGGCTAGGTCAACAGCCCAGCTTTCATAACCAATAGTAGACATGTCACTTGCTCCCTATTCTGCTGGTATGACTTTGGCGGCCAGGTGGGCCTTTTCAGCTTCGATAATTGCCGCTTTTTCATCTTCGTAAGCGTGGTTCTCATCGTAATCGAGACCTTGCATTTCCACTTCCTCGGGAATGCGCAAGACCCCTGCAGCAGACTGCATCTTGGCGACGCACCAGCCAGGCAAGAAACCAAGGACGAAGAACATGATCACCGCGCCAATCGCCTGCCCCCAGGGGGTAATCACCGCGTACCCCTCAAAGGGCGAAGATGGCGACCCCCACAAAATGAACCCCGCCATGATCAGACCGACAACACCGGCATAACCGTGAACCGCAACTGCGCCCACCGCATCGTCCAGCTTGAACTTCTTCTCAACCCAGTGGTGCAGTTTGTAGACAATCACGACGCCAGCCGCGCCAACCAACATGGCTTGGATCGGGTGGTACAGATCATTGCCGGCCGAAGCCGTGATGATCCCTGCCAGACCGCCGGAGAAGGTCCAGAACGGATCCCCTTTGGAGACCACGTAAGCCGCCATCAAGCCGCCAGACAGCGACATCAGGAAGTTGAAGGTGATCGCCGATAAGGTTGTCGGTGCCAGATAGATGTTGGTTGCGGTCCACGTGGTCCCGACGATTTCGCCACCGATCACCTCAGGTGAGATGATAGGCACGTTACATGCGGCGTAGAAGCCCCAGAATCCGGTGTAGATAAGGAAAATCCCGATACACAGCATCCACGGGTTATGGGGTGGAATATTGCGCGGGGTGCCATCGGCGGCAAATTTGCCGATCCGCGGACCCAGAACCATAAGCACACCAAGCACGTACCCCCCCGCAATCGCGTGGATCACACCCGAAGCATAGGCATCGTGATACCCCAGATATTGCACCATCCAGCCAGCATAGTGCCAGCCCCATGCCGCATCGATGATCCAGAACACCGACCCGATAAGAACCGCATGAACCCAAAGCGCCGAAGAGCGGATGCGCTCGATGACAGACCCGGACACAATGGATGCCGCTGTCCATGAGAACAGCAGGAACGCGGCCCAGAACACACCGGTGATCCGGTCATCTAAGTTCGTTGCCATGTTCTCGGACCACGGAAGGTTCGCCGCGCCCGCCTCAAGATCAAGGCCGCCGAAGAGGGGAAACTGGGGGAAAGCCCAGTAAATCCACCATCCGAACAGGAAGAAGGACACGGTCACCAATGGGATGATCATCACGTTCTTCATTAAGGTATGCATGTGATTCCGTCGCCGGCTTGCACCGACCTCGTACATGCAGAACCCCACATGAATCAGAAACATGATTACGATCGTTACCCAGTAATAAAACTCGGTAAAAACCGTTGTTAACGCATTTAAATTGCCGTCCACCGTATCACTCCCTCTAGAGTTGGCACTTTCCTTTAAGTTAATTTTTTTTACCATGAGTGCGTGCCGAATCATCATCTGTCAATGTTTCTGCGGGAAACGTCGGTCCCGGAACGGCACCCGGTAGCGCCGCAAGTGGCGTGGAAACACGGTGATCACGGCAGCGCCAGAATGACGAAACTTGCCTCGTAGGAAAACTTTCTGCACGTGAGTATTGATTTTGGCCGTGCCTTAGGTCTGAATGAGCGCAGAGAAGAAATTGATCACAGGGGGCCTCGATGGCTATCTTATGGAGAACATCCGTCTTGGGGCACCGCCACGCCGAGATCGGCGCCGAACTTGAAGATTGGAACGGGATGGGCACGGCGTGGTATTACGACCACACACCCGAACGGGCGCAGGCAGATTACGAGACGGTCCGCACCAAAGCGGGCCTCATGGATGTCTCGGGCCTCAAGAAGGTCCATATCGTCGGTCCGGATGCCGCACACGTGATTGACCGCGTCACCACACGTAATGTCGAAAAGATCATGCCGGGCCGCTCCACTTATGCCTCAATCCTGAACGACGATGGCAAGTTCATTGATGATTGCATCATCTATCGTCTGTCGGTGAACACGTGGCTGGTTGTCCACGGCACCGGCTCGGGCATGGAGCAGCTATCCGCCGTTGCTGCCTCGAAGAATTGCACACTGATCTTTGACGACGACATGCATAACATTTCCTTGCAAGGCCCGGTGGCCGTTGATTTCCTGGCTGACCGGGTGCCGGGCATTCGCGATCTGGCCTATTTCGGGATCATGCAAACCAAGCTGTTTGGCTGTCCCGTCATGATTTCGCGCACTGGGTATACCGGTGAGCGTGGGTATGAGATTTTCTGCCAGTCCAAACATGCGGTGCAATTGTGGGATCAGATCTTGGCGGAAGGGGCCTCGGTGGGGATCCGCCCGGTGCAGTTCTCCACCCTCGATCTGTTGCGCACCGAAAGCTATCTGCTGTTTTACCCCGGCGACAATTCCGAGACCTACCCGTTCGACGATGAGCCCTGCGGCGATACCCTGTGGGAGTTGGGGCTGGAATTCACCGTTTCGCCCGGCAAGACCAACTTTATCGGAGCCGAAAACCACTATTCGGCGAAGGGCAAGGAGCGTTTCAAGATCTACGGGGTGATGCTTGAAGGAACTGTGGCCGCTGATGAGGGCGCAGACCTGTTGCAGGACGGCAAGAAAGTTGGCGTTGTCACCTTCGGCATGTACTCCAGACTGAATCGCCACTCAGTGGGCATCGCGCGGATGCCGGTGGCTTGCGCAGTTCCCGGAACCCCTCTGACAGTGCGAAACGGCGACGGAGCCGAAATAGCCTGTACCGCCCAGGAGATGCCGTTTTACGATCAGGACAAATCGATCCGCACCGCCAAAGGCTGACCCAATCATCGGGTGCCCGTTTGCGGGCACCCATTCTTCGAAAACCAGAGAGCACGCGACCCAATGTCGAAATTTCAATTTCCCGACAGCATCCTGAGCCGCCCCGTTTACGGAACGCTTGCGCCACGTCAGGGCAAATCGCACCTGATGATTGCTGACGCCGAGGGCGCTGAAGCGATCCTTGATCTGGCAGCACGTGACGCGGGCCTGATGTCCAACTCACATATTATCTACATCCCCAAGGGCACGGATTTTGCACCGAAGCTGGGGGCTCTGTCAGTTGCGCAGCTTTACGTGGGGCCATCCTACGAGGCCTCGCTCCCCCGCCTGCGCCATGTGCTGGCCAACGCCCATCAGGGGCTTCAGGTCTATCTGGCCGGCACGGAGGGCCTGATCGGCCAAGCCCAGAACGAGGCCATGCGGGCTGGCATATCACCTACCTCGATCCAGACCGAACATCGCGGATCGGTGGCACGTCGGATGCAATGTGTGCATTGCAAAGGCATCACCGAAGACGTAATGCACGACCCGTTCCAATGCGCTCATTGTGGATTACATCTGTTTGTGCGTGACCATTACTCCCGTCGCCAGGCGGCTTATCAGGGCGTTTGTGTTGACGCGGAAGATCCGGGCAGTGCCCCCGACCCTGTGGAATTGTATTCATGAACACCCCCCCCCAAAAATCCAGGCCCGGCGCCGAGCAGATCCCCGTTGTTGTAAGCGCGATTGTACCGCTGAATGATCTGGTCACCCGGTTTGAATTTTGCCGCCCCGACGGCCAGGAGTTTCCACCGTTCTCGGGTGGTGCTCATACTGTGGTCGAAATGCGGGACCATGACCGCACCCGCCTTAATCCCTATTCGTTGACCAGTGACCCGTCCGATTCCTCGATCTACGCAATCTCGGTCCGGCGCGACGAACAAGGGCGGGGTGGATCGCTATTCATGCACCGCTCTGTCTCGGTGGGTGACGCGATGAACATCACTTATCCGGTGAACCTGTTCTCACTTGACCTGCGGGCAAAAAAGCACCTGTTTCTGGCAGGCGGCATCGGCATCACGCCGTTCATGTCGATGATCGCGCAGTTGGAACGGATGACTGGCAACTGGGAGCTGCACTATTCGGTGCGGAATGAGGCGTTGGGGACTTATGTGGACCAACTGCGCTACAAATATCCCAACAAGGTCCATGTGTATTACTCTGATCAGAACCAAAGGATCGGGCTGGAACAGCTGCTGGACGGCCAATCACTTGGCACCCATGTCTATGTCTGCGGACCGACGGGTATGATTGATCAGGTCCATGGCGCAGCAGCCGCTGCCGGGTGGCCCGAGGAACATACCCATTCCGAAGAATTCCTCGCGCCTCAGCCCGGAAAACCCTTTGAGGTGCGCCTGTGCAAATCCGAACTGACAATCCAGGTCGGCGAAAACGAAAGCCTTCTGGAGGCGATTGAGCGGTCCGGGGTAGACGCCCCGTATCTGTGCCGTGGCGGTGCCTGTGGTCAGTGTGAGACCGACGTGATCCGTGCCGATGGTGAATTTGTCCACCGCGATCACTGGCTGGACGATGAACAACACTCAAGTGGCCAGAAGATCATGCCCTGCGTCAGCCGATTCCTTGGCACGTTAGAGCTGGATCGTTAGGGCACGGCGCGCGTAATCCCGAATTTGGCTGCCGGTTTTCCAACCAGACAAGGCAGCAGGAGAGACTAAGATGACCATTCAGTTCAACGAAGAAACCTTCCGCGACGACTATTCGTTCCACAATTCGGCGCGGGCAATCAAACGCTTTCCGTTCCCGTTTCATGAAGACAGCTACATGTATTCTGTGAACATGGAGCAGCATCGGGGCGGGCCGGAAGGCTCGGTCTATGAGAACCGGTTTGATGTCGACGAGCACTATCTGGCCGAGATGCGCGACCGGGCGATGGTGTTGGCCGACGATCCGTTACGCTGCCAGTCCCTGCCACATATGACATTGGCGGGGTGGGACCTGTTGGAGGTGATCATGGTCTCCAAGTCCGAGGATTACCCGGACCTGTTTGAACTGCACCGCGACGGCGATCGTTGGCGCTGGATCAACAAACCTATGGGGATTGACGACACATTCACCTTTCTGGACGAGACCACCCTGCCCTACGGGCCGATGGAATACATCACACGTCAGGCACAGGGTGATTTCTGCATTCTCGATCAACGCGATGAGATGTTGTGGATGGATGCCGGTATGATCACCACTCAGGCTGATTGGAGTCTGGATTTTGACATCGGGATGAATTTCTTTGAGTGGCACGCTCCGGTCCCGTTGGCCCATGAACTGGGTATCTTTACACGGGCGCTGAAGTTTCTGCTCAACATCCCGCAAGGGGCGCCGGCGCGGCGGTTGAACTGGACCATGACCGTGAACCCGCTTCTGGATACCAGCCCCGAAAACTACCACAAATGGGGCATCCAGAAAACCTCCCTCACGCCAGAAAATGTCGGCTCAAAACAACACCTCCGCGTGGAATTGCAGACCTTCTTCCGGCTTCCGCGATCCAACGCCCTTGTGTTCCCGATCCGGTGTTACCTGATTGCGTTCCAAGACCTCGTGAGCATGCCAAAATGGGGCCGTCGCATGCATCGTGTATTGCGCGAATTGCCTGATGAGTTGGCCACATACAAAGGCTTCATTGATAACCGGCCGATGATGCTGGACTATCTGAGCAAGTTTGACGACGGGCAGCCGACCTCACCCGGCGTGTGGCCGGACCCAGAAACCGAGCCACCGCTCAATACGGAAATTCGCAATCACACCGATGGTAATTCGGTCGATCACAACCGCTCTGCTTAGGTGTTTTGCGGGTAGCTGATGATCGCAAGGTAACGTGCCGGCAGATCCACAAGTGTCTCTGGCCCATGGGGGGCGTCGGCATCGAAATGAAGGGTGTCGCCCGGGCGCAGGGGGTAGACGGTATCCCCGTGCCGGTAATCCACGGCCCCTTCCAGCATGTAAATTGTCTCAATCCCGCCGTGTTGGAAGACCTTGAAGGTGTCGGACGTGCTGTTGAGCGTGATCAGGTACGGCTCAACCAGCACCCCGCTGGAATTGGACCCGATGTGCCCCAGCAGATTGTATTGGTGCCCGGCACGTGTGCCGTCTGAGATCACAACCGAGCCTTCGCCGGACTTGGTGTGAATGGCTTCACGGCGTTCCTCAAACTTCCGGAAAAACGCCGTCAACGGCACCGAAAGCGCGTGTGAGAGGTTTTCCAACGTTGTCAGCGACGGCGATGTGTTGCCATTCTCGATCTTGGACAACATGCCGATCGACAACCCTGTCATCCGCGACAAGTCCGCCACGGTAATGTTTTGCCGTTTGCGGTAGGCGCGTACCTCTCGCCCAATCGCCACTTCCAGAATCTTTTCCCGCTGTTCGCGGACGGAATGGGGATCCTGCATCAGAACCGGTTTCACGTTGCTTTTCGTCTGACCCATTGGCGCTCCTCACGGCTGATGAACTCAGCCTACATACTTTCTTGTGGCGGGTGAAATTTTTCCCCACAGTTACACTCATGGACCCCAGACGCCCAGAAAGAATCGGATTCCTGCTGTTTGACGGCTTTCCGATGGCCTGTCTTACGTCAATGATCGAACCAATGCGTGCCGCCAATGAAATATCCAAGACGGAGGAATTTCAATGGGTTCTTGTATCTGAGGGGGCGGCCAAGGTGATGGCCAGCGCCTCGGTCTCGTTTGAAACACCGCTGAGTTTGTCGGCGCAACTGCCAATTGACTGCCTGATTGTGTTGTCAGCCCCCAAGGTTACGTTCACCTGCCCCCATACACCCGGACATCTGCGCGCCTTGGCGCGCCACGGCACAGTGCTGGGTGCGGTTTCGGGGGGGGTATTCCCGCTGGTGCGCAGTGGTGTCCCGCGACGTGGGCCGATCTCTGTCCATTGGTGTTATGAGGCGGCGTTCAAATCCGAGTTTCCTGATGTGGATTACTCAGATCAGGTCATCGAAATCACACCTGATTTGATGACCGCCTCTGGAGCCGCTGCCGCCTTCGACTTATCCCTGCAATTGATCCACACCCGCCTTGGCGCATCCCTGGCCACCGAAGTTGCGTGCTGGTTTCAGCACCCGATGATGCGCGGCAGCGACGTGCGGCAAGCCATTCCTGCGATCAGCACCGCGGCGACAACCGAACAGGCATTGCCCAGTCGCGTCTCACGTACCATCGAGATCTATTCCGGTGCCCTGTCCACACCGCCCACATTGGCGCAGGTTGCAGCGGATATCGGCATTTCGACACGACAGCTGGAGCGATCCTTCAAGCAGGCAACTGGGTTGAACCCCACGAAATATCTGCGGCGCATGCGGATGAATGCGGCGCGCCAAATGGTGATGTATACCAACCAACCCTTCTCCAACATCGCCGAGACCGTTGGCTACAGCAGTGCCGCAACCCTGAAGCGCCACTATGGAGAGGCGTTTGGACTGACCCCAAAAGAAGACCGATCACGTATCAACCTGTTTCGGGTGTCGGGAAACGTGCCTTTACCGGCCACCTGAAGCGTTTCGCGCGGCCTTTTTAGATCAGGGCCTATGGTGAAACATCTGCTCCCTGGGAATATTGCGGGTGTTCCGCACCCAATTCGGGGCCCAAGTGGAAAGCGAAACGCTTTAAAGGGCGGCCCGCATCGCTGTCAGAAGCGCGTGGTGGAGCGAGCCCGCCGCTGAGCGCGGCCCAATGACCGATGCATGATCTACTGCGCGGCAGATCACAAAACAGCCCAGATGCTCGATGCTTGTTCGCGTTGCCTCTCCCCCTGTGAAGCTGGGGAAATCCAGCGCGCAGAGTAGCGCAAATATTTCGGCCAACCCGGGGCCACGCAGGTCAAACCGGCACCAGCCATCACTTTGTTCCGTGATCGAGGCGTGGCCACCCGCTTGGGCCACAAGACGCTCGACGAGGTCTTCGTGGGTCTCAAACGGGGCCTCGATCATCCATTGATCCGGCCCCACCCAGAACGCGCTCAGGGAGTGTCCCGCTGCCCGGCCCGGCCCCGGCGCCGCTGCACCAATTTGTTGCGCCACAAGAGCCATCGTCGGCGCCTCACCCCCAAGGCGCGCGGCGACGGAGGCCAGCGCGAAGCCAGTGACTTCCGTCAATATCACACCCGCCACCACATCTGTGCGTGGTGCCACCCCGCCAAGTGGGGATATGGCCTGAAGATCATGCACGAAGTCGCTCCCCGTCCGGGTCAATAAAATGGGCGCTGGTGACCTCGACGTCCACATCCACCCCGGTCAACGGACTGACAAGGCGGATGATCTCTCCGATCCGACGATCACCAGACTTCAGGTAACCGATGGCAATCCCATGGCCGAGGTTGGGTGAGAAACACGCCGAGGTCACGTAGCCTTGATCGTGAGCCGCATCAACCGGGTCACCTTTGCTCATCAGATGCCCGCCCGCAGGCACGGGATCGTCTGCGTTCACCGGTTTCAATCCCACCAGCTTCAACCCGTCGTCCGTGTTCATCCCCTCGCGTTCAGACAGAATTGAACCGATGCTATCCTTCTTCTTCGACACCATCCGCCCCATCCCAAGGTTCAGGGCCGTGGTTGTCCCATTCAGCTCATTCCCCGCCGCATGGCCCTTTTCAATCCGCATCACCCCAAGGGCCTCGGTCCCATATGGCATGACATCAAATTCCTCACCCGCCGCCATCAGCTTGCGCATCAGCGCATCGCCGTATCGGGTAGGAACCGCAATTTCGAAGGCCAATTCGCCCGAAAAGGAGATCCGGAACAGGCGTGCCCGCAACCCACCGCAGACAGTGATATTGGCGCAAGCCATGAACTCAAACCCCTGGTTCGAGATGTCGAATTCCGGGTCCACAACCTTTTGCAGAAGCGCCCGTGAATTTGGCCCGGCAACCGCGAATTGCGCCCACGCTTCGGTGGTCGAGATCAGCTGCACGTCGAGGTCGGGAAACAGGCACTGGCGTACAAATTCCATGTGCCGATAAACCGGAACCGCATTGGCGGTGGTGGTGGTGACGACAAAATGATCCTCCCCCAAGCGCCCGGCGGTGCCGTCATCCAAGGCAATCCCATCTTCGCGCAACATCAGGCCGTAGCGGGTTTTCCCGACAGCCAGTTTGGCGAAGGCATTACAGTAGACCTTGTTGAGGAACGCCGCCGCGTCCGCGCCCTGGACGTCAATCTTGCCAAGGGTCGTCACATCGCAGATCCCGACCGAACGCCGGGTTTGCAACACCTCGCGGTCGACGCTCTGACGCCAATGAGTTTCGCCGGGGCGCGGGAACCATTGGGCCCGCAGCCACATGCCAACCTCAACAAAAACCGCCCCCCGCTCTTCCGCCCAGTAGTGGCTCGGGGTTTTCCGGGTCGGGCGGAAGTTTTTATCACGGGAGCGTCCCGCGAAAGCTCCGATGGCTACGGGCACATACGGCGGGCGGAACATTGTGGTCCCGACCTCGGGGATTGGTTTGCCCGCAAGTTCCGCCATGATGGCGAGGCCACCGATGTTGGACGTCTTGCCCTGGTCCGTCGCCATGCCAAGGGTTGTGTAGCGTTTGAGGTGTTCCACGGAAGAGAAGTTTTCCTGATGGGCCAGCTTCACGTCTTTGACGGTCACGTCGTTTTGCAGATCCAGCCATGCACGTGAGGCACCTCTGACGGTCCAGAACGGCGTGATGTTGATCGGCGCGTCTTCAGTTTCCGGCATTTCAGCGGCAATTGCGGTGATCCCCAAATCAGCCAAAGCCGCCGCCGCCCCGTCAGCCCCTGAACGTAATGCGCCGTGGGTGCTGAGATGCCCATTTGCGGCACCCGCAACACTTAACCCCGGCGTGCCCGAGAGATCAGGAACAAAGGCCGCAAGCGCGTGGTTCCAGATTGGGCGACCACGCTGGTGGCACGTCATATGGACATTGGGATTCCAGCCGCCAGAAACCGCCAGTGCCCCGGTTTCAATGGTGCGACTGGTTCCATCCGAAAGCATCACCTCAACAAAGTTGAGCCCCAAACGCCCTTTGGTATCAACAACCTGCGCCCCGCGCAGCACTTCGTAGTCGTACGTGACAGGGGCATCATCGCGGGTGTCGATCACCGCGGCAATCTTCACACCCTTGGCATGTAGATCCGCAGCTGTTCGGTGGCCGTCATCGTTGTTGGTGAACACTGCAACCCGCGCCGCAGGGGTCGCGGCCCACCGGTTTGCGTAGGTCCGCACCCCCCCAGCCAGCATGATTCCGGGGCGGTCGTTGTTGTCAAATGCGATCGGACGTTCGGTTGCACCTGCGCACAGAAGCGCGCGTTTGGAATAGATCCGCCACAGGATTTGGCGGGGTTTACCGGCGGCGGGTTCAGCAAGGTGGTCACTGACACGCTCAACAGCGCCGTAGGTGCCGTGATCAAACGAGCCGATCACGGTTGTGCGGGTCATGAGGCGGACCGTGGTCATGGTGGCGAGTTCAGCCACGGTTTGTGCGGCCCACTCAGCGCCAGTGGCATCACCAATGGTGAATGTCTCGGCATTCAGACGCCCCCCGATGGCGAAATCCTCGTCCGCCAGGATCACCCGCGCGCCGGCCCGACCAGCGCTCAGCGCCGCCGCCAGCCCCGATGGCCCGGCGCCGATGATCAGCAGGTCACAATGCAGGAACCCTTTGTCGTAGCTGTCGGGATCAGGCTGAAACGAGATTGAGCCGAGGCCCGCCGCACGGCGGATGATCGGCTCATATACCTTTTCCCAGAACGCTGACGGCCACATGAAGGTCTTGTAGTAGAAGCCAGCCGACAGGAATGGCGAAAGGAAGTCGTTGATTGCCAAGGCGTCAAATTTCAGCGACGGCCAACGGTTCTGGGACCTTGCGTCAAGGCCCTCGTACAGTTCCGCTGTTGTGGCGCGGGTGTTGGGTTCCTGGCGCGCGCCGCTGCGCAATTCGACAAGGGCGTTGGGTTCTTCTGAGCCGGCACAAAAAACGCCACGGGGGCGATGGTATTTGAACGAACGCCCCATGAGACGAACGCCATTTGCAACAAGGGCCGAGGCCAGCGTGTCACCTGCAAAGCCCCGCATCCGCTTGCCATCGAAGGTGAAGTTCAGCGGGCGCGTGCGGTCAATCTGGCCACCTTCAAGACGGTTCGGGCCACTCATTTGGAGCGCCCCTCGGCACGGGCCACATCGCGGGCAAGTTGCACGTCCAAAATCACGTGGGTTGTTGTATCGCGGGTCACAACCAGCCAGGATCGGTCCCCCTGTTCGTGAAACCAGAGTTCCCGATGGGGACCGGCTGGATTGTCGCGCAGGTAGCCATAAGCGGTGAATTGCGCCAGCGCGTCTTCGGCCTGCCAGTCGGGCCGGTTGATCAAGGCCGCGTCCCCCAGGTAGGTGAATTCAGCGGCATCGCGGGGGCCAAGCAGAGGGTGTTCAATAATCATCTCATTTGTCCTCTGGTCACCGGGCCGACGCGAAAAGGTGATAGCGAGTTCTTTTGGTCATGCTCCATGTCCCTCAATTCAAATTGGGCCTCACTGCAAGTTAGGCCTCAATGCAAGTTTGGGTGGTTACCCACACCCTTTTCGTCAATCAGCAGCCCCTTTTCGAAGCGACCGAACCGGAAAGCTGTCGCCGTTTCGTGTGGGCGCTCGGTGGCCAGAAGATGCGCGTA
>JAESTV010000211.1 GCA_016763475.1 Roseicyclus sp.
GCCCAACGGGTATGGGCGATCCCCATTTTGGTGCTGCGCTGCCCCCGCGCCTTCGGCGCCCCCCCGAGGTATTTTCGGCCAGATGAAGGGGCGGACCTGCCTCAATACTTCAGCATCCCGGGGGCTGAGGTCCGGGATGCTGAGGTGCTGAGGGTGCTGGACGAAGGAAACGACGCGATTGTGTCAGCCGCGTTTTGCAGCGGTTCTTGCCGTCTTACTGCGCCGCGCGGAGCGGGGGTTGCGGGCCGACGTCACTGTCGAGTTCGGTACCCTAAAACGGATCCGGCGCATCAGGTATATTGTCTGGCGGGGGTGGGGGCTTGGCTGCGCGCGGAGGCTGGGGCTGGGACGGCAGCGGTTGATCCGGGTCTTCGGCCATCACCTGGTCCCTATCGGGGGTATCCGCAACGTCCTCTACCTGCACGACATCCACCTCATTGGAATGAAGATCCTGGTCCCAGTAAATCACCGGATCAAAGGTGCGCTGCGCCTGGCGCTGGAGCGCCCAATCCCGGGCCCGTGTGCTCATCCGCCGCGCGCCGAGGCGGGCAAGGCCACGGGAGATGCCGATCACAATGGTCCAAAACCAGATCCGTAGCGCCAGAAGTGATGGCGTGAAGATCAGCGTCAGCACTGTCGCAATGCCAAGGCCAAAGACCACCGCCGTCGCCAGCTGCTTCCACCACAGCGCCGTGGGACTGTCGATTGTATAACCGCCGCTGCCGAAATCGAGGCTGATGCCGTACATCATCGGGGCCAGCCCCGCCACCGTGGTGACCGTGGTCAGCAGCACCGGCCTGATCCGGGCCTCGGCGGTGCGCACAATCGCCTCCAGGTGCGGCATGTAACGGGAATATTCCTGATAGGTATCAATCAGGACAATGTTGTTGTTCACCACAATGCCCGCAAGCGCCACAATTCCGGTGCCGGTCATGATGATAGAGAAGGTCTGATCCATCACCAGCATCCCGATCAGCACACCTGAGGTGGACAGCACCACAGCCAGCAGCACCAGGACCGAATTATAGACCGAGTTGAACTGGGCCAGCAGGATAATGAACATCAGACCCAAGGCGGCGGCGAAGGCGGAGCTGAGGAAAGCCTGGCTTTCCTCCTGTTCCTCCTGGTCGCCGGCCCACTCCCAACTGACCGAAGCGGGCAGGGGGCTATCGGCATTCAGCCAATCGGTGATTACCGTGATACGTTCATTTGCATTGACCGGCGTGGTGGCAAGCGTGCCATCCTCAAGCCCTGCCTCCAGCGTCGCAACATCATGGCCGTCATATGCCGCGAATATCTGATATTCGGTGCCCTCAAACATGAAGTCAACGCTACTGCCGCTGGCGGTCTCTTCCACGTCCCTCAGGATACTGACAATTGCGCCGTCTTCGTCAACCACACTCACAAGGCCGGACAGGACGTCCGCCTTGACCATGAAAAATCGCGTTTGGTCGATGCGGCTGATCTCCGCAAGTTGCGGGACAGGCTCGTAGCTTATGAAGTTGGACAGTGGCACAAGGCCGTCGCGGGTGCGCACCCGCAGGCTATCGAGCGTTGAAAGAACCCGCGCCTCTTCCGGGAACCGCACGCGGATGTCGATCTCCTCGTCCGAAGAAGGCACCCGCATTGTATCGAGCAAAATGCCGCGTGTGACCAGTTGCACCATGGCGCCCACGGTTCGTACATCAGCGCCAAAGCGGCCTGCGGCCTCAACATCGACATTGATCTGCCAATCAATACCGGGCAGCGGCCTTGTGTCTTCGATCAGCGTCAGGCCATCCAGATTATCAAAGAAGTCACGCGCAATGGCGGCGGCGTCCTGCAACTCTTGCCAATTGTCACCTGACAGGCGCAGGGACAGGGGTTTGCCGTTGGCTGGCCCTCTTGTGAGAGTGAAAATCTCGGTCTCGAAGCCCGCCAAGCGGTCAAGACGGGTTTGCAGCTGTTCGAGGATCAGATCGCCATCGGCGCGTTCTCCCCAGGGCTCCAAATCAATCTGGACCTGTCCGATGGTGTCACCAGGAGCGGCGGCACCGCCGGTGTTGTTGTCCAACCCGCCGCTACCTGCAAACGCAAATACATCACGCACACCCTCCTGTTGCAGCACAATCTCTTCGACCTGGCGCACCAGCGCGTCTTGCTCGTCGACGGACAGGTTGCCACGGGCGAGGACATAGATGATTGCGGTTTCCGGCTCGGTCTCGACGAAGAATTCGACCCCACGGGAGTTTTCGCCGAAGTAGGTGAACACCGTGACCACGAAGACTCCAACCGCTGCGATAGCCACAAGCGGCATCACCGGGTTGCCGGTCATCGCGTGGATCACCCAGCCGAACCAGGTGCGACGATAGCCGGATTTGATTTTGGTTTCACGACGCGCGAACTGGACCGATGCCAGAACAATCGACATCGCGAAACACACCGCCACAAAAATCGTGCCGCTGATGGCCATCTGGATGAATGGGGAAACCGTGTCCGGAAAAGGAAACAAGACGCCGGGGCGTACCACTTGCATCGCTGACAGGAACATTGCGTACCCCATAGCAAGGGTCACAATCAGGCGTAACCAGTACGACGGGATCAAGGTTTTAAGCGATGCGGCGGAATTGTCGATCACCCGGCTGAACCGCGCAGCGACGCCGCCCAGAACCGGCAGATAGATCAGCGCCACAATCAACGAGGCTGACAACACGAAGATCATCGTCACCGGCAACATGCCCATAAACTGACCCGGCACACCGGGCCAGAACAACATCGGCAGGAACGCACACAGCGTGGTGGCTGTGGACGACACGATGGGCCAGAACATACGTTTGGCGGCATCCACATAAGCCTGCATCGGGCGGGCGCCCTCTGCCAGCCTGCGGTCAGCGTATTCGACCACCACAATTGCGCCGTCCACCAGAATACCCACGGATAGGATCAGGCCAAACATCACGATGTTCGAGATTGTGATCCCCATCATACCCAACAGGATGAAGCACAACAGGAAGGACGTTGGGATCGCAAACCCCACCAGCAGCGCCGACCGGGTTCCAAGGGTTGCCAGCACAACAATCATCACCAGCGCAACGGCCGTCAGGACCGACCCTTCCAACTGCCGTACCATGCTGGCAACTTGCACCGATTGATCCAGCGTCGTCTCTACATGGACCGAGGCGCGCAGATCTTCCGGCCAACTGGCCTCAACCCGCTCCACGGTTTCGCGGATCAGAGCAACTGTGTCCATAACGTTGAAACCCTGGCGTTTCACCACTTGCAGGGCGACGGTTGTCTCACCGTTAAAGCGGGCGGTTCCTGCCCGGTCCTGATACGTCAGCCGGATGTCAGCCAATTCGCCGAGGGTCACAACGCGGTCGCCGTTCACCGTGATGGCAAGGTTGTAAACGTCCTGCGGGTTATCGAAACTCGACGGAATCGTCACCGAGATCGAGCCGCTTGCCGTTTCGACCTCACCAGCTGCGATCAGCTGGTTGTTGTTCTGCACCGCGTTTATCAGATCAGCGGCGGTGACATCATATGCCTCAAGCGCAAGCGGATCGAGGATCACCTCCAGCATCTCGTCACGGGCCCCTGCGATGCCGGCGCTAAGGATCGGCGACAGGGCCTCCAACTCGGCCTGCATTTCGTTGGCAAGGCGGATCAGCGTGCGTTCAGGCGCGTCACCTGACAGCGCCACAACCACAATCGGGAATTCCGAGAAGTTGATCTCGGAGATTGCATAGCTTTCCGCGCCGGTGGGGAATTGAACCTCGGCCCGCCCCATGGCGTCCCGCACATCAGCGATGGTCTCCCCTTTGTCCCAGCCGAACTCGAACTCCAGAAAGACGCCCGCGAAATTTTCGGCGGCGGTGGCGTTGATCGAAAGCAAGCCATCAAGATCCTGAAACTCGGATTCCATCGGGCGGATCAACAGGCGTTCACTGTCGGCAGCCGAAATGCCGGGGAAGGGGACCGATACAAAGAGACCGGGGATATCAATATCCGGCTCCCCTTCCTTGGGCAGGCCGATATAGGCGGCGGTGCCGACGGTCAGCGACAAGATCACAAAC
Organism: Roseicyclus sp.; assembly: GCA_016763475.1. Lineage (GTDB taxonomy): Bacteria > Pseudomonadota > Alphaproteobacteria > Rhodobacterales > Rhodobacteraceae > Gymnodinialimonas. Next base: position 4,053 of record JAESTV010000211.1, read on the forward strand.
GCAATGACCATCCGGGCGCGGGAGGCGGCCCAATCAACCAGGCCGGTCATTGGGTCAATTCCTCAAGAACGATGGCCACCTCAACCCCGGCGGTCACATATTCCTGTCCGACAACGATAACATCCGCCATCTCCGGCAGGCCCGACAGCCACACGCCGCGCACAGTGTCGCGGATCATCTGAACCGCAACAAATTCCACAACGTCATCCACCACAATGCGGACCCCCAACAGCCCCGCGTCATTCAGGGTCATGCTTGATGCGGGCAGCAGATGGGCCGGTGTGCCTTCGGTCTGGATCAGGATGTCAGCGGTCTGACCATCGCGGATAAGCAAATCCGAATTCGGCACCGTGATTTCCACCCGGAAGGTGCGGGTGCGTTGATCCGCAGAGCGGCTCAGGAACGTTACTTCACCCTGCACCTGGTCGCCACTTGCCAGTTGCGCACCCGCCGTCGCCCCAAGGCGCACGCGATCCACCTGCGCTTCGGGGACAAACCCCACAAGCTTGATCGGGTCGAGTTGGATGATTGTGGCGCAGATGGCACCGGGCCGCATGAGCGAGCCCAATTCTGCCGTGTCCGCCTCAAGCAGCCCGGCAAACGGCGCGTGGATTGTCAGGAGTGAGATTGCTTCTTCTGCCCGCGTCACGCTGGCTTCAGCGGCGCGTACACCGGCCATGGCGGATTGAATATTGGCCTGCGCCGATTGAATTCCGGCATCAGCGGCCTGAACCCCTGCGCCAGCGCTTTCCACGCTTGCTTGCGCCGCGGCCACTCCGGCAGCGGCAGACGCAGCGCGGGTGTCCGAGCCAAACCCGGATTCGTTCAGGCGCGACGCGGCATTGCCGTCGATCTCCGCCGAGACAAGCTGTGCCTCTGCCTGAGCCAGCATTGCGCGGGCTTCAGGAAGGCGGGCCTGTGCTTCTGGCAAGCGGGCTTCAGCTTCGAGCACACGGGCCTGCGCCTCAGCCAAACGTGCCCCAGCCTCTTCCAGTGCGGTCTGGGAGGTGCCGGGATCAAGTTCACACATCACCTGGCCGTCTACCACAAAGGCACCGGCACGGATCGGGGTGGAGATAATACGTCCAGAGGTCTCCGACGCCACCTCAACCAGGCGCAATGCCTCAGTCCGGCCACGCAACAGCACGGCGTTTTCCGTCACGATCGCCTCGGACCGGCGCACAACGACGCGAATGCGCCGATCATCCGCTGCGGCTGCGGCGGCAGCGATTTCGGCGTCACCCAATGGAGTAATTTCTGTGGGGGAGACGTTGGGCTCCGGCGCCACCTCTTGAGCAAAGCCGACAAAGCGGTCGGCGAAGTCGGACATCGCCTCACGATCCAGCACAACAAAATAAAGCGCAACGCTAACAAGCGCAGCGGTCAGCAGTGGAAACAGCCTCATGGCGTCTACCTTTCGAGTCCAAACGCCCCCCTGGCGTCAAGACGACATCCCTTGGTTGCCGGTAGATCTTCGCTTGCCGACCTGTTCAGATTACGGCTTGATTCCGAGAAGCGCAAGAGTGAACTGAACGGTTCAGAATAGGTAATTTGGATACATTTTTGCAAACCCGGAACCTCTTGTGAAAAGTCAACAGGCTCGGGGCCTTGCACCCATAGGGCCCGCCGGGGTAAGTCCCGTGCCAACAACACGCGAACCGGGGTGGGACGGCGTCCATGGCCAATACAGACAGTTTCATCGAAGAAGTCAGCGAAGAGGTTCGCCGCGATCAGCTATTTACGCTGTTCCGCCGGTGGGGCTGGATCCCGATCCTGTTGATTCTAGGCATTGTGGGCGGTGCTGCCTGGTACGAATGGCAAGGCGCACAGCAACGTGTCGCGGCGCAATCTTTTGGGGATGCGCTTCTTGCGGCCCTTGATGGCGAAGATCCCGAGGCGCGGATTGCGGCGCTTGAAGCTGTGGAAACTCCGTCACCGGAGGCTGGTATCATTCTGGCGCTTCTGGCTGCTGGTGAAGCTGCAAATGGTGAAGATCGCGCCGGAGCCGCTGAGCGATTGCGCGCCGCCGCTGAGGCTCCGGGCCTGGAACGCCGCTACGTCGATCTCGCGCTTTTGAAGGCCGAAATGCTGGCCCCCGCGCCCGAAGCGGAAGCCCGGTTGATCCTTGAGGCCATTGCGGCCCCCGGCGCACCTTATTCGGCACTTGCAGAGGAACAATTGGCTCTGTTGGACATCCGGTTGGGTGACCTGGATGCCGGTCTTGACCGGTTGCGCAGCATTGAACGCAGCGCGGCGGCAACGGCAGGCTTGCAACAACGCGCGGCTCAGTTGATTGTGGCGTTGGAAAGTGGCGCTGTTTTGCTGGACACCGCACCCGAGGTTGAAGCCCCCGCTGGTGAGGCCCCCGCTGGTGAGGCCCCCGCTGAGGCAGCCCCGGTTGAGGAGGCTCCCGCTGGCGAGGCTCCGGCAGAGGAAGCCCCGGCCGAAGAAGCTCCCGCTGAGGAAGCTGCGGCAGAAGATGACCCGGCCGAAGCGGAAGCTGTGGCGGATGAAACACCAGCCGAGGAGACAATCCCGGCGGCAGAGGAAGAGGCCCCCGCAGAGGCGGCGGCAGAGGAGTAGGACCGCCGCGCGAAGGCGCACGGCGACAACACGAGGGCCCGCCAATGGCATACGGCCCCGGAACGAGTGGTGGATGCGGCATGGGCTTAGGTGCACAATTTTCCCCCAAAAGGTGTTTGGCGCCGGGGCGCTTCTTGTGGCCGCTTTGGTGCTGACGGGATGTGAGCGCGAAGTTGTGTTGAGTGGCGAACGTTTCTCCACCGATGTGCCGCTGGCCGCGACTCTGGATGGCAGTGGTGCGGATGTTGCTGTCACCGCTGACGTGGCGCGTGAAATCAACCTGCCCGCCGCCGTGCGCCTCAGTGCATGGAACCAACGGGGCTATGACGCCACCAACCGAACCCCACACGCGGCCCTCGGCAGTTCGCTGACGCAGGTCTGGAGCGCTGAGATCGGGCGCGGCAATTCGCGCCGCAACCGGATCACCGCTGACCCCGTCGCCGCCGATGGGCGTGTCTTCACCATGGACGCCACCGCAGGCGTGGTGGCCACGTCACTCTCCACCGGCGGGGCGCTCTGGTCAGCTGACCTGCAACCGGGTTTTGACCGCGGCGGTTCTGTTTCAGGTGGTGGTCTGGCGCTGGCCGCTGGTCAATTGTTTGTGACCACCGGATTTGGGGAACTGATTGCCATGGACCCCGCCACCGGCGCCGTCCACTGGCGGCAACGCCTTGAGGCTGGCATTGGCGCACCCACCATCGACGGCGGCACGGTTTATGTGGTCAGCCGCAACAATCAGGGGTGGGCGGTTGACGCCGAGACCGGGCGCCTGGACTGGAACGTGCCGGGCACGGCCTCTGCGGCGATCCTCAGTGGTGGCGCGGCACCGGCAATCACCAGCCGCATTGCCGTGATGCCGTTTGGGTCTGGCGAGATTGGCGGCATCCTGCGCCGCTCTGGCGCGGCGCTGTGGACCACATCGGTGGCAGGTGGGCGCAATGGCGTTGCGTATTCCAACATCAACGACGTCACCAGTGACCCGGTCATTGCCAATGGCCGCATTTATGCGGGCAACCAATCAGGCCGTGTTGTGGCCATTGACGTGACACGCGGCACGCACCTTTGGCAGGCAAACGAAGGGGCGTATTCCCCGGTTCTTGTGACCGGCGGCGCTCTGTTCTTCGTGTCTGACCGCAATGAGCTGATCCGCCTTGATGCGTCCAGCGGCGCACGGGTCTGGGGCACTGAACTGCCGCTTTATGTGAATGATCGCGAACGCCGCCGCCGGGCTGTGTTCACCCACTTTGGACCGATCCTTGCCGGTGGGCGCCTTCTGGTCGCCTCCGGTGACGGCAATGTGCGCTTCTTCAGCCCCGAGTCCGGCGCGCTTGTCGGCTCGGTTGAGTTGCGCCAAGGAGCTGCGGCGCATCCGATTGTGGTCAACGACATGCTGCTGGTTGTCACCGAAGATGGCCGCCTGACCGCGTTCCGTTAACACGCCATCACAAAACCGGGTTCCGCTAACACACCGTCCCTATCTCCGGGTGGCCAATGGCGTGACTAAACCAGCAACGCCGCGCGGCTATCGGGGTTCAGCACCCGGCCCGCGTTGAACAGGGCCACACAACGCTCCGCGCGAAGACGGCTATCGGGGTTCAGCACCCCGTCCGTAATTCCGCCGCCAAGGCAGACGATCACATCCGCCACATCCGCCACATCCGCCACATCCGCGCGCGCGCGTCTGCCCCCTCGGCCACAGCCATTCAACCGCAACAACAGCGGCCAGTGTCAGCATGTAGAGGGTAAGCGAGTGCCAAAGAAACCGTCCGGGGATCCCCACCCAGCCCGCCTCATTCCCACTCAATGGTGCCGGGTGGTTTTGAGGTGATGTCGTAGGTCACCCGGTTGATCCCCGGCACTTCGTTGATGATCCGTGTGGCGGTCTCACCCAGGAACTCATGGCTGAACGGGTAGTAGTCCGCTGTCATGCCATCTACCGAAGTCACAGCCCGCAACGCACAGGCAAAATCATAGGTCCGCCCATCCCCCATCACACCCACGGTGCGCACCGGAAGGATGGCCACAAAGGCCTGCCAAATTTCATCATACAGGCCATGTTTGCGGATCTGGTCGATGTAGACGGCGTCGGCCTGGCGTAGGATATCCAGTTTGGCGCGGGTGATCTCACCGGGGCAACGGATCGCAAGACCGGGGCCGGGGAACGGATGCCGGGCGATGAAATGATCCGGCAGGCCAAGTTCGCGCCCCAACGCGCGGACCTCGTCCTTGAACAATTCCCGCAGCGGCTCAACCAGCGTCATACCCATCTTCTCAGGCAGGCCTCCAACATTGTGGTGCGACTTGATTGTCACCGACGGCCCACCAGAAAACGACACGCTTTCAATGACATCGGGGTAAAGTGTGCCCTGGGCAAGGAACTCCGCGCCGCCAATCCGGGTTGCGTATTTCTGGAACACGTCGATGAACAACCGCCCGATGATCTTGCGCTTGGTTTCGGGGTCGGAAACCCCGTCCAACTCTCCCAGAAACAGCTCCTGTTCTTCGGCGTGAATCACGTGCAGGTTCATGTGGTCGCGGAACATTTCCACAACCTCAACACCCTCATCAAGCCGCAACAGCCCGTGATCGACAAACACACAGGTCAGCTGGTCCCCCACCGCTTCATGAAGCAATGCCGCCGCCACGGACGAATCAACCCCACCCGACAGGGCACAGATCACCCGTTTGTCGCCAACCTGCGCCCGGATCGCGTCTATCGCCTGCTCGCGGTACGCGCCCATGGTCCAGTCGCCGGTGAAGCCGGCCAGACCAACGAAATTCTCATACAATTTTGCGCCACGGGGCGTGTGATGCACCTCCGGGTGAAACTGCACCGCAAAGAAGCGCCGCGAAAGGTCTGCGGTGATTGCATAAGGCGCATTTGGCGATACGCCGTAAACCTCAAACCCCGGAGCCAAACGGCTGACGTGGTCGCCGTGGGACATCCAGACCTGCTCAGGCCCATCTGTGAACCAGCCATCCAGAAGGCCAAGCCCCCCGCCCCCGGAAGGCTCAACAAAGGCGCGGCCAAACTCGGCGGTGCCGCCGCCGCCGGAAATCTTGCCACCTTCAACCTTGCCCCCCAACATCTCCATCATGACCTGCTGGCCATAACAAATGCCAAGCACCGGCACGCCACGGGTGAACACCGATTCTGGCGGTCGTGGCGACCCGTCATGAACCACACTTGCAGGCCCACCGGACAGGATCACTGCCTTGGGCGCGAACTCCTCAAGGAAAGCGTCGGTGACATTCTGGAACGGATGGATCTCACAATAGACATTCAGCTCGCGCAGACGGCGGGCGATCAATTGCGTGACCTGACTGCCGAAATCAATAATCAGCAGGCGTTCATGGTTGGCGGGGTCAGGGACAGCGGCGATGTTCATGCAAGTTCGATTAAGCCGCAGGGCAGGGGGCTGCAAGGGCTAGCTGGCGAGGGACATCAACGCGTAATGGCGGCAGCCGCGCCATTGCCCAATTTTCGGGCCACTGATCCGCAGTGGCAAACAATTCCGGCACCGGAAGAAACGGCGCAATTTCAGCGGGTGATATCATCACGTCAGATGTGTGCGCGCTCCTGTGGCCGATTAAGAACCGATAGAGTTCCGTCAAATTTCGCCCCTCCCATGCACGCTCACGCCGACCCCGGCGCTATGGATGAAGCCGCACCGGCACTGGGGCCGGGCGCAGCCGATTCGCGAGGCCTGCGGATGATGCTCACCTTTGCCATCAACCGGAACCGCCACGTCAGGGGCAAAAGGGTACGCAGCGGGCGCACAGACATACCCGGATCAAGGATATCGTGGTTGTAATCCGGTTGATCCAGCCTCCGGTCACAATTCCCCCCGCCACAACCAGCAAGGGCAGCTTGCGTCCTGCATGTCGCATCCGCCCCTCACATGACGCAATTCGCCGACACCACACCGCCCCGGCAGGTTACTCACAAGACAACAGGTTCAGCCTTTGGAGGGTATCATGGGCGAAGCGGAACAGGTCGATACAGGTGCAAAGCGCCGGGTACGGGGCGGCGGCGGCGCGGCGCGGCGGGCGTCACGCAGCGCTGTCAGCTTTGAAAGCGCACGTTTTATCGAGCGCAACATTCCCAACCTCGACATCCTCCACGATGAGGCCCTCGATATTATTGAGACCAACGCCGAGACGGTGCTGGAAGAGATTGGCGTCATGTTTGTCGAAAACCCGGCGGCGTTGCAGCGCTGGCGTGACGCAGGCGCAGATGTGCAGGGGGAGCGGGTTCATATCCCCCGTGGCCTTGCGCGCGAGCTGATCAGGACCGCCCCGGCCAAGTTCACTCAAATCGCCCGCAATCGCGCCCGTGATGTGGAAATCGGCGGCCGCAATCTGGTGCTTGCCCCGGTTTACGGCCCGCCGTTTGTCCATGATCTGGCCGGTGGCCGCCGCTACGCAACCATGGCGGATTTCGAGAAGTTTGTGAAACTGGGCTACATGTCGAAATGGCTGCACCATTCCGGCGGCACGGTGTGTGAACCGACGGATGTGCCGGTGAACAAGCGTCACCTCGATATGCTTTATGCCCACATGACGCTGTCTGACAAACCGTTCATGGGGTCCGTCACCGAACCATCGCGCGCGCTCGATTCGATTGAAATGGCGCGAATCCTCTTTGGGTCAGACGTGGTTGCCACCAACACGGTCATGACCTCGCTTATCAACATCAACTCTCCGCTGACCTTTGACAGCGTGATGATGGGTGCAATGGAACATTACGCGGAAGCGGGCCAGGCCTCGATCATCTCGCCGTTCATTGTGGGCGGGGCAATGGCGCCGGTGTCGGTCATGGGCACCCTGACCCAGGTGATGGCCGAAGGCTTGGCCGGTGTGGCCTATAGCCAGTTGGTGAAACCCGGCTCCCCGGTGATCATGGGTGCGTTTGTGACCTCGATCGACATGAACTCGGGCGCCCCGACCTTTGGCACCCCTGAGGCGGCGCAAATCACCTATGGGGCAGGCCAGCTCACCCGCCGTCTTGGGTTGCCGTACCGCTCAGGCGGGTCGTTCAATGGCTCAAAAATTCCCGACGCCCAGGCCGGTTACGAGACCTCGAATTCCCTGAACGTGGCGCTTCTGGCTGGGGTGAACTTCATGTTACACGCCTGCGGCTGGCTGGAAGGCGGCCTTGCGGCGTCACCGGAAAAATTTGTGATGGATGCAGATCAATTGGGCTGTTTGCACAAGCTGGCTGAGGGCATTGCAACCGATGAAAACGCCCAGGCCATGGGGGCGTTACGGGAAGTTGGACCCGGCGGCCACTTCCTGGGGTGTGAACATACTCAGGAGAACTACCAAACCGCATTCTGGCGCTCTGGGGTTCTCGATTACAAACCCTACGAGACCTGGTCCGAAGAGGGCAGCCGCTCAACCTACGAACTTGCCGCGGCAAAAGTGGACCGTATGTTGGCCGACTACCAACAACCGCCCCTGGATCCTGCCACCGACGAAGAGCTACGCGCCTATATGACCCAGAAGAAGGCCTCGATGCCGGATGCGTTTATATAAATCGGCGCACACCATGGCGTGACTTAAGCGCCGGGCACGGAATGTGACCAAGCGCCAGACTTATCCACAGGCTCAGGCGCGGCAACAGGCGCGGGCGCGGGAGTTGGTACGGGAGTTGGTACGGGGATTGGCAAGGAAACAGCGCGGGCACAGGCGCGGGCACCTACAGCGCCCGCGTGATGTGCAATTGCCCCGAATCGTCTAACTCACCGCCCGTGCAGCCGCCAGTAATGCACTCATCACCTGCACGTGGCGCGTGGGTGAATACCCCATTCCGCCGCCCATACGCGCCGCATTCAACATCTCTTCTTCCGCCAATAGCTTGGTGAAGGGTCGGCGTTTGGCTCGCCGGTGCGCATCCCCTGTTTCACAGGCCATTGTAGCGGCGCGGACCAGCAAACTGGGGCGGCGCATGGCGGAGAGGTGGCTTGTCAGGTCGGTCATTTTGGCAACTCCATTTGGACAAGATGTCCCAACAGATTGACCCGAATTCCCCCCCCGTTGCGCCAGACGAATGGCGGCCGGGCGGACCCTTACAAGTTGTTTACGATTTGGCAACAATTTGAGACTTATCCACAGATTTTAACCATTCAGTAATCAATACGGCGGAATTCTGCACGGATTATCCCGTGTATCAAAGGGCCCTATGGCCATGACCCAAACCGCTCCCACCAAACCTTCAAACTGCACTGGAATACCAGGATGGGTGCCTGAGGCGGCACAACAATACCTGGCACATGTTGCAGCGGGGCAGTCCCTGCGGGAGATCGCGAAACGATCCGGGCAAGCACCCTCAACGATTTGTCGGCGGGTGCAGCAAATCGAAGCCCGGCGTGACGACCCTTTGATAGATGAGGCCCTAAGCTGCCTGGCGGAGGCAACCCGGCAAGCCCCGAACACCACCAAGACCAATAGGACTAATAAGGAGACATGGCGCATGACTGCTCAAATTCGGACGCCAATCCAAGATGAGGCGCTGATTACCCGTGAAGCCAGGCGTATTCTTCGCCGCCTGTGTGAAACCGGTGCGATTCTGGCGGTCGCTCAGGACATGGACAAAGCTGTGGTGCTGCGACAGGGCCCGGAAGGGGACCAGACCCGCACCGCAGTTGTGGACCGCCGCGTGGCACAGGCTTTTGCGGTAAAGGACTGGATCTCGTGCCTGCAACAGGGCGGCAAGATCGCGCGGTACGGCATCACCCATGTGGGAAAGACGGCGCTGAAACGGCTTCTGGAAGAGGACCGTAAACGCCGCCTTGGCAGCGCAGGATTTGCCGAAGGCCCCAGTAATTTTCAGGGCCAGCATGCCACCTGGGGCACCCGCACCGTGAAGGGGGAAGGCGGCACGCGGCAAAAGTTGCGGGTCAACCTGGCCGAATCGCCGTTGGCGGGATTGGCCCGTCGCAAAGGCACCGACGGCAAAGCGTTTCTGGGGCCTGAGTTGGTACAGGCAGGGGAACGCCTGCGCGAAGATTTCGAGCGCGCCCAGATGGGCCCTCGTGTGGGGCAGAACTGGGACCGGTTTCTGACCGGTTCAGACCGCGGCGGTTTCATGACTGACGGCGGTATCGGTGAAGGCCCCAGTGCGGCGCGCAAACGGGTATCGGAGGCGATGGATGCCCTTGGGCCGGGGTTGGCTGACGTGGTTATGCGGGTCTGCTGTTTCCTTGAAGGGTTGGAATCAGCCGAAAAGCGGCTCGGTTGGTCCGCGCGCTCTGGCAAGGTGGTGCTGAAGATCGGCTTGCAGCGGTTGCTGCAGCATTATGAGGAGCACCACGGCTTTGTTCCGGCCATGCGCGACGGCTAAACTGCCCGTTACTCCGGGTTGCAGCAAACGCAACCCGGATGTGCCCAAACGCGGGGGTGACACGCGGGTGA